>CAVFOF010000113.1:0-7475 GCA_963623895.1 bacterium
GGGAGAAGGCTATCCTTATTGAAGAGAATTTGAAGATTTTATCACAAAATTGGGGACGACGCGTCCCCGCGTCGGCGCAAGTGGAATTTAGTTCGCAATAAGCGTGTCTGCATCGTAGAAGGAATGCTGCTTTTTGCAATAGTTGATGAGTTCGCAGAAAATGGCATTCTGTTCGAGTAATGGGGCATTTCCGATGAGCAATAAATGTTTGCGGGCACGCGTCATGGCCACGTTCAGTTTGCGGTCAATGAGGTCGCCCGTGTGGGGGTCGATGTAAGTGTTGCTACTCAGAAAGGCCAATTGGTAGGATTTCTTCGCCGTGAAACTGTAGATGATAACGTCGCGTTGGCTGCCTTGGTAGCGTTCTACGGTGTCGATGGTGATGTCGGTCAGTCCCTCAATGCCTAGTTGGCTGATAGCCTTGCGCACGGTGGAGATTTGGTTGCGATAGGGCACAATTACTCCCACCGAACTTAGCGCATGGAACGTTTCAGGGCTTTGCTCGTAGGCTTGTTTCACCAATTGGGCTACGAGCGTAGCCTCTCGTTGGTTTACTTTGTTCATCTCCGTAGGGTCGTTGTTTGACTGGCACGACACGAAGGCCAATCGATGAGCCGTAATTAGCTGTTCGCTCCAAGGCAGCTGAGGATTGAGGGGGGGAGTTGGAGCCGTTTGGTGAGCCAAGGGCACTTCGCTTAGGCTGCCATCGTAGAAGGCTTGGCTAGGAAATAACGCAATGTCGTGGTGCATGCGTCCCTGTCGGGTGAGCATGTGACACACTTGCTCGTTGCGGCTGCCGTTAGCGCAGTAGCCATGAAGGTGGAGCATGCGCTCGAAGAAGGAGAGGCGGCAGTCGGTCAAGCCGATTCGATGAAGCAACTCGTCCGTTACTGCGGACTCTTCGGCCGTTTGCTGCACTACGGCTGGCAGCTGCTTTTCGTCGCCAATCAAAACGAAGCGACGGATGGCGCAGTTGCCCTCACGAGTGGCGCAGAGGAGGGGGAGAATGTGTGGCTCTAAGATTTGCGAAGCCTCGTCGACGATGGCTAAGTCGAACGTCTTTACCTTCAACAACGATAGGGCACTGCAAAGCGAGGTGGTCGTTCCGCAGAACACCCGCATACCGCAGAGCAGATTGTTGACCATTGCCAGGTTGGGCCGAGGCATGGCTTTGATGCGCTCGCTGAGGAGGTAGGGCTTGTAAGCCTCTTCACAACTGAAGTCGCTGCCCATGCGCACAAAGTCGATGCCTTCCTCTACGAGTTTGCTGCAAATCTCATCAACAGCTCGGTTGGTATACGAGAGGAGCAACACGTTCGTGCCTTTGTGTAGCAGTTCTTCTTTCAGCAGGTTGGTCAGTCCGTAAGAGGTCTTGCCCGTGCCCGGCGGGCCAATCACCAGGTAGAAATCCTGGGCTTGTTGCGCTTGTAGCACTAATTGGTTAAATTCTTCCCCATTATAATCGCCTAGCAATGGGCGGCTCGTGTCCACCTCGGGGCTGCGCTGTCCAAGTAGCAGGTCGCGTCGGTGTTTCGGGGCTGTGAGCAAACTGTGTAACCCGCGATATTGAGCGGTGAACGAGGCTTCCATAAAGTCGTGCTCGATGGCCCAAACGCAGCCTCTATAATGCTGGAACACCTTGTTGCTAGTTTGCGCATTGCGCAAACGCACGCTTACATGGTCGGTTGTGATTTCGGTGATGCTACAGCGAAACACGATGGTGGCTGTGGCATCGGGCACGTTGCCCTTCGTGTAAGGATAGAAGAACACGATGTCGCCTTTGCGGAAATTGGAGAGGTCGGCATCAGCTGCCGAGGCGTCGCTTGAGCTGAAGCAGAACGTCACATTGTCGACTCGTTCGGTTTCATTATCGATTTGTAACGTGAGGTTTTCATAGATGTTTCCCGCCTCTCGCTTGTCGTCAATGCTGCTAGTCCACACGGAGGCAAAACCCGAATTTTCCTTTGTGCGATTACCAATGCGAGCCAAGGCCTGCTCGTTGGCAATAAACTGCATGAAGCGGAAATAATAGGCTCGCTCGGTGGGGGAGGCTCGGTGAATGGGAGCGAGCACCTCCTCCATCTGGGGGCGAGTATACTTTTTCCACAACGGGCCGCTAGCCTTGGGGCAGATGTGCTCGGGGGTGAGCGTTTCCAACACTCGCATTCCGCCCCTTGCATACCACTCCTCCGCCCAAGCCAGTTGGTTGCGCACCTTGATGGCCTCGAAAAGTAATTTGGGGTTGGAGTTGATAAAATCGATGCCGTCGGCATATTTCGAGTAGAGCAGAAAGGCATACATCTCATTCTCGTTGAGCTGCTCGTAGTCGTAGTGCATCAAGGCTTTGTAGAGCAGCACCTGCACGTTGTGAGGTTCTTTCCTCCCGCTATATTTCTCCTTTGAGAAATTGGGATTCCATTGGCTCTTTCCCGACTTCTGCTCAATAATGATGCGATAGTTGAGGGCTAGAAAGTCCATACGACCTTGTAGCCCGAGCATGTCGGAGAAGAAGGATGGTTCAAGAATGAGATCTTCCGTCCAAAATTCGTGGTTCGTTTGTCGTTCCAATTCCCCATTTCTCCCCATCAGTAGCTTTAAGTTTTGCTTTTGCTGCTGGGCTTGATTGTGGAAATCGGGTGAAAGGCCGCCTTCGCAGGTCAAGATGTTGAGGGCATTGTTCACGAAAAATTGCTTCATGCTGTCAGCGTAGCTCTGGTCTTTGTCGTTGTACACCACCTCATCGAGCAACTGTCCAGCAAAGTTACCCATCAACTGCGGCTCGCTGATATTGAAAGGTTTGAGGCGGCTCAGCAGATTGTGGAAGGGGGAAATGCCCGCCTCGTTGAAGCAATCGGTTACGGAGGTAACGTTGATGAGGTAGTCGGGGGCGTAGATGAGTAGCTCGGGAAGGATTTCGTCCCCCTTCTCGCGTGGACGAATGACGTTGAGAGCCGCTCCCTCCACCATGCATTTGCGCAAGTATGTCCAGTCGCCCGGCACGAAGGGGATAGGCTCGATGTAGTTGATGCGCACCAGTTCGTCTGTATCCTCTCTGGTGGCGTAGATGTGCGTGTTGTCCCATCGCACGATGGTGCAACGAAAGTAGCACAATCCCTTCCCGTCGTTTCCTTGCAAGCGTTTGGGGAGTATGCGCCGCGTGTGGCGAGGAAATTGCGCTTTGAGCGTTTCGGGAATTTCTTCGCCGCTGATGAGCGCCACAAAGGTGGCTATGGCTCTCAGGTCGATGCTCCAGGTGTTGAGTAGCTCTTCATCCGTGTATTTGTGCAACTCGTTTAGGCGAATGCGCACATCGTTCATTGCAAACGATAGGCTGCGGTCGTTTTGACGAATGTGGTGCTGCTTGATGAGGTAATCTATCTTCGCGTAAAGACCGCTGAGCTTCACGGTGACGCTCTGCAATTGTTCGTCCACACTCACGGTGAGCACTTCTCGCAAAATGCCGTAGCGGGTGCGCACGTTCCATTGAGGCTTTATGTTGACAAGGGGTTGAAGAAATTCGTTCATGCACAATTCTTTATGGAGAGGAAGAAAACAAGGCTTATGTTGCTCTTAGGCTAGAAAAACAACATAAGCCTTGTTGGGGATGAGGTAAGATGGAAGAAGAGGGTTATTCCGCCTTGTTCACCGCATCTTGCATAATCAGTCCGGCTATGGTAAAGCCGAAGATGGCGGTGATGTGTGAAAGACTGCCATTGATTTGCGCTTTCGAGCTACACCACTCATGGTTGAGCAGTTCGGGGTCTCCAGGGCCGTTCTCGGCTTTGGGACAGAGGCAGGCCGCTGTGCCGCAAGCGTGGCTGTGGCCTAGGTTGGGCAACAATTCTTCGCTATAGACGCATTTAAACTTACGAGCAGGGAACGTTTTATTGTGCTTAAATCGGCGGCGCAAGGCTGCACCGAGGGGACATCCCTTTACCTTCCAAAACTCGGCCACGGCAATCTTCGTGGGGTCGAGTTTGAGGGCAGCTCCCATCGAGGAGAAGAATTTGGCCTTCGTACGACAGGCTCGCAGAATGAGCAGGGCTTTGTCTTGCAAAGAGTCGATAGCATCCACGATGTAGTCGTAGTTCTCAATGCCAAATTCGTCGGCCGTTTCTTCCGTATAGATCTTCTGTAGAGCGGTGATTTCGGCTTTGGGATTGATGCTGAGCAGTCGCTCTTTGAGTGCTTCCACCTTCACCATGCCCACCGTCTTCATCGTGGCCATGATTTGTCGGTTGACGTTGGTGATGCACACGCGGTCGGAGTCGACGATGGTGAGGCGTTTAATGCCTGATCGCACGAGGCTTTCGGCACACCAACTGCCCACACCGCCCACACCAAAGATAATGACGCTCTTTTCGCCTAGGCGTGTTATGGTGTCGGCTCCGAGCAATCGTTCGGAGCGGTTGTAGATGGCTTTTTCTATGCTTCCCATTCGGCTTGTAGCTTTTTAAAGTTATCGGCTAGTGCTTGCATGGAGGGGAATAACTTGTTCGCCCCTTCTTCGAGCAGTGCACTTTCGGGCAGTGGCCCTGTGTTGACGGCTATGGTGTAGATACCTGCGGCTACTGCAGCACGCACTCCGAGCGGGGCGTTCTCCACCACAATGGCCTCGTCGGCTCGCACACCAGCTTTCTCTAAGCCCATGAGGTAAGGCTCGGGATTGGGCTTGCCGTGTTTCACGTCCTTGCTCGACACAATGAGCTCGGGGGTGAAAATGCCTGGATAGTTATGGTCAAGACGGTCGAGCAGCGATCTCTGCCCACTTCCCGTCACCACCACAATGGTTAGCCCAGCGTCTTTTGCGGCTTGCAGCACTTCTTGTGCGCCAGGCATCTTCTTTGCTTCGGGGAATGTGTTGAACAATTGGCACTTCTCTTTGTAGATTTGCTCAATCTCCTCCTTGGTGGCATTGCGTTCCCAATATTTTTGGGTAAGCATGTTGATGGTGGAGGCACCCGTGCGTCCTTCGTTCATATACACCTCTATGGGGTCGAGATGGAGGCCGAACTCATCGCACACCTTGGCCCACGACTCAGCGTGGTAGGGCATGGAGTCGAACAGCACGCCGTCCATGTCGAACAGCACGGCACGTAGGTGGCGCTTTCGTGGCTTGGTTTCGGTGTGAGGTGTTCTATTTTCTTGAATTGTCATTCGTGTGTGTAGTGAAAAGTTGAAGAGTTTAGAAGTTAAGTGGGTTAACTTTTAAACTCTTCAACATGCTTTGGGGATAAAGGGGATTAGGGTAATAACTTATTGCCTCCCCTTATCTAGGGCGATTATCCCAATTTTGCCTTAATGGCTTCGGTTTCTTTCTCGTAGCCAGGCTTACCAAGCAGGGCAAACATGTTCTTCTTGTAAGCCTCTACACCAGGTTGGTTGAAGGGGTTTACTTCGAGTAGCAAACCGCTGATACCGCAAGCACGCTCGAAGAAGTAAATCATCTGTCCCAAGTGGTACTCATCGAGCTTCTCTACAACCAAGCGCATATTGGGCACACCGCCGTCAACGTGAGCCAACTGGGTGCCGAGTTCGGCCATCTTGTTTACCTCGTCTACGCGCTTGCCTTCGAGGAAGTTCAAACCGTCGAGGTTCTCGTCGTCGTGGGGGAAGAGCACGGTGTGTTCGGCATTCTCCACGGAGATTACGGTTTCGAAGATAGTGCGTTCGCCTTCCTGAATCCACTGACCCATAGAGTGGAGGTCGGTGGTGAAGTCTACGGCTGCGGGGAAGATGCCCTTACCATCCTTACCCTCACTCTCTCCATAGAGTTGCTTCCACCATTCGTTCATGTAGTGGAGCTTGGGTTGGAAGTTTACGAGGATTTCCGTCTTTTTACCATCAGCATAGAGTGCGTTGCGCACAGCAGCATATTGCTCAGCGGGGTTCTCGGCGAAAGGCACTTCGGGAGCAGTGAGCTTTTCCATGTCGGCAGCACCCTTTACGAGGGCTTCAATGTCGAAACCTGCGCAAGCGATGGGCAACAAACCTACGGGAGTGAGCACGGAGAAGCGACCACCTACGTTATCGGGGATGATGAAGCTCTTGTAGCCTTCTTTGTCGGCAGTTACGCGGGCAGCACCCTTCTTAGCGTCGGTTACGGCTACGATTACCTTGCGAGCCATTTCGATGCCACGTTGCTCTTCGCATTGCTTGCGGAGCAGACGGAAAGCAAGAGCCGTCTCGGTGGTAGTGCCGCTCTTAGAGATGTTGATAACGCCAAACTTGCGTCCCTTCAAGTAGGTAGTAAGCTCGTAGAGGTAGTCTTCACCAATGTTGTTACCGGCAAAGAGTATTACGGGGTTCTTGCCGTCGTTGGTGAGCCATTCAAAGCTATTGCCCAATGCTTCAATCACAGCGCGAGCACCGAGGTAGCTACCGCCGATACCGGCTACGACGATGGTGTCGCAGTTTTCACGAAGCACTTGTGCGGTGGCCTTCAAGTCGGCCAAGTGTTCGGGGGTGATGCTCGATGCCAAGTGCATCCAACCTAAAAAGTCGTTGCCAGCACATGTGCCTTCTTCCAAAGCCTTTTGAGCGGCTTTCACACGGGGTTCGAGTGCTTCAACGGCACCTGCTGCTACGAATTGGGTAGCTTTGCTTACTTCCAAGCTAATGTTTTTGCTCATGATCTATGTCGTAATTGTGTATGTACTAGTTTTTTGTTCTGAGTGCAAAGTTACTAAGAATTATAGGAATGTAACTAATTCTGCGATAAGTATTAGTAATTTTTCTGTCGTGCGAATTCTTCGTCATAGCAGAAAATCGTAAATTTACACGCTCAAACTATTTACAAATATATTTCAAAACATGACACACGGACATGAAGTGCTCCATATGATGGAGGGTAATAGCTATGCAACGAAGCAAGAACTAGTAGAGGCAATTGTAGCTCGCTTCGGCGCAGAAGAAAAGTTCTACACTTGTTCTGCTTCCGACCTTTCGGCTGCCGAATTGGTTGAATTCTTAGCGGCTCGCGGCAAGTTTATGCCAGCGCAGTCGGAGGGAGATTTTACGGTCGATGTGACTAAGGTGTGCAATCACTAATCCTTTCTTTTCCTTTTTATCGTTTCTCATTCTTTTTTGTTATCGTTCAATTAGGAAAAAATAAAAAGACTTTCGCTCTTATGAGCAAAAGTCTTTTTATTTAGCAACTTACGTTGGGGTAAGAGCTTTGTTGTGTCTGCCTCTTGAGAAGGCAATTCTTGTTTAGGCGTTTTGAGAAGCGGTACGCTTTTCTTTGATGCGAGCCTTCTTACCAGTGAGGGCACGTAGGTAGTAAAGCTTAGCGCGACGTACTTTACCTACCTTGTTCACCTCGATGCTTTCGATGTTGGGTGATTCGATGGGGAAGATACGCTCTACACCTACAGTACCAGACATCTTGCGAACGGTGAAACGCTTCTTGTCTTGGTGACCGTTGATTTTGATAACAACACCGCGATACAACTGGATACGCTCTTTGTTACCTT
>CAVFOF010000114.1:0-7460 GCA_963623895.1 bacterium
GCGCAAGTGGAAACGCTAGAAAAAAACAAAGCTAGAAAGAATCCCCATAAAAAGGAGGGAGTTTCCACTTGCGCCGACGCGGGGACGCGTCGCTCTAAGTTTGTGATAATTCTGTGATAATTCTGTGATAATGTTGTGATAAATTCTTTAAGTTTTCCCTTACGAAAAAATCCTCTGCAACGCCAATCGCTTTGCAGAGGATTTTTTTTAAAAACAAGCTTTTCGCTACTGATTATTTCACAACCACCTTGCGCGTAGTTTGGCTAGCGGTGGTGTTGATGTGGATGAGGTAGACACCCGGAGTGAGGCCGTTGAGGCTGATAACCTCTTCGTCGCCGTGGCGGGGAGAGACTACGTTGCGGCTCAGCACGGTGCTGCCGTCGAGTGATACTACTTGGATTTGGGCGAACGTCTCATCGTTGTTGAAGAGCACCTTCCAAGCGTCCGTTCCCTTTTGCAGACTGACGGGAGTAGCGGTGTTCATCATCGTTTCGTTAACCGGCAGAAGTTTGATGGCTGCCTTGAGACCTTCGTAGGCATCAATTTTGCCATAGCCCCATGAGGCATTCCAGTTCGTGTCCTTCGCATAGCTGTCGTGACGAGCCGTTTGCTTTAGAATGTTGGTCACGTCGGCGGGAGTGAGGTTGGGGTTAGCTTGTAGCCATAAAGCCACGATACCCGTTACAACGGGAGTGGCCATTGAGGTGCCGTTCATCGCTCCGTAGTAGAACTTGTTGCCGCCCGAGGTAATCTCTTGCACGATAGTGTTGGAAGAGGTAGAGAAGGTGCTAGCCTTTTTCGAGAAAGCCGAGATGATGCAGCCGCCAGGAGCAGCGATGGTGGGTTTGTCGGGGTGGTCGAGGTCGAGCGAGGGACCCTTGCTGCTGAACAAACTGATGTCGCCTGCTTCGCCAATGTAGCTATAGTAGCTGCACGACTGGCCGTTTTTGTTGGTAAACGAAGAGGCTGCATTGTAAGAAGCTACGGCAATGGCACTAGGTACAGAGGCACCGCCTTCGCCCACTACGTAGGCATCGTCGCCCTTGATGGTCGTGAATTTCTCGCCAGTTTCGCTCACCGTGCCGCTCACGCGCTTGAAGCTGCAGGGGTAGGTGTCGGCATCCGTCCAGATGTGGATGGTTTTGCCAGCTTCGCCCGTGGCGCGAATCATAAATTGGTAGCCCGAGGTGGAGCCTATTACGCGCTTAGCCAAGTCGGAAATTGCGCCTGCTATGTTGCAGTATTGACGCTTGTTGGTGGGGTCGATGCCCGTTTCGAAGTCGAAGCCAGCTTGAGTCATCTGCGCTGAGGTAGGCACGTAGATTTTTTTGTCTTTGTAGAACACGGGCTCGATGTTGAGGTGAGCCACACCGTCGTTGTCGTTGGCCCAAAGGCAAGCTATCACCACATTGCTTGTGTTGTCAGCATCGGGCACGGGGTAGAAGTAGGCTGTTTCGCCATCAGCGGTGTAGGTGTGGGTGGCGTGCAGCATGTCGCCGCCGTTGTTGCCCATCGCTGCAACCATGATAGCACCCTTGCCGCAGAGTTTTTCCATGCTGAGATCGAGTGCTTCGGTGCCATCGTGAGGGCCGATGTTGCTACCGAAACTCATGTTGAGCACCCAGGGCATGCCTTGTTGCTCGGCATAGTCCTTGATGGCTTTGGCTTGTAGCACTACGGCCGACGAGCTGAGGTCGGACATCATCGGCATGAGTTCGGCTCCCGTCGCTACGCCGTAGTAGTCGGAACCGCTGATTTTATTGCCCATGGCGATGTTGGCCACGTGGGTGGCGTGTCCGTATTGGTCGTTGGGGTCGGTGGAGGGGGCTGAGGTGCGGGTGCTGCCCGACACGGCCGATGAGCCCCAACGCTTTACGCGACCCGTGAAGGCAGGGTGCTTAAATTCGAAACCTTGGTCGATCACGCCGATGAGCACGCCCGTGCCGTCGTAGGGAGTGTCGAGGCCTTCGCCCTCTTGCACCTTCGTTACGCCTGTTTCTGGACGCACGTTTTTCATGAATGTGTGCATTTGCGAGGGGCGGTCAATGTAGACCACGCCGTCCACCTCGGCCAGCGTGCTGATGTAGCTAGCGGGAGCGGTGGCCACTACCAATTGGTCGGTGGGTGCTTCGGCCTCGTAGCCTGCTACTTTAACGGCTTCGGCCACGCTAGCTGCCGTGCCTGCCTCGGTGGAGACCATGAGGGTGAGTGTGTTGCTTGTGGAGCGAGCCACCTTGCCGCGAATCATGGAGTGGGTGGGAGCTTGACCGCTCACTAGGGCGTCGAAAGCTGGAGCCCATTTGCGGCTCAGGTCGTAGGTTTTCACTTCTTGTGCTGAGGCCATGGCCGACATGAGAGCCAGGGCGCCTGCAAGTAATGCCTTCTTTGTCATGTTGATGAGAGAGATGATATTGCGTTATTTTGGATTACTAGTTAAGCTCGCACGTGTGGGCGTACGTATAAGTATAGTGGTGTGGGGTAGGGGCTTGGCGGTGTTTCTTTCGAAGGTGTGATAGCCCCTTCGTGGGCGAATGGTTGAAGCCCAAATGGCTTGTTCTCCATTCAAAACGCTGCAAAGTTACCTTTTTCTTGTTACAAAACGAAACAGAAACGCATTTACTTGAAACACAATGTTATTTTCAGGCTACTTCCTCTTGCCTGAATAGGTCGCTAGGGCTTCGGTTGAGCCTTAGAGTCGTAACGGATGTTAAATAAGAAAGATTTTATAGTACTTTGTATTGCATAGTACATAAGCAATGCCTATATTTGCAGCGTAAACCTCATAAATGTTCAAAGAAGATGAACGTAGACAATGCAAAGTCGCAGATGCGCAAGGGCATGCTAGAGTATTGCGTGCTATTGTTGCTGAGCCATGAGGCAAGTTATGCCAACGATATCATCACTCGGCTTAAGGAGGCCGAACTGATTGTGGTGGAAGGCACGCTCTACCCCCTGCTCACCCGACTCAAAAAAGATGAACTCCTCAGTTACGAATGGCGAGAAAGCACTCAAGGGCCTCCGCGAAAATATTATGCGCTGACGCCTCAGGGACGAGCCTTCCTCGGTGAACTCGACGGTGCTTGGACCGAACTGGAACACACCGTGAACGTGCTGAAAGGCATGTTGCCCCAAATTCCTCCTATACCCAATCAAATCGAAACACAACAATGAAAAAGAATATTACAATTAATCTCTACGGCACGCTCTACGCTATCGATGAAGATGCGTGCAACTTGCTCGAGCAGTATCTCGAGAATATGCGTAGCTACTTTAGCCGCCGTGAGGGGGGCGAGGAGATAGCCGACGATATTGAGCATCGTGTGGCCGAACTGCTCAGCGAACTTCGTGAGCAGGGCGTGGAAGCCGTGACGATGGAGCAGGTGCAGCAAATCATTGCTCGCATTGGCAATCCCGAACAAATGGATGATGAAGCTGAGGCCTCTGAACAGGCTGAAGCGACTGAGCAACAACCGCCCTCGCCTCATGCGCAAGCCTCGGCTGCTCCTCGTGGGGGGAAGGCTCATCGCTGCCTCTTTCGCAACCCCGACGACCGCATGCTAGGAGGTGTGATTTCGGGTATTTGCCAGTATTTCGGCGGGCTCGACCCGTTGCCTTTTCGCATTCTGATGTGTTTGCTGCTTTTCCTCTCGTTCTCCACCGTGGGTATCGTTTACCTCGTGGCTTGGGCCGTTATTCCCGAAGCCAAAACTGCTGAGGAGCGACTCTTGATGAAGGGCAAGCCCATCAATCCGCAAACTATCAACGAGGAGATACTCAGCAACGTGCATCGGGCTACCGACTACGTGCAGTCGCCCGAGTTTAAGAAAACCGCCAAGGGCTTTTGGGGTACGTGTTTAGACATTTTGTTCCTCCTCATCAAACTGTTCTTGCTGTTCTTCTTGATTTCCTTGATGATTGTGGTGGTGACGTTTTTCGCCCTCTACCTTGTAGCCGTGTTTGAGACACCAGTCCACACAGATAGCCTCTCCTACTTTTTCCATCAATCGCCTGCCCTCTATTGGTATGGCGGCCTAGGGTTGCTTTGCGGCTTTGTAGGTATTGGCTTGGCCATCTACTGCGTGTTGTTCCGCTTGATGTTTCGCAAAAAGAATGAGCAGAAAAAGCAGCGCATTTCGGGCTTGGTGCTCGCCTTAGTTTGCTTCGTCGCTTTCGCTGGGACTCTTACCTTCTCCGTGCTGTTTGGCGTGACGGTGAAAAACGTAAAGAATAGTTTGGAACGTGAGGCTGGAATGGTGAACGGCATCTACATCAACAATTCCTCTAATCAAGTGTTGACCATCGACGGGTGGGTTATTGAAAAGGCCGATAACTGCAATGCCAATGGCGATTTTTATAGCTACACTAGCGACTTCCTCACGGAGGATCAGGTGTACTACTCTTTTGATAAGGACGATGAGCGACGCCCCATGTCGTTTAGCATGAAGCGGGTGGACAATCTGCCCGAGGGCGACTACCAAGTGGAGACGCTCACGGCACTCGATGGCCCAGGCGTGTTTATGGCTTATGGCAAGGAGCCCGATAGCCTTGTGGTGGAGGCCCTTCCCTCGGTGGATAAGGAGGGAAAAGGCAATCTTTACAACGCTTCGTTTGAGGCGGTGAAGTCGCTTGGCATTTTCCCCGACTCCTTAAACGCTGGGCTGTGGATGGCGCAGCGCGAAGAGGTGGAGCAATGGAGCTATCATAAGACTGCTACTTTCCACCATAAGGGCGGTCCAATTGTGCTTCGCATTTATGGCACGATGGGACGCGGAGCTGACGATGCCGAAATCCTGCTGGCTCGGGTGGTGAAGGCGGAACAGCCTAGCTTGCCAGCCGACAGCGTCAGGGCACAACGTTTACCGCGTCACCACAAGCGATAACGTAGGTAGACACACAAAAGAAACGCTAGAAAATGCCGAACCATCCGTTGCGATGGGGGCATTTTCTAGCGTTTTTGTTTGTAGCGATGCGAGGGAGGCATCACTCTTTGCGGAGATTAGAGGAGGATGGGATTAGAGGTTGTCCTTCTCAATATCCTTGAAGTACTTGTAGGTGCCGTGAGTGATGTTTTCGCAAGCGGCTTCGTCGCAGACGATGATGCCGTGTTCGTGCATCTGGAGCACGGAGATGGTCCACATCTGAGTGACGGGACCTTCGATGGCAGCTTGGAGGGCGCGACCCTTGTTGTGGCCGTTGCAGAGGATGAGCACTTCCTTAGCCGACATCACGGTGCCAACACCTACGGTGAGGGCAGTGGCGGGAACGTCTTCGGGCTTGCCGCCGAAGAAGCGAGAGTTGGCCACGCGGGTGTCGGTGGTCAATGTCTTTTGGCGAGTGCGGCTAGTGAGTGAGCTACCTGGCTCGTTGAAGGCGATGTGGCCGTCGGGGCCGATGCCACCGATGAAGAGGTCGATGCCGCCTGCGTCCTTAATCATTTGTTCGTAGTGGGCGCACTCAGCAGTCAAGTCCTCGGCGTTGCCGTTGAGGATGTGGATGTTTTCCTTGGGGCAGTCGATGTGGTTGAAGAGGTTGGTGGCCATGAATGAGTGGTAGCTTTCGGGGTGCGACTCGGGCAGACCTACGTATTCGTCCATGTTGAAGGTGAGCACGTGCTTGAAGCTTACGCGGCCTTCTTTGTTGGCCTTAACCAAGGCTTTATACATGCCGATGGGTGATGAACCTGTGGGCAAGCCCAACACGAAGGGCTTCTCGGCTGTAGGGTTGGCAGCGTTGATTTTGCTGATTACGTACTCTGCAGCCCAGTTAGAAAGCTGGTCGTAGTTGGGTTCGATGATAACTCTCATGATGTTGATTTGTTATAAAAGGGTTGTTTATGTTTGTTGTTATAATATTGACTTCTTTGCTGCTCGGTTCGCCATTTGTGATGGGCAAAACGGAGCAAGGCTGCACGATGGGGACGCCTACTTTCAGATTTCTCGCAAAATTAGCAAAACTTTGCGGATTTTGCAAGGGGTTATTGGCTATTTCTTTTTAGTTTCTCACCGTTGCTTCTTAGCAATTTAGCAATCCACTTTCCACTCTAGGATGTTCGACTCCTTCTTTTGGCTGAAGTTTATCTCCACCTTCACGATGTGCTTGCCTCTCGTTTTAAAAACGTCGGCATAGTGGCGGCTTTCTATCTGAGCTAAGTCCTCTTCTACGCTTTTGGCAAATTTTAGTTCCATTACGTAGATGGTTGATTGGGTTTCTAAATCTTCCCCCAATCCTAAGTTTTTTCAAAATCTTGCATTCTTCGAGATTGTTTCGTAACTTTGCAAGTGTACATCCTTTGTTTAAACGATACAATAAAAACCAACTAATATATATGACAACACCTCGACTGCTTATGATAGGAGCAATGACCCTAGCTTGTACGGCTGTGGGTTGGGCTGACGATGGTCACACCTTCCCCGTGGAGGGAAAGGTCTACTTAATACATCGTTTCAACAACGCCAACTCCTATATCTACGAAAACAATGCTTCTCTGTTTGCTTCAGCTAAGACCAACACGCAGAAGCAGTATTGGCAATTCGTGCCTACGGAAAAGGCCAATTGCTATTACATTCAGAACGTCACATCGAAACGCTACGTGCAAAGTTCGAAGGCAGTGGGCGAGAATGGCCAAATCAAGACGGGCACCACGCCCATAGAGTTTGAAATCAAAGCCAACACCACCGCAGGGGCAGCTCCCCAGGGCTACTATTATATGTGTAGCACCGACCAAACTATCAGTACGGCTGAAGATGGCACGTTGGGATTGAATTTCAAAGATACGGGCCAAGTGGTGGCCTACTCCATCCGCTACAACCGCGGCAACTCCTACTGGGACATTGTGGAGAGCGACTACGACTATGAGCCGCCCGCACCCATTGAGCGTTCAGAATATTGCAAAAAACTCGGCATCTACCTCTTGCCTTGCGGCGACTTGGGCGATGGCTATTTGAAGCAGTTAAGTTTGAGCGGGTCGACCAATGACGTGCCCAATAGCTTGGATTACACCGCTACGGCAAAGCCTTCAAGCTACTACACCTTGGTGCGCACCGACTCGGCCGAAGTGGTGCAAGGGGCACAAGTCAGCCTGAGCTATGAGGCCGCATCTTTGGGTAAGGACTACACTGTGACGGCCTATTTCGATTGGGACAAGGACGGCATCTTCGAGGCTAAGCAAGAGTTTTTGAATGCGGCCAATGGCCAAGCCGAAATTGAAGTGCCCGACACGGCAGCCCTAGGCAAGCACCGCTTGCGTGTGCGCATCACCGATAACGCTTTGGACGATGCCGAGGATGATGTGCACGGCACAACCTACGACTTCCAGCTTATCGTGGTGAAGAAAGGCCAGCCTACGGCCGTTGACCAAGCTGCAAAACCTAATGCTGAGGCCTCTTGCTGTTCGGCTAAGGCTTATGGCGTAGACGGAAAGCAAGTGAAGCCCGAAGCTCACAAGGGCGTCTATATCCAGA
>CAVFOF010000115.1:0-7424 GCA_963623895.1 bacterium
AAGCATCATGCAGTCATGACGATCCACATCGACGACTCCAATGCCCAATATCTCCCAACCATACTTCACTGCTCCAGCGCATCCAGACCAAAACATACCAGCATTGGCGTGTGGCTGCCTGATTTCTTTACGTAGCTCGGGTCGATGGCTATTGCATGACGTCGTTTTTCTTTTCCAAAAGCGTGAAAAGCAAGCCAGGTGTTCATCCCCAGCCAGTCCATGCTACGTTCGGCAGTTTGTCTGTAGCATTGCTCGCATCGCTTGCCATATCTTCCCATTTGAGTGAAATTTACTTTTCTTGCAACAGTCATCAGAAGAAGCATCTCGATGATATTTGCTTGAATACTTTTGTTTAATTTTGCTCCATCACTGAAGGCAAATGCTGCCTTACAGAGTTCCACATATCGGCTAGGTAAGTTGGTTATTAGCATATACTTTACTTTTTGTTTTATCTTATAAAGTTGTTAATAATCAGCGAATTAGTCGATTTTTTCTATTGTTTGTTTTCGCTTATCAAATCATTTATTTTCAATATGCTAGTAGTTGTCAAAGGAGGGAGTGCTGCTACAACTTTAATGGCGGCTACTCCTTGAACCTTGAAAATTTAACGGAGTGTTGAAGCATAATAAACAATAATTATTGTATATTTGTCGCGTTGATTAAATTTTAATCATATTTTAGCTTAAATCTTTCAACCAAAAACTTTATTTCGTACTATGTCACTATTAATGATTGTGCAGTTGGCCATCGTTCTGCTTACCCTTTGGGTGGGTGCACGCTATGGCTCATTGGCACTCGGTGCCATCTCGGGCATCGGACTTGCCCTTCTCGTGTTTGGCTTCGGCCTAAAACCAGGTACTCCTCCTACCGATGTCATTTATATCATCATCGCCGCCGTCACGTGCGCTGGTGTTTTGCAAGCATCGGGCGGTATGGACTGGATGATACAGATTGCCGAACGCCTGCTTCGTAAACATCCAGAACGTATCACGCTGCTAGCCCCCTTCACCACCTTCTTCCTCACCATCCTCGTAGGTACGGGTCACGTGGTCTACACCCTGATGCCAATCATTTGCGACATCGCACTAAAGAAAGGCATTCGCCCCGAACGCCCTTGCGGCATTGCTAGTATCGCCTCGCAGATAGGCATCACTTGTTCGCCCATCGCTGCCGCCGTTATGGCGTTCTCCACTATCAGTTCAGAAAACGGATTCCACGTTACCAACGTGCAGATTATCATGCTCTGCATTCCAGCCTGTATAATAGGTATACTCTGTGCCGTGGCTTGCAGCTGGAAGCGCGGACTAGATCTTGACAAAGACCCTAAGTTTCAGGCTCTCATCTCCGACCCCGAGCAATATAAATATGTATATGGCGGAAATGCCACCACGCTCGACCAAAAGATTGCCCCCGAGAGCAAGCGTGCCGTGTATATCTTCTTGGCAGCCCTCGTCATCATCGTCTTTATCTCCGTTGCCACTATGTTAGGCTACGACGTTCTACCTTCCTACAATGCGGTGCAAGCTGTGAGAGCTGATGACCCCGTGACTATTGGCGGAATAGGCGGAAGCGTGACGGCAACGGCTAAGCAGATAGCCAAGGTCGGCGTGGTGTTGCCTGGTGTTACTCAGACAGTACAAAAAGCATTGCAGATGAATCTGCTCATTCAAATAGTGATGATTACCGCCGCTGCGTTGATGATTATTTTCTGCAAAGCTCAGCCTAAGAAGGCCGTTTCGGGAGCTGTATGGCAGAATGGTATGGTGGCCGTTGTCGCCATCTATGGTATTGCTTGGATGAGCGATACCTATTTCTCCAATTATCTTTCAGAAATTCAGGTGATGTTGCAAGATGTTGTTAGTGCTATGCCCTGGACCATCGCCATCGTGTTCTTCCTCGTCTCCGTGCTCATCAATTCGCAAGGCGGTGTGGTTGTGGCCATGTTGCCGCTAGCTTATTCGCTTGGCATTGAAGGTTGGATATTGCTCGGCGTGATGCCCTCCGTATATGGTTATTTCTTCATTCCTAACTATCCGTCGGACATTGCCACAGTGAACTTCGACCGTTCGGGCACCACCGTCATAGGCAAGTATCTGCTCAACCACTCCTTTATGATGCCAGGAATGGTACACGTCATAACGTCCACCATTGCAGGATTGGGCATCAGCTATGTCTATCACTTCGTTTTCGGTCTCTATTAATAAAGATTACTAGAGCAATAAAGCTTCTCTCAAAGCTTACATTTTTCGAGAAACTCCCCTCTGCTAACAAGTATCCAGGCAGAAAGGAGATTCTCTTTTTTTGTAGCTTGCTGCTGCATGCACTATCCACGACAGGATAAGACGAATATTACCGAAAAAATGCATAAAGTATGCATAAATGTAATAGATATGCAGTTTTATGCAGAATATGCAATAAAAACGCTGCATATATGCAGCATGAATAAGAATTCTTCGTATATTTGCGCCATAAAATATAAGAAGACTTAAAACGATGAGCACACGATTGCAACGCTTAGAAGTTTTGCGAGTGATTTTAAGTACGGACGACTATCTGACGAGTCACGACGAAATCCTTGCCGAGCTTGCTAAGAATGGGCTGGAGGTGACGCAAGCCACCTTGTCGCGCGACCTAAGCAAACTGCATGCAGCCAAAATCCTTACTCCCGTGGGTTATCGGTATATTCTGCCCGACAACCCTTTGTATACTCACACGGTGCGTCCCGAAGTAGTGCCGCAGCAGTATCTGCGCAATTCGGGCTTCCTATCCATCGCCTTCTCAGGTCACATGGCCGTGCTGAAAACGCGTCCTGGTTATGCGGGCGGTTTGGCTTCGGACATTGACAACCACGACCTGCAGACCGTGCTCGGCACGATTGCTGGTGATGACACCATCCTTGTGATAATGAACGAGGAATGCACCCGCAAGGAGTTTACGGAGGAACTCTCCACTATCATCCCCGCCTTGAAAGAAGAGGTGGAGGAATAAATCAGACACACAAACTAAACCTATCACACGTAATATCTATATTAAACTGCAACGATGGAAGAATACGACGATGGCATTCAAGTAATTGTGGCCAATGGTAGCCACGAAAAGTACGTCGACACCATATTAAAAACTATCACCGATGCCGCTAAGGTGCGCGGTTCGGGCATTGCTAGCCGCACCCACGAGTATGTGGCCACAAAGATGAAGGAGCGCAAAGCCATCATCGCCCTCTACGGCGAGGAGTTTGCTGGCTTCTGCTACATCGAAAGTTGGGAAAACAAACACTACGTGGCCAACTCGGGCTTGATAGTTGTGCCCAAATTCCGTGGTCACCACTTGGCCACTCGCATCAAGCGACTCGCCTTCTCGCTGAGCCGTGTGCGTTGGCCGCAAGCCAAGATTTTCGGTCTCACTAGCTCAGGCCCCGTGATGCGCATCAACACCTCGTTGGGCTACGTGCCCGTTCCCTTCAGCGAACTCACCCAAGATGATGAATACTGGAAGGGTTGCGGCACGCCCGAAGCCCCTTGCTGTATTAACTGCGACGTGTTGGCTCGCACCAACCGCAAGTACTGCGTCTGCACGGGCATGCTCTTCGACCCCGCTCGTCATCCCGATGCTCCGCTTCCCGTAGAAATTCCGCAGGATGTAATCGACTTCATCAAAACACACGAGTAAATCTCCCCCTCACCCAAACTCAGACAAAAACTCAACACAATGGATAAGAAAAAGAAAGTAGTCGTGGCCTTTAGTGGCGGTCTCGACACCTCCTATACCGTGATGTACTTGGCCAAGGAAAAAGGCTACGAAGTGTATGCAGCTTGCGCCAACACGGGCGGCTTCAGTGCCGAACAACTCAAGACGAACGAGGAAAATGCCTATAAGCTAGGTGCGAAAGAATACGTGACGCTCGACGTTACCCACGAATACTATGAGAAGAGCCTCAAGTTTATGGTCTACGGCAACGTGCTTCGCAACAACGTTTACCCCATCTCCGTTTCCTCCGAGCGTATATTCCAAGGCATGGCCATTGCTCGCTATGCTAAGGAGATTGGTGCTGATGCCATAGCTCACGGTTCTACTGGTGCGGGCAACGACCAAGTGCGCTTCGACATGACCTTCCTCGTGATGTGTCCCGACATGGAGATTATCACTCTCACGCGCGACGGCAACCTCAGCCGCCAAGAAGAGGTCGATTATCTGAACGCACACGGTTTCTTTGCCGACTTCACCAAACTGAAGTACTCCTACAACGTGGGCATTTGGGGCACCAGCATTTGTGGTGGCGAAATTCTCGATTCAAAGCAAGGATTGCCCGAGTCGGCCTACCTTAAGCAAGTGACTAAAGAAGGCACAGAAGAGTTGAAACTCACCTTTGAGCAAGGCGAACTCAAAGCCATCAATGGCGTGCGCTACGACGATCCCATCGAGGCTATCACGAAGGTAGAGGAGATTGGTTCGGCCTATGGCATTGGCCGCGATATGCACGTGGGCGACACCATTATTGGCATAAAGGGTCGTGTAGGCTTCGAAGCTGCCGCCCCCATGCTTATCATTGGTGCTCACCGCTTTTTGGAGAAGTTTACCCTCTCCAAGTGGCAGCAGTATTGGAAGGATCAAGTGGCCAATTGGTATGGCATGTTCCTCCACGAAAGCCAGTATCTCGAACCCGTGATGCGCGACATCGAGGCCATGCTCACCTCCTCGCAGCGTTACGTCAACGGCACGGTGTCGCTCGAGCTTCGTCCCCTAGGCTTCAGCACCATCGGTGTCGATAGCAAGGACGACTTGGTGAAGACGAAGTTTGGCGAATATGGCGAAACGCAGAAGGGCTGGACGGCAGAAGACGCTAAGGGATTCATCAAAGTGCTCAGCACCCCCTTGCGTGTGTTCCACGCCAACCATAGCGAAGAGTAATCACAAGATAAAGACAATAAGGCAAAGGAGTGTTCGGACCAAGAGCACTCCTATTGTCTAAGGGTGGTAACTTATAGCGTCACCCCAAACACCCCGAGAATAATTTTATGATAAGAATAGGCATTATAGGCGGAGCCGGCTACACGGCAGGCGAACTTTGCCGCATTTTGCTCAACCATCCCGATGCAGAAATCGTTTTTGTGAATAGCGAAAGCAATGCGGGCAATCTGCTCACCGACGTGCACGAAGGGCTTTATGGTGAAACCGACCTTCGCTTCACCGACCAACTCCCTTTCGACCAAGTAGACGTGGTGTTCTTCTGCTTCGGACACGGCAAGAGCACGCAGTTCCTTGCCGAACACTACATTCCGGCCGATGTCCGCATCGTTGACCTCGCACAGGACTTCCGTTTGGCAGCCGATGACAACGACTACGTTTACGGCCTTCCCGAACTCAACCGGTCGAAGATAACTAACACGCTCCATGTGGCCAACCCTGGTTGCTTTGCCACGTGCATCCAGCTCGGCTTGTTGCCTTTAGCTGAGGCCGGACTGCTCACAGGCGATGTTTCGGTCAATGCCATCACGGGTTCTACGGGAGCAGGCGTAAAGCCAGGAGCCACCACCCACTTCTCGTGGCGTTCGGGCAACATGAGCATCTACAAGGCTTTCGAGCATCAGCATGTGCCCGAAATCAAGCAGTCGTTGCAGCAACTGCAACCTAGCTTCGAGGGTAGCATCGACTTTATTCCCTATCGTGGCGACTTCCCCCGTGGCATTTTCGCCACCGAGGTCATCACCTGCGATGCACCCATCGAGGAGATTGAAAGCCTTTATCGCGACTTCTACAGCGAGGCCACCTTTACGCACTATGTGGGCAAGCCCATCGACATGAAGCAAGTGGTCAACACCAACAAGTGTCTCATCCATGCCGAGCGTCACGGCAATAAATTGCTCGTCACCTCCTGCATCGACAATTTGCTCAAGGGAGCTTCGGGGCAAGCCGTGCAAAACATGAACCTCATGTTCGGTCTAGAAGAAGACACGGCACTCCGACTGAAGCCTGTGGCATTCTAATTTAAGATACCCTAGTAGGAGAGATGCCATGTTCATATTTGCATCTCTTTTTTTATAAAAAAATAAACGCACACCAAATGCAGTTATTTCCCGTATATCCACTTTTCGACATCAATATCGTAAAAGGCCAAGGTTGCCACGTGTGGGATGATAAAGGTCAGCAGTATCTCGACCTTTATGGTGGCCATGCCGTTATCAGCATTGGCCATTGCCATCCGCATTACGTGGAAAGCCTCACTAAGCAACTCAACACCCTAGGCTTCTATTCCAACTCTGTGATCAACCGCTTGCAAGAGCAGTTGGCCGACCGCTTAGGCAAGGCTTGTGGCTACCCCGACTATCAATTTTTCCTTATTAACTCGGGTGCGGAAGCCAATGAGAATGCACTAAAACTCGCTTCCTTCCACACGGGTCGCAAGCGTGTGCTTTCGGCAAGCAAAGCTTTTCATGGTCGCACGTCGTTGGCCGTTGAGGCTACCGATAATCCTAAAATTGTAGCTCCCATCAATGCCAATCAGCACGTCACGTTCCTTCCGCTCAACGACCTCGCAGCTTTCGAAACCGAGCTGCGCAAGGGCGATGTAGCTGCAGTAATCATAGAGTGCATTCAAGGGGTTGGCGGCATTCGCATGGCCACTAAAGAATTTATGCAAGGCTTGCGCCGTGTGTGCGACGAAACGGGTACGGTGCTCATTTGCGATGAAATTCAGTGTGGCTACGGCCGTTCGGGCAAGTTCTTTGCCCATCAGCACCTTGATGTGAAGCCCGACATCATCACCTGCGCCAAAGGCATTGGCAATGGTTTCCCTATGGCTGCTGTGCTCATCTCCCCCCAATTCACCGCCACCTATGGCATGCTCGGCACAACCTTTGGTGGCAACCACCTTGCTTGTGCTGCCGCTTTGGCCGTGCTCGACGTGATTGAGAGTGAACACTTGGTGGAGAATGCTGCTCAGGTGGGCAACTATCTGCTCACGGAACTCAAGAAACTACAGCAGAGCAATCCGCACATTGTCGACGTACGAGGTGAGGGCTTAATGATAGGCATCGAATATGATGCCCCCATTAAGGACTTCCGCAACCAGTTGGTTCACGAGAAGCACATCTTCACGGGTGCCGCCTCCACCAACATTCTCCGCCTGCTTCCGCCCCTCACGCTCACCAAGGCCGAGGCAGATGAGCTCTTGGCTGCACTTCGTTGATAGGAAGGCTAATAGCATGAGGAGTGTCCTCTTGTCACCACTCAGGTAGGTTTAAGCGTAACTCAAGTATTGAATTTAGACTAGGTGCTTGTTGGGCTTTCTGCCCGTCCTTGTCTGAATTCAATACTTGTGTTACGCTTACACCCATTTAGCTCGCTACCTTTCTGCTGAATAGTTAACTAAAAAAACTATTAGGCGGCTAGGAGAAACTATTAGGCGGCTAGTAAACAACAGTTAG
>CAVFOF010000116.1:0-7402 GCA_963623895.1 bacterium
GCCCCACTCCACCGTGCTCGACTTTGCCTACACCATCCACACAGGAGTGGGCAATCGCTGCGTGGGTGGACGCATCGGAGGAAAGAACTTTCCCATTCGCCAAGAACTGGAAAGCGGACAGACGGTGGAAATTCTCACCTCAAACACGCAGAAACCGAAAGCCGAATGGGTAAACATTGCTCAATCGAACCACGCACGCTCCAAAATACGCTCAGCCGTACGCGAACTTACAGCAGGCGAAATAGCCCTAGGAAAGGAAACGCTCGAGCGCAAAATGAAAAACCGGAAGATTGATTGGGACGAAGCCCTCATCAACCAGACCATCAAAAAGTTGGGCTACAAGGAGAGCTTCGACTTTTTCCGTGACCTCGGCAATGAGAAAATCGATATCAACCGCGTAATCGAAACTTACACCGAGCAGAGCAAGCGCGAACAAGGCATAGCCGAAAGAGCCGCCACTCGTTCGGCCGAAGAGTTTAGCATGGAGAGCGAGGTGGGCATGAAGGCCAAAGGCGAACAAGACGAACTCGTTATTGGTCGCGACCTCAAGGGATTAGATTATCAACTGGCTCATTGCTGCAACCCCGTCTATGGCGACGACATCTTTGGGTTTGTCACCGTGAGCGGAGGTATCAAAATACACCGCACGAGTTGCCCCAACTCTCCAGCCCTTCGTGAGCGTTTCGGCTACCGCATAGTTAAAGCCCGCTGGGCTGGAAAGGGACAAGGCTCCTACCCCATCACCTTACACGTGGTTGGGCAAGACGACCTAGGCATTGTGAACAACATCACCTCCATCATCTCGAAAGAAGAACACATCATGTTGCGAAGCATCAATATCGACTCTAACGACGGATTGTTTTCGGGGATCCTCACCATTCTCGTCGATGACACACAACGCCTCACGGGATTAATCAAAAAGCTTCGCACAGTAAAAGGCGTAAAGGCCGTAAGTAGAAGTTAGCAATTCACCTTTAGAAAAGCCACCTTTAGCAAGCAACTATTTTCGGTGGTAGCATTATTTCCACCACCTAGTCTTTGCCCTATGCACTCAACCATTACATATCGAGCCAAACAATGTGCAATGCTTCTGCTCATTGTTTGGCTCGATATGTGTGTTTGTGGCACGAGTTTACGTGCTCAATCCTCCATTCGGCAGCAACAGCCAGAAAAATTGGTATTTGCTTTTTCCGATAGCATCAATGCACTGATGCAAACGCCAGACAATCAGCAGTTGATTAACGAATGTAACGTATCGATTTATTTGCGACATCAAATGCACACAAGCCGTTTCGGTTCCATCGTGCGCTACATTCCTGGCATGTTTCAACTGGAACGAGGCACACACAACTACCTCACCGAGGCACAGTTACAAATCCAAGTGCGCCCACCTGGCGAAATGGACTGTAAAGTAGTGGCTTTCCACTCGAATGCAAAATATCTGCGTCCACAACGCTTTAGCGGCATGGGGAGATTTAGTTTCCAAATCTACCATTCTAAACTCTTCATCGACCAACTACTCAACCCCTTCAACCGACGGAACAAGCGCTTTTATCGTTATGAACTAGAAAGCACTGCCGAAGCGACCGACTCCACTCCTTCCATATTACGAATGCGCATACACCCTCGCTTCAGCAACGATCAGCTGGCTAGCGGATACGCACAAATTGACCGAAACACTGGGGCGGTAATTGACTTCCAGATCAAATTTCGCCACCATTTGCAATGGCTCACCGTTAAAGCCCACATGGGTACAGATGGCTACGAGCGCATGGTGCCCATCTACATGCGTGTAGTATCAATTTTCGATTTCATTGGCAACAAGGTTTACGAGGTTACCGATGTATTTCCACATCACACCTTCAGTTGTCCACTCCCCTACACTTATACAAAAAAACAAAAGCACTTCGACTTGACCAAGCAATGTCTGCTGCGCATCGATACCACTAGCATCATTACCGATCCTGACTACTTTGCTCCATTACGCCCGAAGAATTTGAGAAGAGTGACGTTCAGCAATTGGGAGGATTACAAACAATTGGCTCAAGAGCCTGTGTCGACACTCCCTATGCCACAAATGCCACAACCAACAGGCCAAAACAAAAAAAATGAGCGTAAAAAGCACACACAAGAGTTGCTACTCTCCTCGCACACATTCAATATGGGCGACAATGGCTATGCTCGCCTACACCTTCCTGCAGTCATCACCCCCTCGATGGTGCAATGGAGTAAATCGAAAGGGTTATCGCTCAAAGCCCGAATTAAATTCAGCCTCAACCCACACCGTAGCGAAGGCAGCGAAAATCGTTTTGAGCTCAACCCTAGCATCGGCTATAGCTTTAAGCAGAAGCAAATTTATTGGCAATTGCCTATTCTAGCCCGTTTCGCACCAAAAATCAATGGTTTGTTCACATTCGAAGCGGGAGGCGGGTCACACAGCTACAACAATAAGCAAGCTGAAGATTTAAAAAAGCGATGGGAAAAGGTGGAGAAGTTCGATTCATTGCAGCATATCATAGATAACTATGGCTTCCACGATTATAAAGATACCTACCTACAAGCCGACCTCAGCCTATCGCCCACCCCAGGTTTGAAGCTAACCATCGGCCCCCGTCTACACAACCGCACCCTGGTGGAGTGGAACGATATGGCCGAACGGAACGGATTAATCAAACGCTTCAGCACACTCGGTCCCCGCATTCAATTGCAATGGACACCCGCTCAATACTACTACAGACAACAAAAACGACGCATACCACTCTACTCTCGCTACCCCACATTTACCATCTGCTATGAACGTGGGTTCAACACCAACCGCGGAGCCACTCACTATGAGCGACTAGAGGGAAGCGTGAATTATCGTCTCCCTCTCTACGCTATGCGCACACTCTACTTCCGCGCTAGCAGCGGACTTTACCCTCGACGAGGCTACGACTGCTTTCTCGACTACGACTTCTTCCGCTTCAACTACATGCCACAAGGTTGGAACGATGAGTTCACTGGCGAACTACAAGTACTCAGTTCGCGATGGTACAACGAGTCGCGCTACTATGCGCTACTCACCTCGAGCTACGAAAGCCCTATGCTGATATTCTCCCGTCTACCTATACTATCGCGCCTCATTCAGAAAGAACGACTCTATCTCAATCTACTCTCAGTACAAAAACTCCATTTCTACACGGAATGGGGCTACAGCCTAAGCACACACATCGTAGACTTGGGGATTTTTACTGGTATCTCGCCCGACCATTCCATGACCTTCGGCTGTAAAGCTGTGCTTCGTTTTTTCGATGATTGAACAGAAACTTCTACCTCGCAAGCCCCCCATTCTAATAAGAAGAGGAGTACAACATTTCCTCGACTAAAACAAAATAAGAACTTACCCAATCTTCGAATGCTACTAGAAGCACTCAAAGATTGGGTAAGTTCTTATTTATTACAACCACTTCAATAACTTATACTACATAAAAATCTCATTAAAGTGGTAAGTAAGAAAAATCAAATTACTCTGCTGCAACAGGGCGTACAGAGTAGCCAAAACTACGATAGCTATCGCTATTATAAATACTTCCACTATTGAAATAGAGGCTATAAGCGAAACTACCCGTCTTGTTATAGAGCGAACTTGACCAATAAAGACCATACACACCCTCAGCCTCGTGATTTGCGCCATCATAATAACCAGCTGCAGGCAAGAATATGCTATTTCCATTGGTTGCCGTCACAAGATAGCCCTTGTGTGTAGCATCCCATGTCCAAGTACATTGCGTCTTAAGTTCCTCAAATTCTTTCTGTGTAGGCATACGATAAGTGGAACCCCAATTTACGGTGGCTGCATCATCGGCAGCTACAAGCACCGTATCATTGTCAATATAATTGTACTTTGTGAAGTGGAAAGCATTAGAGCAATGATCATAATTATCGGCACAATTACAATAAGTATCGGTCGAAGACGTATAATTTTCCTTTGTAGCTATAGCAGACCATGAATAGAAATTACCCACCTCGTAGGGAGATGTTGCACCCACGTTGCAAGCAGCCCATTTCACCGACAAGCCAAGGTCGACTAGCGTATGCTCAGTGCCGTCACTAGGAAATTTATCATCGGAGGCTGATGTGTTTTCACGCAACACTACCTTATAGTCGTTATACCCTCCATTGGTATAAGAGTTAACCAAACTTCCGTTATTATAGACGTCAACTACTTGAGCATGGGCAGACACACAGCCCAACACCACTGCCAAAAGTACGAATATCTTTTTCATTGTAAATTTTAAGATGTTTCTTGATTGATGATTTTGATTTAGGATTGTGAGCAACTAGGCTCTAGATTACCACTCCCATTCGCCCGACTCTTCGAAACTATTGTCAAACTGTTTCTCTGAAGAGTATTGTTCTTCTGTATCGTGTGAAGCTGAAGGTTCAAATGAATTGGGTGATGCAGCCAACATCGAAGAAATCTCTAGCTGTACCATCAACGATGTAGGAGATTGATAAGGTTGTTTCATATAGATTGGTTGGAATTTGAAGGAGATTAACGAATGCGATTGCCGCTAACATTGTATTTTTTGCCACTCTTCACAATTACTACTTGTCCCTTTTCTAGATATTTGCCATCAGCAAGGGTAGAAACTGAGGAGTTTGCATCGTTGATACCCGTCACGTCATCGCCAAAATAGAAGGGCACATAGGCCAACGCACTACTTTGCGAATCTGAAGAAACGAAGTAAGCCTTACCTGCAGCCAACGTAGCACCAGTGTATCTGTAGAAACCAAATAGCGAGGCGTCATCAGTGGCATGACCAAGAGTGTAAATTGTCTGACCACTAACCGAAGGAGTAGCAATCTTCAGCGATGAGCCACTTAGCACACTACCTTCATTTGTTGGTGTAGAACTAGAGAAAGTGAAGCCAATTGTTCCTTCATTCTTTAGAATAAGTCCTGTTTCAGGAGCAATCACAGTGCCAGCTGCTACACGAGTGTCATCGGTGAGCATCAGTTTTCCGTCAACATAACTAGGAGCGTATACTTCTACCTCCGAGCCAAGAGGAACGGTCAGTTGGAAGGGAGAGTAAAGAGTGGAATATCCCACCGAACTCACACTACACTCTAAAGTATTGGATGCCTCGCCTTGGTCACCCAACTCTACGACCAATTCACCTCCATCTGAACATGGTAAAGTAGCCACCGTAGAGGAGCCATTCGAAACCACGGCCTTACCATCTGCGAAATTGATGGTAAGTTCTGCACCATCTGAGAGGGAATGCCATGCCGAACCAAGTGATGAGATTTTTGTTCCATTCTGCTGCACTGAAAGACATGCACTTTGTGCAGATGCACCTCCTACACCTAGCAATAATGCTACGCAGAGAGCTACACTTCTTGACGAACTACGCTTTGCATATATGTTCATCGATATATAAGTTTTAAGGTTTAACATTCATTGAAATGCATTAATCGTAGCAAATTTATGTATTTTATGCACATCTACCAAGTTTTTACCTAGCTTATTGCATATTTGTTGTATTTTGGTTAACACTTTGACGAATTCCCCACGTTCTAAAGCCTCATTTACGTTATACTGAGCGACAAAAAGTTTCTACCTTATTTTGCATTATATGCAGTTTACATTATCTTTGCACACACAATGATAAACGAACAATATCCCTCCAAACTATTAGAACGAGCCATACAAGAACTCACCCGACTGCCAGGAGTGGGACGAAAAACGGCACTTAAGTTCGCACTTCATTTGCTTTCACAAGAAAAAGAAGTAGTACACACTTTTAGCGACAGCTTGACACACCTTTGCGACGACGTAAAACACTGCAAAGTGTGTCACAACATTTCAGATACCGACGTATGTGACATCTGCGCCAACCCATCACGTGACCAAAGCACTATTTGTGTGGTTGAAAACATCCATAGCGTAATGTGTATCGAGAACACGGGGCAATATCATGGACTATATCATGTGTTAGGAGGAGTCATATCGCCCATGGACGGGATTGGCCCATCCAACCTAGAACTAGAATCCCTTTTCCAACGAGTAGAAGAAGGAGGAATCAAAGAAATCATCCTAGCACTCAACCCCACCATGGAGGGGGACACGACCAATTTTTACATCTCACGTCGACTAGCCAACAAAGGAGTTGATTTCTCCGTTCTAGCTCGCGGGGTAAGCGTGGGTGACGATTTGGAGTACACCGATGAAGTTACACTCGGGCGTTCCATTCTTGGCCGCACCCCTCTTAAATAAGGCTATCGCCCGATTTCCCATTTCAAGAAGCAAATATTCACCAATCTGAAACAAGAATCATCCTTAATAAATCGCCATCACATGAGACCATCACTTACCATAGCACGCATTATATATATAGGTGTATGGTGCATTATTGCACTCATTACCCTTCTCTTTGAACAAAACGCCCTCACCTGGGCATTCATTCCCGCCACCCCCGAAACACAATACGCACTCCATCTTCTATGCATTATCCTCACTCTAACTGGAACTTGGGGAAGCCTAAGGTTGTTTAAATTCCTCAACACCAGACACGCCAATCTACCCGATTCGATAGGAGGATGGAATATTGTACGCACTAGCATCATGGCTGTATGCATCTTCATAAACCTTATAACCTACTACGGATTAATGAGCGGAACTACTCCCCTCTATTGTCTGCTAATAACTCTAGTTGGCTTCGTATTTTGCTGGCCTAAAACAAACGAATTGAACAACGAATCCTTAGAAAGCTAATGCTATTACGCCCCATTGAGCCCGAAGATCTACAACTACTCTATACTATAGAGAACGACACTGAACTTTGGGACGTGACCAACAACAATGGTCCCTATTCACACTATGCTCTTAAACAATACATAGCCAATCAAACCACCGTATACGATAGCGGAGAAATGCGCTTCATCATCGATTTAAGCGACACACCACAGGATACCACACGCCCCATCGGCATCATCGACCTTATCAATTATAGTCCACTAAACGCTCGAGCCGAAGTATGCATAGCCTTACTAAAAAAGCATCGCAATAAGGGGTACGCCTTAAAAGCTCTACAGCAACTCCATCTCTACACCACAGAACGGCTACGCATTCATACGCTCTATGCCCTTATCTCCCCAGAGAACAATCAGTCTATCCATCTCTTTGAAAAAGCACATTATAACCTCATAGCGACCTTGCCCGAATGGCAATATTCGGGAGGAAAATATCGCCCAATAAGCCTTTTTCAGAAGATTTTTTAAAAAAATTGCGAGAAACGTTTGGAGGTTCACAAAAATGTTGTACCTTTGCACTCGCAATCGAGAACGAGAGCAACCAAACAAAAAGAAGGTGCGTTAGTTCAGCTGGTTAGAATACATGCCTGTCACGCATGGGGTCACG
>CAVFOF010000117.1:0-7377 GCA_963623895.1 bacterium
ACAGAGTAGCAGGATAACCGACTTCTCGCCATGTCCCATTGGGAAGTTCTTGTACGTCACGTTGTAGCCTGGCACGTCCTCCCACACGCCCATAGCGTTCTTCTTGCGCTTCAAGGTGGGTTGGTAGATGTCGCATTTGCACACATCGTGTAGCAGGCTGGCTAGCACTACGCTGTCGCGAGGCACTTCGCGTTCCACGCAGGCATCGAGGTGCTTCATGCCCTCCCACACTTCGAGGGCTGCGTGGCAGGTGTTGAGCGAGTGGAGCAGCAAGCCGCCTTTTACGTTAAGGTGGTGGCCGGCTGAGGCGGGAGCTTCAAAGAATCCCCATTCCTCGAGGTCGGATATGATGTCGTCTATGCCGTCGCGCTTCACGGAGCGGAGCAGTTCTACGAACTCGTTTTTGTAGGTTGTTAAATCAATGTCCATTTCTTGTTATTTTAAATTTTAATTCCTTTCGACAAAGGTACGAATTTATGCCCATCTGCAAAAACAAATGGCGGAAGAGCCGAAACTCTTCCGCCATCGGGTGTAAATGTTTGTTGCCTAGCCTTTTCAGGGAGTAGGCCTAGGGGGTAACTTATTTGGTGCGGTCTACGCCCACGAGGTTGGGGTTGCGCTCCACTTCGAGTACGGGATAGGGCAGATAGATGCTCTCTGCGCCATTCCATGTGGTCTTCGTTACGCTAACGCTTTCCTTAGCCTTGTACACTTTGCCGTCAGCGGGGTCTACAATGTCTTGCTCGGCGTTGGTTACGCGGAAGTCGAAGTTCTTCTTCAGCTCGTTCATGCGGAACTCATCGGAGCGGCGAGTAACCATAGCTACCCAGTAGCCAGCCACTTCCCATCCGTGCTCAATGTAGCAAGCTTCAGCCAGCTGGGCAGCAGTCATAGCGTCGATGCTTACCACGGTGCCGTCGCTGAGTGTCACGTTGTCGGGATCGTCGCAGGCACGTTGGCGCACTTGCTTCAAGCAGTTCTTGGCCAAGGTGAGGTTGGTGACTCCGCTGCGGGCTGCGCTCTCGGCATACCATAAGAGTAGCTCAGAGTAGCGAATCACGCGGTGACGATGGTCGTTGACCATACCCGTCCAGTTGGGGAGGGTGTAGTCGTAGGGTTGACGGAGCGGAGTGTTGTTCTCGTCGCAGTTGACGGTGAAGTTGCAGAACATTGGGTGGTATTCGGCCACTTCCTTCGTGCCGTCTTCTTTGAGTGCCCACCAATCCACGGTTTTGATAACGTGGTGGTTGCCATCTTCGAAGGTAATCTTAGGAGCATAGGTGGCATCCTTGCGCTTGCCCTCGGGGAAGCGTTTCCAGAAGGCAATTTCGCCCCAGGCATCGCCCCAACCGCCGTCGCCTAAGCTCTCGAAACGGTCGCAGGAGGTAAATTCGGAGTCGTTGCTCCACCAAGGCAACGGACTGTAGTCGATGCCGAGGATGGTCTCCTTGTTGTAGTTGTGTCCCATGGAGTAGACGTGGCTCCAGTCGGAGTCGAGGTAGAAGCCGTAGTCGCTGTTGTTGTCGATGATGTCCTTGGCCACTTCGGCAGCCTTGGCGTAGTATTCCGACTTTTCGAGCGGATAGCCCGCCATCGACATGTACACGGCCGTGAGGGTGGCCTGTGCGGCTTGCTTGGTGACGTAGGCGTCGACGCCGTCGTGTTGAGCGGGTGCGTCTTGGCCAGCGTAGCTAGTGGGCAACACCTCGATGGCCTCGGTGAGGTTCTGCACAATGTAGTCGTAAACCTCAGCGATGCTGGAAACGGGCGTTTGGTTGTTCTCCAGCTGGTTTACTTCCACAATGGGAAGTGGACCGTAGAGGCGCACTAGGTAGTAGTAGGCAAAGGCGCGCCAAAATTTGGCTTGAGCCACGGCGTTGGCAGCCTCCGTCTTATAGTTTGTGCCGTCGAGCACCTTCACATTGTTCACAATGTTGTTGGCAGCCTCGATGATGGAGTAGTTCTTGGCCCATGAGTCGGTGATACCTTTGTTGTTGCTCGAAGCCGAGAAAGCGTCGATTTCTGCACATGCTTGCTTGTTAGAGCCCGGGTTGGCGGTGATGTCGTCGCCTTGCCATTGGGGGTAGAGCATGTTGGTGTAGATTTGCGACACGTTCACCTGGGTGTAGAGGGCGTAGAGTGCTGTGTTCACCGCCGACTTACTATTATAATAGGTGCTAGGGTCGAGCTGTCCTTTGGGGTCTTCGGTAAGGAAATCGCTGCAAGAGGCTGAGAGTAATCCAGCCGCAAGCATGCAGCCCAAAAATATTTTCGATTTCATGATAGTTGTGCTTAGATTAGAATGTGGCTCTCACGCCGATTGTGAATGTACGGGGGTTAGGATATGAACCCATGTCGATGCCGTTGTTGATGTCGCCAGCTGAGCTGTGGAACGAGTGGCCGGCAGGGTCGATGCCTTTGTAGCCAGTGATGGTGAAGAGGTTCTGACCTGAAACGGTGAAGCGTAGGTCGGCAAATTTCGTCACTGTCTTCGAGAGGTTGTAGGAGATGCTGATGTTCTCCAAGCGGAGGTAGCTTGCGTTTTCGAGCCACTTGTCGCTGTTACCATACTGCTTTGATTCGCCATCAAAGTCAGGCATTGTAACGCCAACGTTAGCAAAGTAGGTTTTGTCGGTCACAAACTTTGAAGCACCAGGAGTGGCGTTCATCGTGTAGCGCACAAGGTTCAAGCGTTTTGCACCAAACGAAGCGTTGAAGAAGGCGTTGAAGTCCCAATTCTTGTAGGAGAGGGTGTTGTTCCATCCGAGGGTGAACTTCGGAGTAGAGCTGCCCAACACTACGCGGTCGGTTGAGGCGTTGGGAGTGGCCGTCTTGTTGCCGTCCTTGTCGTAGTACATGTCTACATACTTGCCCTTATCGTTCTTCTCAACACCAGCCCAACGGAAGCCGTAGAAGGAGCCGATGGCTTCGCCTTCCATGACGATGGTGCAGGGGTCAACCGAGCCTTGCGAGGGAGCCGAACCGTAGAGGATGGGGTCGTCTGCGGTGAGCTTAAGCACCTTGTTGCGGTTGTAAGAACCATTGAGCGTAGAGGTCCAAGTAAAGTCCTTTGTCTGGAAGATGTGTGCCGTCAAGCCCACGTCCACACCTTGGTTCTCCACTTCACCAGCGTTCACCCAGTACTTCATGCCGCCTAGAGAAGAGGTAGTAGTTTGTTGCAGCAAAGCGTCGGTGGTCTTCTTATAATAATAGTCTACTGTCAACGACAAGCGGTTTTCGAGGAAGCCGATGTCGAGACCTACGTCGAACTGGTGTACCTTCTCCCAAGTGAGGTCGGGGGTAGCCACCGAGTGCGACCAGTAGCCATTGTACATGGTAGAGGTGCCGAAGTCGAACGAAGTGCCCACGAGCATTGACATCGTTGAGTAGGGCGTGATGTCCTGATTACCGATGATACCGTAGCTAGCGCGGAGCTTCAAGTTGCTAATGGCCTTCACGTTCTGCATGAACTTCTCTTGGCTGATAGTCCAAGCTGCGGCGATTGAGGGGAACCAGCCCCACTTCTTGTTTTGGAAGCGGCTAGAACCATCGGCACGGAGCGTACCGGTGAGCATGTACTTGTCGGCGTAGTTGTACATCACACGAGCCACACCCGAGAGCAAGCCCCACTTTTGGTAGCTGTTGCTGCAAGAGCGCGTCTTGGCATCGTTGACGTTCCAATAGCCCACGCTTTCACTCGTTAGGTCCGTACCCGAAATCGACATGTAGCGATTTTCGTAGCTCGTAGCTTCCCATACGCCAGTGGCGGTCAGAGCGTGGTCGTTCCACTTGTGGAAGTAGGTGAGGTTGTTGGTGGTTTGCAGCAACATCTGGTAGTTGTCGCTGTTGCTCATCGTGGCTTGGTCCTGACGACTTACCTTTGACGAACCGAAGGAGTAGTTCTTAGCGTCCTTGTAGTCCAAACCATTGGTGGTGGTGAAGGTGAGTCCGTCGATGATGTTGAATTTCAAGTCGATGTGTCCGCTCACCACGTCGCGCATGTGGTCGTTCTTGTTGTCGGCCAATGAGCCATAGGGGTTAGCCTGCGACACCACGTTGTAGGGGTCGTTGGCGTAGTGGCCGTTCTCGAGTTTCATGCTCATCGTGGGCGAGAAGTTGAGGCCGTTCCAAATGGGATTGTCCTGGTTCTGTTGGAAACCGCCGCCCTTGCCTTGTCCGCGTGAGAGATTCACGTCGGCTGTGAGTTCGAGCCACTTATAAAGTTTTGAATGGACGTTGGCCTTTACGGCGTAGCGTTTGAACTGCGTGTTGTAGATTACGCCATCGTGGTTCATGTAGTTGCCCGATACGTAGAATTGCGTGTCCTCAGTGCCCTTGGAAACGGCGAGTTTATAGTTCTGTGTGATGCCTGTTTCCAACAATTCGTCCATCCAATCAATGCCAGCATTCTTGCCGCTCAAATAATCTGCCATCGCTGCGCTAGTGGCCAATCCGTTGTCCACTAGGGCTTGAGCATACTCCTTCGTGCCCATCTTTTCGGGGATGTGGTATGCCTTGCTGAAACCTACTGAAGCGTCGAACACCACTTGAGTCTGTCCGGCCTTACCCGATTTGGTCTGCACGAGCACTACGCCGTTGGCACCACGCGAACCGTAGATAGCGGTTGACGAAGCGTCCTTCAGCACCTGCATGCTTTGAATGTCCTCGGGGTTGATGCCTTCCAATCCGCTTTCGCGCACAATGCCGTCCACCACGTAGAGCGGCTCGTTGCTCTTGTTGATAGAGCTTGCACCACGCACACGAATCTTGATGTCGCCGCCGGGCGAACCGCTCGACATCACCTGCACACCAGCTACACGGCCTTGGATAGCGTCGCTTACTTGTGTGATGGGCTGATCCTTAAACTGCTTGTTGTCCATCACCGATACGGAACCGGCCAAGTCGGCCTTGCGCACCGTGCCGTAACCGATTACCACGGCCTCGTTGAGCGAGTTATCGGCGGGCTCCATCTGCAGGTCGAGTGTAGAACCTGTGACGCGCTTTTCTACTTTCTTAAATCCGATATACGAGAAGGTGAGGGTTTGTCCCGAGTTAGCTTTAATGTGGTAGCGACCGTTGGTGTCGGTTGTGGCGCGCACCTTAGTGCCCTTCACGAAAATAGTGACGCCCACGAGCGGTTCGCCCATGTCGTCAACGATTTTGCCCGAAACGGTGCCTTTGGTCTGATTAATAGAGGTGGGTTCGCTCGATCCATTGGGGGTGGCTGCATAAGCTTGCGTGCCAGCGGCTGCCAAGAGCATGCCCAATGTAAGCGGTAAGACGTTTCTCAAACGCTTAAACCATATCGGAGAATAATTGCTTTCTCCAATAGTTAAGATAGGTTTCATACGCTAAGAGGATATTAGACTTTTGTTAGTAAAAATTGGAATTATTTGCCGCAAAAGTAAACTCTAGTTTTCAATTCTCCAAGTGAATGTTGAAAAAATATTCACATTTTCTTAACAAATATGTTGAACAACACAAAAAACTCCGTCTTCTCTTCCCGTTTTTCGCTTTTTTCTTGTCGGTTTCCGCTTTTCCCGTTTTTCGTCGGTTTCCGCTTTTCCCGTTTTTGTCGTTTCTCCCTTTTTGGGGTCCTTTCTTCTCTTTTTTTCTCCCCATCTCTTGCGCTTAGCAACGTTTTACCCTTATTCAGCAGCCGCTTATAGTTAAAATTTAGACATTTAACATAAATTACCCCCCCATTTGTATGATTAACAAAAACGCAGTAAGTTTGTAGCCCTAATTTAACGAAGCTTGTTAACTATTTAAAACATATTTCTACTCACAACATATACACAATCACTAATACACAACAACTTATGAAAAGATTAACTACATTAAGCGTGGGCTTGCTGTTGGCTTTCTTCCAATTGCTTCCAGCTAGCGCACAATCAGAAGTGCATCTCACCTTCTTGCGCTCAGGTGCGAACGCAAGTGATGTAACCGTTTCGGTGACGGATGCTGACGGTAACGCTATTAGCGGAGCTTCGGCTACGCTTGAGAGTGTGCAAAAAGGTAGCGGCCTAAATGTCTTTACGGGGCTTTCAACAACAACCCTGCAAACAACAAACAACATGAAAACGGACACGGACGTGTTGTGCGCTACCTATAATAATAAGCAGAACGATTTCACGCAATTCACCTTTAAGCTTTCAGGCTTGGACGACTATGCTTATCAGAATGCTGAGATGAAGGTGGCAGCTGTAAATAGTGAGGGCACTTATCAAATGAAGATGGATCGCATGTTTACCTTCCAAGTGTGGAACACGAACAATATCAACGCTGATAATGCTCTCTATACGCTTACAAGTCAGAATGTAACTGAGAACGGAGCAGGCAATATGGGAAAAGATAATACTAAAACTTATCAGCTCGCTGGCAGTGGCGTGAACTTTACCACTAGTTCTGACCAGTATCTTATTGTTCGCTTCACTCGTACGGATGCCGATGGGTGCTTCGTGGGGCTTCGTGAAATCACGCTCAAGCAGAAAACCTACACCATTACTCCCGCCACCACTAGCAACCTCGGCAATGTCGCTACGTTCAGCGCAAGCAACAATGTGAAGTTTGACGAGAATACCACCGCCTACATCGCTACCGATAATGGCGACAACAGCGTGACGCTGAGCAAACTCAATGGTGACGTACTCGCTGCCAAGAAGGGAGCTATCCTCATCTCTACTGAGAGCAGCATCACCGCCACCCCCACTTCGGCCGAAAGCACAGACACTCGTGACAACCTGCTCGTAGGTGGTGGCGACGAAACGCTCGAACTTACCGCTGGTAGCTACTACATCCTAAATAAGCAAGGCAACGAGGCCGTGTTCTCACCCCTCGGTTCGAGCAACACTACGCTAGCCGCCAATAAGGCCGCACTCTCTACGGCTACAGCTAGCAGCAATGTGCTCAACATCCATTTTGATAACACGACAGCCATTCAAAACGCCGCTTCCAACGTTATGCTCTCAAATAATCGCATCTACAATCTTCAAGGTCAGGCCGTGAAGGGTGCGCTCACTAAGGGCATCTACCTGCAAGGCGGAAAGAAAATCATTGTAAAATAAAGCAACAACCGAACGTATGAAAAAGACATATTCAGCCCCCACAGCACAAGTCGTAACTCTTCACATGGAAAGCACCATGCTTACGGGTAGCGATACTAAAATTGTCAACAAGAACTCCACTGAAGTAGGCACCGACGCTTCGCTCTCTAACGAGCAGGTTTGGGGTAGCCCTATTTGGAGCAGTGAGGAGGACTAATTCCCTCTCTATTTTTCCCCCATATAACTCTATTTTTCCTCATAATAAATATAAAAGGAAGCCGTACGTACAACCTGTTTGTCAGGAAGCACGTACGGCTCTTTTTATGAATTA
>CAVFOF010000118.1:0-7315 GCA_963623895.1 bacterium
AGGCATCATCGTGTCGAGGTCAATTACGCAGAGCACACTGTCGTCCTTGTCGAAGAGGATGTTGTCGACCTTCGTGTCGCAGTGGCAAATGCGTTTGGGGAGTTTACCCTCACGGAAGAGCTGCTCGCTGCGGCACATGCTATCGGCACGCTTTTCAATTTCGTCGATAATGTCCTTCACGCCAGCCACGCGACCTACTTTGTCGGCCTTAACGGCATCGTGGAACTGCTGCAAGCGGAACTCGATGTTGTGGAAATCCTTAATGGTTTCGCCAAGGGTTTCGGGGATGTCGGCCAATTTTGCCTGGAAATCGCCAAAGGTTTCACCTACGATATAGGAGCTTTCGGGGCTTACGCCTGTCTTTGAAACGGTGTCGGGGATAAACACCATAATGCGCCAGTACTTTCCATCGTGTAGATAGTAGTAGTGGCCATCCGTGCAAGGAACAAATTCCAACACCTTGCGATCAATGTCCTCAGTGTGGCTTGCTTCGAGCTTTTTGCGGATTTGGCGAGTTACAGCCACGATATTATTCATCAACATGTCAACATCGGGGAAAATGGCTGTGTTGATGTGCTGAAGCACGTAGTCGGGAGCGTCGCTCTCAGCGGTTGTCACCTTATAGGTGGTATTGATAAGACCGTTGCCCAAGGGCTTCACCTCAGCCACGGTGCCTTTAATCTTGAACTGACTGGCAATATGCTGCAAATCCTTTTGTTCCATGATATGATTGTTTTATTATGATTTGTTTTTGATAACTGTTTCTGTAAACGAGAACCCACGATTGGGCTTGCTCTTGCAAAGATACTTTTTATTTTCTGATTTCTCTGCCTTTCGGTTACATTTTTGTTTCAAGCGTGCTCTTGTCGGCTAAGCGGTGTTGTACCAAAAACTCATCAATCATGTCAATGCCTTTATGAGTGGAGCAACCACGAATGTAGGGAATGAGCGTGTTGAAGAACACCTCCACCTGTGAGAACTTCTCCAAAAAGCTGGAACTCACCATCGTGTCCATTCCTGCATTAAGCTGATACACCACTATCTGAAAGTTCACATCCTCACGGAATACACCTTGCGCAATGCCTTTTTGCAGAAACTCCACGGCGTCCGACTCTTGCTTACGTTTTTGCTGATCGATATACTCCACCACACGGGGATATTTCTTTATGTCACACCAAAAGGTAGGGGTGGTTTCGTTCAGTTCTTTGAGTTTTACAGAGAACATTGTGAGCAGAAACTCCAACACATTGTCAAACGATTTGACCATTTCGCCCAAATGTTCGCAAGCTTCTTGGTCGTGTTGTTGACAACAAGCTAAAAGAAGCTCCTCTTTATCGGCAAACAATTGATAGAGCGTGCGTTTCGACATAGTGAGTCGATGGGCGATGTCGTCCATTGTCACATTGCGTATGCCGAGCTGTCGAAACATGTCCGATGCCGTGTTAATCACATTGTTGCGAACGTCTGCTCGCTGCTGCTCTGTAGGATAGATAGGCATAGTTGTGGTTTTTAGTTCCTCATCTTTATTGGCTGAGAATGAGAACGAAGTGACTTCACCTCAATCAGGTTCATGCTACTTTACTCTCTCAGAGTAAGTTTTCTTTGCAAAAATACAAAACTTTTTTCTTAATCTAAGTTTCTTGAATAAAGTTTTAGTTGGTAAGAAACAAAATCAAACCACTCACAACAAAAAGCTTCCGCAACTGCCTTTCAGCAATTGCGGAAGTTTTTTTTGTAATTATACCTTATATATAAGGAGTATAAAGTTTAGAATTCGTAGCGGCGGTCGCTCATTTTAGCTTTGTGGGAGATGAGGTAGCTGAATACCGATTGGTAAGCACGCTGACCGCTGATTTGAGCGAGCTGAGACATTTCGCTCTTTTCATCAAACTTGTCGGCCGACTTGCTCTGAGCCGTTACCTTCAGAACATAAACGGCACCTGCACCCTTAACGAGAGCGGAAACTTTATTTACGCCCGTCTTGGAAATAACACCTGCCAACTTGGGCTCGGGAACGTTCACGCCAGTCACCATAGGATAGCCCGACATGGTTTGTGCAGTGAGCGTTGACGTTACAGCACCCTTAATCTTCTGCATATCTGTGATTGACTTCACGCTCTTGGCTTGTGCCATAGCCTTCTCGGCCTTCTTTTGCTGCTTAACAACTTGAGTGAGGAATTCCTTCACCTCCTTGTTGTCCCAAGGCATGTAGCCCTTCTTGTTTTCGCCCGTTACGCAAGCCACGATGAGATGGTCACCATTTCGGCCACATTCGTAAAGTTTAGAAACGTCGCCAGCATTTGCTTCATCGAAAATCCAACGAGCGCAATCCTTAGCACCGCTACCGCCAATGCGCTGAGCGATGAGGTTTTGCGAGGGTGAATAACCAGGAAGATCAGCCAACATGTAGCCCGACTTGGCTGCGTTCTTCTCAATAGAAGCTACGTCCTTGTTCTGACCGAGGAAGCGATAGAGGCGACTGAGCTCGTCCTCATAAGTCTTCTTCGAAAAGTTGAGGGGGCATTTCACAATGGCTACGTTATACTTCGTTACCATCTTCTTGCGGTCGAGCACCTGCACTACGGCTGCGCCCTGCTCGCTAGAGATTACCTGAGCGGAGTTAGCACCAATCTTGTAAAGTTTACCGATGAAGTCGGCACTTTCGTCTTGCATTCCGAAGCTTTCGTATTGGTTAGAAGTAACCCACATTGAGTCAGTTCCCTGATTGTACTTCTTAGCCAATTCGGCGAACGATGCGCCGCCATTAAGAGCGGTCAAGATGGAGTCGGCTTGTGCCTTGCGCTTGCTTACGTCAGGATTAGTAGCGATAATTGTGCGGTAAAGGATGGAGTCGGGAGCTTCTTCCTTAGCTACGAGCTTAATGGTGTTAATCGTGTTATCCTGTGCGCTATAGTAAGCGGGCTTCACGCTACCTACGGCCATTGAGTCGAGAGCTGCGGCTACATCGGGCATACGCTGGAAGGCCTGCTTGCTCATAGCGAGGTTTGAGTATTGCACGTTAGAGTTGGAGGTGCGAACGATGTTGGCCACATCGCCACCTTGCTGCAACTGTGCTTCGAAACCTTGTACCTTCTTCATCAAGTCGGCACGGTCGGCGGCACTTGCCACAACGTTCACGTCAAGAAGTTTTACGTCGCGAGTTTCGAGGGGAGTGTAGAAGTTTTCCTTAAATTCATCGTAAGCGGCCTTGAGTTCGTCGTCGGTCACCTTGATGTCCTTATCGTTGATTGTAGCATAAGGAAGTGCGGCAATTTCTACATTCTTCTGAACGGTACGTTCGTCGAAATTCTCCTTAGCTGCAATGGGGTTCGACACGAAACCCATTGCGAAAAGCATGTTGTACTTATTAGAGAGCAACTCGTCGCGAAGTTGTTCGGTAGCGAAGTCGCAAAGTTGCTTAATTTGCTCAAACTGCTCTACGGCTTGTGCGTTTTGCGCTTGCTTAGCCTGCTGCAAATTCTTGCTATACGTTTTTGAGAACTCTTGGAGCTGAGCAAAGTCGAATGCGCCCGTCTGCTGATTGCGGAAAATCATGGAGAGGAGCTGCAAGCTTTGAGCTGTGCCCTGACGAAGGGCTTCCTGCACCTCGCCGTCGGTGACGCTGATGCCGAGTTTGCCACATTCGTGCTCAACCATCATTTTCTGAACGTACTGCTGCCAAACCTGCTCACGAATTTGCTCAGTTTGGTCATCGGTGAGAGTTCCGTCTTGGCCTTGCATCTGCATCTGAATTTTCGTCACATTGCTCTGCTTGTCGACCATGGCTTGGAAGTCCTGAATGGAGAGTTTCTCACCATACACCTTGCCTACGATGTTGCGGTCGGTGTTGGTAGTTGTTTCCAACGAGCGAACGAACTCTTCGGCAATGAAAGCAAAGAGGGCTAAGCCCAACACGCCAACGAGGAAGGCACCTTTGCTTCGGATTGATTGTAATGCTGCCATTGAAGTTTTGTTATTTATTTTGTTTTTATATTATTTGCTACTAATGCGTAATGTCGTGCAAAGATAATGAAAAATTGCCACGTAGGCTCAGCCTAGGTTCTTTTTTCGCCTCTTTGCCGTTCATTATCAAGTTAGAGAGCGGCCTTTGCTCACTAATTTGTTGCAGATATTTTCGTTTTTGGTCTGCTTTGTGCTGGTGAGTGCGAAGGTTGTGGTGTACTATCGTTGCGCTCATCGCTGTTTCCCGACGACTGCTGAGGGCTTGAGGTCGAATTGTCTAGCCCGCCCATCGGCATAAAGCCTTTCGACTGGCGCACATGGTAGCGTGTGGGACGACCATTTCTGACGATTGCTCGAAACCAATCGCCCTCGATGGATTGATTGGGCTGCCGCAGGAAGGTGTGTACGTTCGACGACATTTCGCCCGTCTGCATATTCCAATAAAGTTCCTCGGTGCGCAATAAGCTTTGTGCTTCCTGATCCTCGAGCAACACATGGCCCCGAAGTTTCCAGGTTTGCTGATTATAGAGCCAAGCGCTGTCGGCGGTGAAGCGCATATTCACCTTAAACTTATCGTCGTAGCGTTCGAGGAACAAGCCTTTGGGAAATTCCCAACGGGGCGGCTTGGTGCGGTCGAACACGCGCCACTCCTCCGTGATGATTTTGTAGCGCATCACGCCCGAGTCGGATATGAGTTTCGACACACCACGCGTCACCATTACGGGCAGAGAGTCGCGTCCGCGCACACTATTTCCCATCGGTGGGGCTTCGCTAGAGCAGCCCATGGGTAAGAGTAAAAGTAAAAACACAAAAAGTGCTGACAATGCTGTCAACACTTGTTTGCGGTTGCCCTGACGAGGCGTTATATTGGTTGTTCTGATTTTCAAAATCTTTCTTTTCATTGAAGAAGTTGCTCACTAACAAAGGATATGTTCATTCTTATAGAACTTGCTCCTTAGAAACTACTCAGCTTTCCACTTCATAAACCAGCGTTCGTTGAACGTAATGCCTATGCAAAAGCGAAGATAGTTTTCCGTAATCATGCCAGCCACTTTGGGCTTTACGTGCTCGTACTGCGCTGAGAAGTTGACGAAGGTGCGGTTGTTGTAGAGGTTGATGATGGGAAGCGACACACCGATGCTTGCCAAGAAATCGTGCGGTCCACTCGTGCCATTGATTTTGGCATACGACGTGCCGTAGGAGACACCGGCTCGATAGCGCACGCGGTCGCGCCAATGCAAACCTTCTGCATTGGGCACATACTCGGCACCAAGGCTCACCTTGTGTACGTCGGAGAAGAGCCCCGTCTGCGTAACGTACTCGCGTCCAGCATCATCAGTGCCTTGCAAGGTGGGATATTTCACATTGCTCCATTTCTGCCAAGTGTAGTCTACTCCCACGCGCAAGGAGTTATTGTGATTCCACGTCAAACCTACACCCAGCGTGTGCGGCAATTGGAAGGCATTGTTGCAATTGAGTGTGTCGGCATTGACTATCGTGCTCGACTGGATGCTCTGACGGGTAAACGTTGCTTTCCGATTGACATCGTGTCCCCAACCATAGGTCAGACCTAGCACCATGGAGTTTTTCTTATTCAGCCGTTGCTCGTACTGCAAACCAATATCTAGCTTATAGGTACGAATATCTGCGCTATATGTTTGCTGCGTCGTCGGAATGGTGGTGGTGGAACTTTCGCTGTAAGTGGCACTATGTTCAATGCTTCCCCAAGTGTAGCCAGCGTTCACACCCAGCGAAAGGGGCTTAATGATAGCCCAGCCCCAACCGATATAAGCCGTGTGTAGTCCGCCATCGCCCGAGAAGGTGTTATTCCACTCGTGCTCGTTCAGGTCGGTCTTGTTGCCAGAAGTCGTAGAGGTCATTTCGTAACCAATAGTGCTGAAAGGCACCAAGCCGAGCGTCATGCCCATTCGTGGAGCTATGCGAAAGCCTGCTGTAACGTAGTCAATCGACGTGTTTTTAGCATTCGTCTTCACCCCGTTTTGCGAGAAATTACCATTTTGCAGCGACATACCAAAGTCGAAAAGGAAGGTGAGGGAGTCGAGAGCCGTGTAGGAAGCAGGGTTTTTCGTGTTGAGCTGCTTGCCATCGCGCATACCATAAGCCGTCCCAGCCATTCCTTTATTAAAGGCATTGCCTCCATCGTTGAGCAGGCCGAAGCCGTAGCGCGAGTAGGGGGAGTTGCTGCCGTTGGTTTGAGCCGTGGTCACTAGGGGCAATGCCGCAACGAGGGCGGCAGCCATATATTTTTTGTAATTTGTCATCGTGTTTGGTGCTGTAAGATGCAGTTAAGCCCAATTTCTACCAATGCGTCATTGCGTTCTACTTCCAATTCTTTTGCAAATCGGTAGCCGTTGCCACCTGTCAGGAAGATGCGGGCTGCGGGGTGTTGGCGTAGCATTTGGCGGATGTAGCCATTAATTTCATAGTCTATTCCCCTCAATACACCTGAGCGGATGGCCTCTGCCGTATTTCCGCCAATAGAGGGCAGTGTACCCTCTGCGCTAACAAGAGGCAGGCGAGCGGTTTGCTCATGTAAAGCCACCAAGCGCATCCCCACTCCAGGCGAGATATTGCCTCCTAAGTAGTGTCCGTCGGCACTTACATAGTCGTAGGTGACACAAGTGCCCACATCCACAATGAGCAAGTCGGCTCCTGGACAGCAATGAGCGGCTCCCACGGCGGCTGCCAAGCGGTCGGCGCCGAGCGTTTCGGGCGACTGGTAGTCGCAGGTCAAGGGGGTGGCGGTGCAACCCGTGACTGGCAACACGTGGGGCACTAACTTTCTCAATGCCTTCTCAATGTCGGGCTGCGACTGTCCTACAACGGAAAGGGCACAGGACTCCACGTCGAAATCGTCCACTAGGGCTGCCACGTGATTGACCACATCGCTCATCACCCGCTTTCGATGAATCATCTTCTGACCATCAAAAACGGCTAGCTTTACTGAGGAATTGCCTATGTCAATAATTAAATTCATCCAGTATGAGGGAGATAACGAATCAATAATAAGAGCCGAAGCCTAACTTGGCGGAGCAAAGTTAGTGTAAGCAAAGGGAAGAGCAAAATTTATAAGTAAAAAAATGATTTTGACACAGATTTTAAGAATAAAGTAAAGAATAAAGAATGCGGTTCTCAAACCTATGTCAATATAATATAGATGTGGCGGACTGACAAAAGGCGATTAGGGGCAGGCCAAGCCCTACGATAGACGGCCGTCAGCGACCGCCGCTTATTTACTTGAGCAAAATTCTTTTTTTAAAACAATTTACGTAACTTTGCAAACATGAAGAAGACTCCTATTTTCACTCTCAATAAGCTATTCTCGCCCATC
>CAVFOF010000119.1:0-7309 GCA_963623895.1 bacterium
CGTCGCCCCCAATTTTGTGGTTGCTGCTTCTAGCGTTTCTACTTGCGCCGACGCGAGGACGCGTCGCCCCCAATTTTTTGCTCCCGATTTTTTTGCTCCCAATTTTTTTGAGTCTAGTCTTTAATGTATTCGCTCCAATCTACTAGGCGCATGTCGCCTTTGCGACGGAAGGTGTCGTGTAGGGCAAAGGCGGCCGAGAGCACGTGGTGAGTGTGTCCGCCGTAGGCTCCAGCTAAGCGTAGGTATTCGCGCAGAATGGGGCGATAGTCGGGGTGGGCAATGGCAATGAGTGCTTCAGCCTTCTCGAGAGCCGACTTGTTGCGTAGGTCGGCCACGCCATATTCCGTGACGATGGCATCCACGTAGTGCTCCGTGTGGTCCACGTGTGAGCAGAAAGGCACGATGCTACTAATGCGGCCGTCCTTGGCCGTAGAGCCACAAGTGAAGGTGGCTAGCATGGAGTTGCAGGTGAAGTCGCACGAGCCACCCACGCCGTTCATCATGCGGGTGCCGCTCACCTTTGTGGAGTTGACGTGTCCGTAGATGTCTACCTCAATGGCCGTGTTGAGCGAGCATACGCCTAAGCGAGCTATGATTTCGGGGCAGTTGGATATTTCGGAGGGACGCAGCAACAAGCGGCCGCGGTAGTCGTTCATGTTGTTGTAAAGGTCTTGCAAGTGCTCAGGGCTTAGGGTGAGTGCGCCCGTAGAGGCGGCCATCACGCGCCCCTCCTTAATGAGGCGCATGGGTTCCTCTTGCAACACCTCGGTGTAGATGGAGAAGTTGGGCACTTCGGGTGACTCTCCCAAGGCACCAATCACTGCGTTAGCTCCGCTGCCCACTCCGCTTTGGAGGATGAGCTTGTTGCGAAACACATAGCCTTGCTGCATGTTCCACACGAGGAAATCAGCCGTGTGTTGCCCAATAGCGTGCGTCACCTCGTTGCCAGGATTCATGGCGCGTGCCTCGTCGGGAAGGTGAGTCAGCACGATACCGCGCACGTGGCTTGGGTCGACCTCGATGTAGGGCAAGCCAATGATTTCGATGGGCTGCGTGATGCGGATAGGCGCACGAAACCACGGGTCTTCAATCTCGTAGATGTCGTGCATACCGATAATCTTGGTGCTATGCCACGAGTTCAGTTCGATAAACACGCCCTTCTCAGCTAGTCGACAGATGGTGGGGGCTATGCCGATGCCCGCCGTGAGATAGATGCGTAGCTTGCCGCGCACCTCTTGCACATCGCAGGCCTCGATGATGCCCCAGGTGATGCGCCCAGTGAGTCCTTGTCGAAGGTGGGACGCATTGTCGGAGAGGTTGAGGTCGGTGTAGCGCACGTGTCCCGAGTTGTAGGCGCGTCGCATTTCGGCATTAACGCTGAAGGGCAAGCGGCGGTCTACGGCATCGGCCGCAGCCAATTCGCCGTCGCAGCTAGCTCCGATGGAGGCTCCCGTCACTACGTCAACTTTGAAGGGGCGGCCAGCCTCATGCTCCTTGCGGGCACGCTCGGCCAGGGCGGGAGTAATCACTTTGGGCGAGCCAGCAGGCCCAAAGCCGCCCACTGCCAAAAGGTCGCCATTATTAATCATTGAGGCCGCCTCGGCAGCCGTTATCTCGGGAAGGGTCATATGTGCAAGTTCTTATTGAGAGATTAAGTGCGGGGGCTACGAGCCACCACCCTATCTGCAAAGGTACGACAAAAGCTGCATATCTTTCTCCGATATGCAGCTTTTGTTAGGTTTATGCAGTGTTTATGCAGTTCTCTGCATAATTATGCATTATGTGGTTACAAACCAAGGCTCTTGCCAATGGCTTTAGCGGCCTTGTCTGCGCCCTTTTGCACGGCTTCGTTGGCCTTCTTGTTAGCCTTTTCTACGGCCTCGTTGGCTTTTTCGTTCGCTTTGTTGACGGCTTTGTTGGTCACCTCCGTAGCTTTGGCCTTAGCGGCGGCTTTAGCAGCTTCGGGAGCAGCCTTAGCGGCTTCGCCCACCTTTTGTGCAGCCTCCTTCACGGCAGCAGCGTCGCCTTCTACAGCCTCTTTTGCTGATTGAGCAGCGGCTTTAGCCGTTTCGGGAGCGTTGACTACGCTGCTAACGAGGCTAGCTACGGTCACGCTTTGAGGATCGATGCTCTTGAGCTTGTCGGCGTTCTCGTTGAGGTAGGCTTGCACCTTTGAGGCATAAGCTTGAGCGGCTTTCGTGTCGCCAGCAGCTTGCAGTTCCTCCACCTTCTTCTGAATGGTGGCAATGTTTTCCTTCACTTTAGCGGGGTCGGGTTGCTCTTGGCTCAAGGCTTGGTCGAGCTGTGCGGTTACCTCGTCGGCAGCCTCTGTGGCAGCTTGTTCCTCGGGGGTGAGGTCGGCAGCAGCAGCTACGGTAGAGTCGACCATTGCGGTGTCTGCTTCAGCTTCAGCATCGCTTGTTTTGTTACCGCCGCATGAGGCAGCGAAGGTGAGCGTTGCAAAGGTGGCAACGGCAAATACTAATTTTTTCATAATAACTACTATTATAAATGGGTTAATGGTTTTTCGTCTAATGCCTGAGAGCTAGGCTCTTTAGGCTTCGAGCTTGGTTTTAAAGGCGAGAGCGTACATGCGCACTTGCTTAATCATGGCCAGCAGGCCGTTGGAGCGAGTGGGGGAGAGGTGCTCTGTAAGGCCGATTTTCTCGATGAAGTAGAGGTCGGCGTCGAGAATGTCTTGTGGGGTTTGATTGTCGACCACGCGAATGACGAGCGACACGATGCCCTTCACGATGAGCGCATCGCTTTCGGCTCTGAAGTGTAGGCGCCCCTCGCTTTCTTCACACACAATCCACACGCGGCTTTGGCAGCCATCGATGAGGTTTTGGTCACACTTGTCGCTAGCCTCGAGGGGTTGTTGCTCCTCGCCCAGGTCGATGAGTAGTTGGTAGCGGTCCATCCAGTCGTCGAGTTCGCAAAACTCTTCTACAATCTCGTCTTGTATTTCGTTGATTGTCATCTTTATAGATTATCAAGTTATTGTTCGGAAATGAATTGAATGAGCGTTTGGCCCACGCCGCGTAGGGTTTCTTTCGAAATGTTTTGCGGGGTGTCGCTAGTGGTGTGCCACGTCACGCCGAAGGTGTGTTCGCCCTCTACGAAGGGGATGATGTCGACGGTGGGTATGCCAGCCACCTCGTTCATGGGCACGTGGTCGTCTTGCGCATAGCCTCCCTCGATGGGTTGGAAGAGATTGTCAGCTCCAGCACGTGTGGCTGCATCCCATAGTTGCACCATCACGTCGCGGGCATAGCGCATGCTCACGCCCTCGTAGGCATAGCGAGCATCTTGTCCGCCCACCATGTCGAGCAGTATGCCGAAGCGAGCTTTATAGCCTGGTTTGTGGGGATGTGCAGCCCAGTAGGCAGAGCCTAAGCACCAGTCGGAGCCGTCTTGCGGAGCTTGGTCGGAGGCCCAGTAGGGGGTGCCGCAGTCCTCGCTGTCGAAACATACGAAGTCGATGCCGAGGTTGGGATTAAGTGCCTTGAGTTGGCGTGCCACTTCAATCATCACGGCCACGCCGCTAGCTCCGTCGTTGGCGGCCATCACGGGTTGGCGGTGGAGGGTGGAGTCGGGGTCTTGGTCGGCCCAAGGACGGCTGTCCCAGTGGGCGGCAATGACCATGCGGTCGGTGAGTTCAGGGCGGTAGGCCGCAATGATGTTCGTGCTGTGATAGATGGTACCGTCCCAGCATTTGAGGTCGGCTTTTTGCTCCGTTACCTCGAGGCCAAGGGCTTTAAAGGCGTCCACGATGTAGGCACGACACTGCTCGTGGGCTGGCGTGTTGGGCACGCGAGCCCCAAAGCTACACTGCTTTTCGATGGAGGCATAGGCCGAGTCGGCGTTAAAGGCCACTTGGCTTACGGCTATACTATCGGCCGTAGCGTCTTGTTCGGTGGCTTTATGACTTTTGCAACTCATCATTGCTAGGCCAGCGGCTAAAAGGAGGAGAAGAGGGTGTTTCATTGTTGAGGTTGATAAATAGGACATTACTCCTATTATATAGATGGATGATTATTAATCCTAGCTATTATTGTTGTGTGTTAGGCGCAAGGCTCGCATAGTCTTGACACTGCTGCATCACTCGTAGGAAGTTCTTTCCCCACACCTTTTCGAGGTCGAGAGGTGTGAGTCCTCGGGCTAGGAGCTTACGGGTGAAGTTGAGCATTTCGCTCGCACAAGCTAGCCCTGGCACTCCGCCGTCGCCATCGAAGTCGGTGCCTATGCCCACGTGGTCAATGCCTGCCACGTCGATTAGGTGCATCAAGTGGTCAACGGCATCGTCAATAGTGGCGGGGCCATGCTCGTCCTCGTCGCTGCGAAGGAAACCGTGGTAGAGGGTCACTTGAGCCACACCGCCTTTTTCGGCTAAGGCTCGCAATTGCTCATCGGTGAGGTTGCGTGGGTGGTTGCAGAGGGCACGGCTTGCCGTGTGTGAACAGACGATGGGGGTGGCACTTAGCTCTAGTGCGTCGTAGAACGAGGATTCGGCTGCATGGCTGAGGTCTACCATCAAGCCGCAGCGGTTCATCTCTTTCACTACCTCTCGGCCAAACTCGGAGAGGCCTCCGTGGGTGTGTTCCGACTTGCGGGCCGAGTCGCAGATGCGGTTGTCGCCGTTGTGGCAGAGGGTGATGTAGACCACGCCCATGCGGGCAAATCGCTCCACGTTGCTCAGGTCTTTTCCTAGAGCATAGCCGTTTTCGATGCCTCGCATCACGCTGAGTTTGCCCTCGTGCTTATTTTGCCATAATTGTTGAGGCGTGCGGGCTAGGGCTACGTTATCGTTTTGAGCCACCCGCTGCTTGATTTCTTCGAGCAGCTCGATGGTGTGCGCTGTGATGGCATGCTCCGCCTTGTCGTCCCAGGAACCTTGTGGCAGGTAGGCCACCATGATAGAGGTGTCTAGGAAGCCTTCGCGCATTTTTCGGAAGTCCACGAGCAGTTTGGGGTCACGGCGGTTGAGGTCTACGCCCTCTTCGAAGAACATGGGCGTGTCGCAGTGGGAGTCGAGCGTAAGGATGCGTTGGTGCAAGGCTTTGGCTTGGCCATATTCGCTGGCTTTGCTAACGAACCAGTGGAATAGGGGCATCATGTCGGGCGAAGGCACGTCGTAGAAGCATTCGGGATGCCACTGCACGCCTACGATGTCTTTTCCCTCCGTGCTCTCAATAGCCTCTACCACGCCATCGGCCGAGCGAGCCGTCACGCAGAAGCGTTGTCCCGTTTCGCCCACGGCTTGATGGTGGAAGGAGTTGACGGCCAGGCGTTCGCCCAAGAGTTGGCGCATGAGGCTTCCTTCCTCCGTCCTGACGAAGTGAGTGGCCACGTTGCGTTCGGCCTCTTGCGAATGTTTCAGCAGATTTACGTTGGGTAGGGCGGTGGGGAGGTCTTGTAGCACGGTGCCGCCGAGGGCAGCAGCGAGCAGCTGTATGCCGCGGCAGATGCCTAGCATTGGGATTTGTCGGTCGTAGGCTTGGCGGGTGAGTTCGAGTTCCCACTGGTCGCGCTCGTCATTGATGCCGTGAAGGGCGGGCACGGGGTCTTCGCCTAGCAATACGGGGTTGATGTCGGCTCCTCCCGAAAGCAGCAAGGCATCGACCTTTCTCAACACTTGGTCGATGTCTTCGGGCGAGAAATTCTTTCTTGGGGGGATGATAAAGGGCACACCGCCAGCTTGCTCGATGGAGCGGAAATAGCCTGGAAGCAACTTGAGCTGATGGTCGTCGAAGTTGCCAGTAATGCCTATAATGGGATAATCTTTCATTACGAATGAAGGGGGGAAGTTAATAGGGAGTGGCTTAGCCTTTAGTGGTGCGGTCTATTTCTTACAACGATGTCCTGGGCCAGCGGGAAACCATCCTTTCTCCACGCGCTGGTGTTGCTCAAAGATTTCGAGTATAGACCATAGCGAGGAGAAACCAGCTACGCCAAGCAGCGCACTGCCCACTAGGTGGGAAACGAACAAGGCACCGACAATGCAGCCGATGCCTACGAGTAGGAAAATCCACCACGGCTTTGTGCCAAAGTAGTATTCAGTTTTGATGACGATGGGGTGGAACATGCCGATACACAGAAAGGTTCCTAAGCCGATAAGCGGACCTGTAAATGTCATACGTCTTTTTTCCTAGAGATAAATCCCTCGCTTCGTTGTCCTCTTTTTTGTGTATGGGGGGATAACGAAGTGGGGGAGTGAGATGGGAGGATTAAGCCTCAGGCTCCAAAGTTACGGGCACTGAGCGGTTGAGGCTTTGTTCGAGCGAGATGAGCGTTTCGGTGGAGATAACGCCGTGGATTTCTTGAATGTGATTGTTGAGTAGATCCATCAGGTGCTCATTGTCGCGCGAGTAGAGCTTAATGAGCATGGTGTAGGGGCCTGTGGTGAAGTGGCACTCCACGATTTCTGGAATTTTCTCCAATTGCTCGGCCACGCCCTTATACATGGAGCCGCGTTCGAGCTTAATTCCCACGTAGGTACACGTGCTATAGCCAATGCTTTTAGGGCATACGTTATAGCCCGATCCTGTGATAACGCCAGCCTCGATGAGGCGTTGTACGCGTTGATGAATGGCAGCGCGCGAAACGCCGCACACGGCAGCCACATCCTTAAAAGGGATGCGTGCATTTACCGAAATGATTTTTAAAATCTTAAGGTCAAGCTGGTCAACCTTTTCCATAATTGCTTTTTAAGTTGTAGTAGTTTATATTGTGCACAAAGTTAGTGATTGGATAGCGAAAGGCAATGCAAAACCCTACTTTTATTTTGTTAAATAAGCAAATAAGTAGCTATTTACTATCAAATCGTCACTTTTCGTGGCAATCTATTACCCTTATATTTACTCGCTTGGGAGGAGCGGGGGCGATAGAATGGAGATACAACAAGGCTAATTTTAAGGAAAGGTAGGTAACTAAGTGTTACCCCAATTTTGTGGTGGTTGCTTCTAGTGTCTCTTCTTGCGTCGATGCGGGGACGCGTCGCTCATAGTAGATACACAAGTCTACTAGGCTTCATGGATGATGTCGGCTGTTGTAAGCCCTGTAATCTCAGAGATTAAATCAGTGGGCATTCCTTTTTCCAACATAGCCTTAGCCATCGCTTTCTTGCTTGCGGCTTCGCCTTCTGCACGTCCTTTGGCTATACCTTTGGCTATACCTTTGGCCAAACCTTCCGCACGTCCTTGAGTCAAGCCCTCAATTCTAGCTCCTTCAAGCACGGAGATGGTGTCACGATATTTGCGAAGCCCCTCGTCGTACTTCAGACGGTCTTCACGGGATAGAGAAGCCACCT
>CAVFOF010000120.1:0-7249 GCA_963623895.1 bacterium
GTTTGAGGCCTCGTCATGCACCTACCGCTGAATAGTTACGTTAGCTGGTTATCTATGTGAATACTTTTTTTATGAAAAAAATAGACATTATGCTTTTATCCCTTCTTTTAGGAAAGAACACATTATAAAGAGAATAGCTTGGATTGTTGGAACTTATGTTTCCATCTATTTTCTTATAAAAATAGATGGAACACTGCTTGGTTTTATTTTTAAAATTAAACGCTAAATCCACATGCGAATAGCTTATATTTCAAATAAAAATCCTGAGGATATCAATAATTGGTCTGGCACTCCATATCACATTATCTCAGCGTTAAGGAAATACCACGAAGTGGATTGGGTGGGTGGAGGAGTGCTCAATGGTGCTTCCTGGTATCATCGTTTTCTGAATAGACAGAAGCCATTTAATCTGTTGGACTATAGTGAGGAGATTGGCAAGGTGGTTTCCGAAATGCTTAAGGAGGGAAAGTACGACCTTGCTATTTCTTCCACCTATTCCTTGTGTTCACATCTTGACGTGGACATTCCGTTGATAGCCTTTAGTGATCTTACCTACAATCTTTGCACCACATACCTCAGAAAAACTGCCCCCAATGGGTTGAGAACTCGTGCTATGCAATTGGAAAACAGATTTTTGCAGTTGGCCGATGCTATTATATACCCCTCTTCATTTGCTAAAGAAGCAGCTCTCGCTGACTATGATATAAGGAGCGATAAAGTTCATGTACTCGAATTTGGAGCTAATATTCCTGCACCAGTAGCTATTGATATAGATGAGTTCAAAAATGATGTGTGCAAATTAGTGTTTGTGGGAAGAGATTGGATAAACAAAGGAGGAAATAAGGCTTTAGCAGTATATTCCTTGTTGAGAAGTCAGGGCTTTCCTTGCGAACTTACTATTATAGGATGCGAGCCGATTTATAAGGTTGAGGACGCTGGCGTTAAGGTTATTCCGTGGTTAGACAAATCCGTTTCAGAGGATTTACTTCGTTACGATCAGATTATGAGAGAAAGTCATTTCCTGATACTGCCCACAGAGTTCGATGCCTATGGAATCGTGTTTTGTGAGGCTTCCGCCTATGGTGTGCCTAGCCTTGCTCCCAATGGGGGTGGGGTGAGTCACCCCATTCGTGAGGGGGTAAATGGATTTTTGTTTTCTCCACATGCTACGGCGCAGGAGTATGCTGATAAGATTAAACAAACATTTCAAGATAAGGAAATGTATAGGTCTTTGCGCAAATCCTCCCGCCGTGAATACGAAACAAGGCTAAATTGGAGCGTATGGGCTAAATCCATGAATAAAATCATGGATGCGATTATTCAAAACCGTCAATCTCCATGCGTAAAGAGTAACAATAGCTCAGAAAAGGCTCAGTCGGAAAGTAAATATGACCTTGGCCAATTCTATATTCCAGTGTATGCATTTAATTTAAAATCTCGCCCAGACCGTTTGGCCCATTTACAACAACAGTTTAAGAATAAACCAGAGTTTAAGGTTTGCATAGTTGAAGCCGTTGAGCATGAGGTCGGAGCTGTAGGACTGTGGATGAGCATTTGCAAAGCGATAAGAAAAGCTCAAGAGCGAAATGAAGACCTTATTATATTATGCGAGGACGACCATGAGTTTACCCCGTGGTATACTCTAGAGTATTTACTATCTAATGTCAAAGAAACTTACTCGCAAGGTGCAGAATTGCTCAACGGAGGTATTGGCGGATTTGGCAATGCCGTTCCTGTTGCAGCCAACCGAAGCTGTGTTGATTGGTTTTGGTGTACGCAGTTTATCGTAATTTTCGCTTCGCTATTTTCTAAGATTCTGGCTTATGAGTTTAAGGTTGGAGATACGGCAGATGGGGTGTTATCAAAGATTGCTCACAATCCTCAGGTGATGTATCCACCTATCTCTACGCAGAAAGACTTTGGATATTCTGATATTCTACAACGTCCACCTCAGTTTCAAAACAATCTATTCCAATCCTGTAATAGTAGGCTAGCCAAGATACATAGCCTCTATCAGAAGTTTCTGCGTGGGAAAATGCTTTAAGGCTGGTAATTTATAGAACCACCCTTAAGAGGGATGATTGGTAAAATCAACTCTCGTGCTTCTTAGAGCTTTCCTTTTTTAGATAGCTTTCAAATTGCTCCTTACTTCCATTGAATACGTTGATATCCACATCGCCCTGAATGCCCGTCACGCATCCGTAGGGGGTGAGTTGCCAATGTAACAGTTTGACGTAGGGCTTGTATTCCCCGTAGCGAGCAATCCAAGCGTCGTAGGTGCGGAGTTCGGCTGGCGCATGCACTAAGTAGTCGTTTACAAATTGTTGGCTAATGTAGAGCACGGGACGTTTGCCATGCTTTTGCTCCACGAGGTGAAGCCAAGTGAGCATTTCTTGGAATAGTACTTTTTCACCGCCCATCTTCTTGATTTGAGACGGGAGTGGTTCCACATCGAGCACGGGGGGGAGGTCCTCGTTGGCAATCCACGACATTTTTAAGAAGAAGGCTGCTTGCTCCGAGGCCGTGCTCGTGGTGCTGAAGAAGTGGTAGGTGCCTACGGCAATGCCGTGAGCGCGCGCTTGCTTCACGTCGTTGGCATAGTATTTATTGTAAACGGATTTACCCTCGGTCGACTTAATGTAAACAAACGATACGGGGTAGTTTACTTCGCCTTGCACCCGTCGCCCCGTGCCAAGGCTCGTGATGCGCAGAGCGTCCCAATTGATGGCATATTTCTTTTTCCCTTTTTCGTGTTGGTGGCGTGAAAGGTCGATGCCGTAGATGCGTTGCGGTGTGTAGGTCATTCGTTCGCCTTTGAACACATTGTTCTTCCATTCCCCGCAGCGCACCATGCGTCGGCTTTGCGTGCTGAAGCCATGCCCCGTGCGCTTTCCGTCCACAAATTCTCCTTCATAATATTCGCCGTTGGCCGCATATTGTCGGCAGAAGCCGTTGGCTTGTCCTTGCGTGTTGAAACAGCCTTCGTAGACGGTGCCGTTGGCTAGTAGGCATTTTCCCTCTTTAAGCGTGTCGTTTTGCCAAAGACCAATCCAACTAGAGCCGTCGGGGGTGGAGAGCTTGCCGTAGCCGTGTAGGTGCAGCGAGTCGGCTTGTTTTGCCACTTGTCCCTCATAGCTTAGTGTGTCGGCCAAGGTGATTTTCACGCATTGCAGTTCGCTTTTCGCCAGTTGCGGTGTGGCCAATTCGTTCTCTTCTCGCCAACGTTGCCACCAAGCTTTGAAGTTCAGATACCACCACACGGGCCAACAATGCACGTTGCGCAATAAGCGTGCCACTTGATAGGCCGAAACTCGCTGCTCACCTCGCTTCACTCCACACAAATGGTGAGAAGCGTTCACATAGATGCCTCCTTCTACCGAAGGAAATAGTGTGTCTTTACTCGCAATCGCTTTGGGCATTTCTCCCACCGATAGTTCGCCTAGGTCATTGTAGGATAGAAGGGTTGGCTCAGCAGAGTAAGCCCCCCAGCGAAACACGGAGAAGCGGCTACAGCCTTGCGGTAGTCGTTTGGTGTTGATTTGCAGCAATAACAGTCCGTGTCGGTGTGAACGCAAAGTGGCTTCGTAGCGTAGCGTGTCGGTAGCGCATTTTATCTCGGCGCAAGCGTGGAGTTGCGCCGTTAGTTGAGGCCTTTTGAGCAGTTCCCTCACCAAACTTTGCGTACTGTCGGCCTCGTTGATGCGAGTTTCCAATTGGGCGCGGTAGGCCATCACATCGTTATAGCCATCGTCGGCCACGGAATGTTTGCTTGCATAATAGTCCAGTTCTTTTTTTTCCTCTCGCAAGGTTACGAGGCGTTTGCTTTGCAACGTGTCGAGCAAGAGCAAGCGTTGCTGCAATTCCTTGTTGCTCAGTTTCTCTTTAGCCGACTGCCACACGCTGTCGCTAGTGACCACATCGCCCACGTTCGACACAAATGCGCCCGATCCTTCTGCCGTTTGTTCTACATCGCTCGCCCTTCGGCTACCTTGTTGCAGCGAGTCGGCTCGTAGCGAAAGGTAGAGCGTGTGCTCTTTGTCGACTTTTACCTCATAGCATCCCCGCACCTTCACTCGGCAAATGGCTTTTAGTTGTTGCTCGGTGGAGGTGATGGGCAGAAAGGTGTAGAGCAGAATGATCCCAAAGAGGATTATCGTTGCTGCTATAAACCGTTGTTTTCTTTTACGTGTCATGAGGTTGCTAATGTTATATTTTTAAATTCTATTGCCTAGTCGGAATGCCCAATAGGCCAAACCAACAAAGCCAAGCAATGCACCTGCAAAACCAATGTAGGCGATGGAAGCGTGCGTGCAGATTTGTCCGCCAAAGAATGCTCCGCTGCCAATGCCCAGGTTGAAGATACCTGAGAAGATGGACATGGCCACCGAGGTGCTTTCGGCCGAAGTGATGAGAATGACGTTCGACTGCATTGCCACGTTGTAGGCCGTCGAGGACATACCCCATACGGCACAGATGGCTAGCGTGAGCGCAAAATTTCCCGAAAGGGGGTAGAGCAGCAACAAACAGAGCGAGGAGGAGGCCACGATAGCGGTGATGAAACGCTTGCGGTTGCGATTGTAGAATTTCGAAAATACTACGCTACCAATTAGTCCCGCAGCCCCGAAAATCATGAGCATTAGCGTGACGGTGGCATCGGGATAATGCCCCACTTGCTTCAAGAAAGGCTCAATGTAGGAGTAGGCCACGTAGAAGGACGAGGAGATGAGCAGTGTGAAGAGGTATAGCCCCATAATGCCTTGCTGCTTGAGTAGGGTGGGGAGCTTTTTGGGCGAAAATCCGCCTCGGCTAGGCACTATAGGTAGTTGAAAGGCCATGTAGAGGAAGGTGAAGGCAGAGAAAATACCTATGCTGAGAAACGTGATGCGCCAACCCACGTGTAGGCCAATGATGCGGCCAAGGGGCATACCTAGGATCATGGCGATGGAAGAGCCCGTCACCACCATGCTCAAGGCAATGGAGCGATATTTTTCGGGGACGATGCGCACGGCCATTGGTGAGATAATGGACCAAAAGATGGAGTGAGTGCAAGCCACACCAATGCGTGAGGCCATGAGTAGGGCGTAGCTAGTGGAGAGAAACGAGCCTACTTGAAAAAGCGTGAACAACCCTAGGAGCCAAAGCATCAACTTCTTCATCTCCATTTTCGACACCATTAGCATCAAGGGGAGCGACAGAATCATCACCGCCCAAGCATATACCGAGATAAGCATGCCCACGGTGGCTTCTGTCAGGTGAAAATCTCGTTGGATGTCGGTGAGTAGGCCGATTGGCACAAACTCTGAGGTGTTGAAGATAAAAGTGGCAAAGGTGAGGCTCAAAAGTGAAAGCCAATGCCGCAGTGACATTTTTGATTCCATAAAGCGTAGTTCTCTTGTTGTGTAACGGTTAAAGGGGAGGTGCGTGACCAGTGCTTCTTTACTCGTTACCTAGTGCTAGTTTAGTTAATTATTTTAGAGTGCAAAGTTAGCAAAGTTGCAAGCGGTGGGCAAACAATGTAAAGGTTTTTCCCGTAAGTCGATAAAAACTGCAAGTAGCTTGCTTGTGTTTAATAAAATACGCTAACTTTGTGGTTGAAAACCAAACACTCTCTTGAAAAGCTATGCGACAGTCAGAAGCTAGATATATCAGTTTGCTCACCGATTTCGGTTTTAAACGCATCTTCGGTACCGTGCCTAATAAGGACTTGCTCATAAATTTCTTGAATTCCCTTTTTGAAGGGGAACAGGTAATCACCGATGTTCGCTATCTTAATAGCGAGCACGTGGGCGATGTCTACACTGAGCGCAAGGCCATCTTTGATGTTTATTGCGAGAACGAGCGTGGTGAGAAGTTTATTGTTGAGATGCAGAATGCCTTCCAACAGTTCTTTAAGGATCGCTCGCTTTTCTACTCCACTTTTGCCATTCGCGAGCAAGCCCCTAAAGTGTCTGATTGGGACTTTAAACTCGAACACGTCTATGTAGTAGCCTTGCTAAACTATGATATGCGTGAGGAGGCTTTCGCTCCAGAGAAGATATGCCATGATGTGGCTCTTCGTGATGCCGACACGCATCGGGTGTTCAATGATAAACTGAGCTTCAAGTATGTGGAGATTTCTAAGTTCAACAAGAAGGAAGAGGAGTTAGAAACGCTTTTCGACAAGTGGCTCTTTGTGCTTCGCAACCTCTCGCGGCTTGACAATCAGCCGCCTGCATTAAAGGAAAAAGTCTTCGCTCATTTATTTAAGGCTGCCGAGATTGCTCATTTCAGTAGATCCGAACTTCACGAATATGAGGATAGTCTTAAAGCCTACCGCGACCTAAAAAACTCTCTAGATACGGCATTGATGCAAGGAGAAGAAAAAGGGCTAGAGAGGGGGCTAGAGATAGGTAGAGCCGAGGGACGAGCAGAAGGACGTGCAGAAGGTCTAGCTGAAGGCTTGGAAGAAGGCATGGCGAAAGGTTTGGAAGAAGGCATGGCGAAAGGTTTGGAAGAAGGCATGACGAAAGGTCGCGCTGAAGGTGTGAAAGAAGGTCGCAGAAAGGAACGCATGAACCTTGCTAAGTCGATGCTTGCTCAGGGAATCCCCACCGAAACGATAGCGAATATTACGCAACTCTCTATCGATGATATTCTTTCTTCTTCACACGAATAAGTGCAACGTTACTCTTAGTAGCCGTTAATTCTTAATAATGCTCTTTAAGCTGTTCAGGATGTTCTTGGGGAGCCTTCGCCGCCAAGCAATATTTGTAAGCATTATTCTTATCCCAATAATAAAGGCTATCTTGTCTGTGTGTTGACAAGATAGCCTTTATTGTAAATGTATGTTATAGTTTATTCTGCGCGTTGCACGTAAGCAATCACGTCGCCCTTGTTGATGCGTGCGCCTTGCTTAGCGTTGATTTCAACCAACTTGCCGCCTAAGGCTGCGGGGATTTCGATGATTTGTCCGTGCGTGTTCTCTATGTAGCAGAAGCGTTCGCCTTCGGTGTATTCTTTGCCAATGAAAGGCTCAATGCTCTTAACGCACTCGCCATCGCCACCAATTTCCCAAAGGATAGTGCCGCTCTCGGGAGCTACTACGGCATCGGCCTTAGCGTGCTTAAAGGCAGTAGCCTCTTCAAGGCTCATGCCGCTAGCACCAGCTTTGTCTTTGGCTGCTTGAAGGTCGGCCAAGAAGCGCTTCTTGGCAGCTCCGCTCTTGTAGTCGCGATACTGCGTTTCGTGCATGGCAAACTCGAAGAGCTCT
>CAVFOF010000121.1:0-1148 GCA_963623895.1 bacterium
ACCCTGCGCATGGTGCAACGCGACCGCAACCACCCCTCAGTAGTGTTCTGGAGCCTTGGCAACGAAAGCGGCACGGGGGATAACCTGAAAGCCACCTACGACACCATCAAGGCCATCGACCCCACTCGTGTGGTACACTACGAAGGAGCAACCCGCGGCGGAGCTAGCTACACAGACATCTACAGCGTGATGTATCCTAACCTCACGAGCGTGGTGAACGTGAAAGCCAACGGCAACGAACGCTCACAGCCTTTCTTTATGTGTGAGTTTGCCCACTCCATGGGTACTGCTACGGGCAACTTTGCCGAATACTGGAGCAGCATCCGCAGCAGTTCGTGCGGCATGGGTGGCTGCGTGTGGGACTGGGTGGATCAAAGCATCTATCGCGCCGACGATATTAAGAACAACACGCTCACCGAGAACGGCTTCCCAAAATATCGCACGGGTAACGACTTCGGCGGCCCGCATCAAGGCAACTTCGTAAACAACGGCCTCATCCCCGCCGACCGTGCTTGGACACCCAAGTTGGCCGAAGTGAAGAGCGTGTATGCCCCCATCGCCTTCGGTAGTTACAACAAGCGAAACAACACGGTGAAAGCCTCGAGCCGTCTCGTCTTCGCAGACCTCAACCAATACAACGTGGTGTGCACCTTGCTGCGCAACGGCGAGGAAATTGAGACAGACACGGTGGCCTTAGCCTCCACCGAGCCTGGCGATAATGCAACAATCAAGTTGCCCTTCACCACCACCATCGACAACAATGCCGAGTACCTGCTCAACCTCAAGGCTGTGCTCAAAGAGGCCACCTCGTGGGCCGAAGCGGGCTACCCCATCAAGGAGCAGCAAATCGAACTGAACACCTACTCACCCAAATTGGCCGACAACGCTCCCACCAACAAGGGAACTGAGGAACTGACCTTGCAGACCAATCAATATGGCAACTTCTTGATTGAGAACAACAAGGTACACTTCCTACTCGACAAGAACACGGGTCGCTTGCGTGAATGGACTTATGGCAACTATGAGCTCATTGACAACCTCAACAACTCGTTCACTTACGACAATTTCCGCTGGGTGGAGAACGACCAAGCTGCGGGCAATAGCTTGAGCGCATCAAACGGCATCACTAGCCGCAAGCTCACTCAAAC
>CAVFOF010000121.1:1158-7175 GCA_963623895.1 bacterium
ACCGACGGCAGCGTCACTTTCAGCACCACGGAGCAAGGCTCTTACTGCAACGTAGTCTTCACCTACACCTGCTATGCTGACGGCACACTCGACCTACAGAGCAAGTACACGTCGAAAGATGCTAACGACTTGCGACGCATCGGCACAAAACTCATTCTGCCTAGCTCCTTCACCCAAGCCGCCTACTACGCTCGTGGCCCTTGGGAGAACTACGTTGACCGCCAGACGGCAGCCCTTGTAGGTCGCTACCAGTCGTCGATTGCCGACTTCTTCGGCGTTACGCCTCACCCCCAATCGTGCGGTAACCACGAAGGCATGCGCGAACTGGAGTTGACCGACACCTTGACAGGCTTTAAGCTTCACATGCAGGCCGAAGGGCAAGTGGCCTTCTCCGTGCTCAACTACGAAGACTACACTATGGCCTCAACCACCCACCGCTGGGAACTCACTCCAGGCGACGTAGTGCTCCACCTCGACTACTATCAAAAGGGGCTTGGCAACGGCAGCTGCGGTAAGGGCACTGGCACGCTCGATAAGTACTTCTGCCCCGTGGGCACCTTCACCAACACCGTGCGCTTCCGCCCCTTGCTAAAGGATGAAACCACCGCTGTGAGTGAAGCCTCACTCACTACCTCCGACCTCAACGTGAATGTGGCTAACGGCTTCGTAGTTTGCAAAGGCACTATCGCTGCTGGCACCACTCTCAGTGTGTACGACCTCGGCGGTGCGCTCGTAGCCTCAGCCTCGACTGAGAGCAACACGCAGCAGCTCACAGCCTCTATCGCCACACAGCCTCGTGGCACGTACCTCGTGAAGGTGAATGGCACGACGTTTAAGGTGATTAAGTAAGAAGAAAGCATCGCTTTTATAACCTAATTTGGGCTTACATGCTTCGTGATTTAGCATGTAAGCCCAATTATTTTTAACTTTGCAACTATCAATTTAAAACTACGAACTTTCCCGAATGACTCCACACCGCATTCTCTTTATCTGCCTTGGCAATATTTGCCGTTCATGCACCGCCGAGGAAATCTTTCGCACGCTAGTAAGCCAAGCGCAACGTAGCGCAGAGTTTGAAATAGACTCAGCCGGAATGATTGATTACCACGAAGGCGAACTGCCCGACGAGCGCATGCGCCATCATGCCCGCCGACACGGCTACGAGTTGACACACCGCTCACGCCCCATCACGCTCACAGACTTCGACCACTTCGACCTTATCGTAGCCATGGACCACAACAACGAGAAATCGCTGCAGTGCCTCGCTCCCAACGAGGCCGCTGCCCACAAAATCGTCACCATGGCGAGCTACTTGCAGCATCACCCTGAGGCTCACCTCATCCCCGATCCCTACTATGGCGACGCAGCCGATTTCGAACTCGTTATCGAACTGCTTGAGGATGCTTGCCAAGGGCTGTTGGAGCAATTCTAGAGAACAATACCATCAAGTAATAAATCTAATTGAAACATCACAAATTTGGGGGCAATGCGCCCCCAAATTTTGTGATCATTTCTTTGCTGAGTTGCTGTACTAGAAATTGATGTGGGCAGCAAACTCTACGGTGAAGGGACGGATGTAGGTGCCCGCCATTACGTAGTTTTTGTAGGCCGAAACATCCTCTAGGAGGTCGGCAGCTGAGATGCTACCCGAGCAACCCTTCGTGTTGAGGAAGTTGATGAAGTTGACGGAGAAACTTACGTGTTTGTTGAGGTTGTAGTCTACACCGCCAAAACTTTCCCAACGGCCGTTGAAATAGAGCGAGTTGGTTTTATTGATGTACTGCTTGCTCTGATAACGGAAACTTGCCCATACGCGGAACTTATAGAAGGAGTAACTAGGATCGAGTTCGACGATTACCTTGCTCACCCCCGTGGTGAACTTATCGTCGAAATTGTAGCTCTTCGACGTGCCGTCGCTAAACTCTGCCGTCATTTCGAAGTTCTTGTATTTAGGACTTTGCAGCGTGAGTAAGCCGTGGAAGTTGAAGCCCTTGAAGGGATTGAGCACCACGTCGGTGGTCCAACCGATGGTCTGCACGTCGTAGGTGATGGGGATGGTCACCACATCGGCGGAGTTGGTGGGGTTAGTGAATTGTGAGCGGCTCTTGTAGTTGCTTTGGTTGATAATCGACACCTGCGACACGAGTTGCATCCAAGGCGTATTCCAGAAGATGCCCACCTTGCCGAAATGAATCTGAACGGGGTCGAGCACGGGCATGTAGGCACCAGCAAAGTCCTCCGATTTGGGGTGTTGCATGGCATAGACATACTCTGCCAACACGCCGAAACCCTTAGCGATGGTGTAACGGCCGTTGATGGTGGCGGCTGGATTCATCCAATGCTTGTTGAAGCGCGTCTTCTCGCCTTGAGAAAGACTCCAACCAAGCGTACGGCGGTTAGCGTCGATGGTTGCCGTTTGGTCGGTAGCATTAGCATAGGCATAAGCGTTCTGCCCACCGATAGAGTAGCACTCCGCACGCACACCAGCTGAGAGCCAGAGGTTGCGATTTACCTGCCAATCGTCGGAGAGGTAGAGGGCAAACTTCGTTTCGTGCGTGTTATAGTATTCGCCACCCGTGTTGACGCCGCCTTCCATCTCACCATTGTGCTTCAGCCACACGGGGTTCGCCTCAACGGTGTGAGCATAGATGCCCGTGCTGGCATCAAGCCCCTGTCTGTCCCACCAAAGGTTCGCACCGATGCGCCAACTGTGTGCCAAGTCGTGACTCTTGCCCGTGAGTTCGGCCGTGGTGAGCCAAGAACGCTGAAAACCATTGTCGTGGAGCATGAAGCGGCTATTGTAGTAGCCCGTGTAGGCTTCGCCCGCCTTGTGCGTACCATCGTCGTAGGCATAGGTGTAACCGTCGTTCGCCCCAGCCATGCCCGTTCCAGCTAAAGTGAGCGTATGGTAGTGAGCATTGGCATAGCTATACTTTGACGTAACGTTGAGATTCATGCCGTTGAGGAAGGTATAGTCGAGATTAGCAATAACGCTATTGTTCATGCAGTGGGGAGCTTGTTTGCGATAGATGCTCTTCTTCTCACCAGTGGTCACACTCGTGAATTCCATCAAGCCGTTAGCTGGAAGGAATCCGTCGTGACCTAGGCTAAAACCATTGTACTCCTTCACCGAACCATCGCCCACATAGACAAAGGGGCCGTAGTTGTCCTTGAGGTCCTTGGTGTAAGAGTAGCGGTAGAACACGTTGAACTTACCTCGTCCCTCGTTCCACTCCTTGCTGATGGCGGCCTTGAAGATTTTGCGGTCGCTCGACAACTGCGAGTCGGCTATCGGATTGCTACCTGGGTCTAAGTTGACCAATCCACCGAGCGAGTACGACCACCCTTTGGCGATAGGGCCAGCGAGCGAGAGGTCGAAACGCTGCAAGGCGTAGGTGCTGGTGGTGTAGTTAGCATGGCCCTCAAACTTCTTTCCGCCTGTGCGCGTTTTCGACATTACGGCATAGTTTACCTCGCCGCTCGTAATAGCACTTTCGCCGAGCGACATGAGTCCCGTGCTGCTATGCTGAGCTGTCGACATCCAGTAGAGATAGGGCAAGCAGGGCCACATGCTGTACGACACGGGCAGCCCGTCCTCGTAGATGGTGGCCGACTTGTTCTCGGGCAGTCCGATGGAAATCTGGCGCGGCTGGTTGTCACTGGACGCATTGAGCATCACGTTGCGGTTTTTCACTTCTTTGGTCTGCGGCACAGTGTCGGTCTTTACCTCCTCTTGTGCCTTGATGCCGACAGGTGCAATCAGGGCGGCTCCCGTCAATAAGCTTAAAAACTTATACATAGCGTAGTCTCTTTTTTAATTTTTACTCCGTTACTTTTGTTAGGCATTCGCGCACTTGTTCCACTACGCCCGCTTTCTCCGTGACGACAGAAGTGAGCGGCTCGGCATCGGCAGCATGCTTGGCCACCATCACCTTATAGTCGCCAGCTTCCACCTGCCATTGACTATCTGTCTCGTTGAACGAAGCGAGGTCACGATAAGGAATGTCGATGGTCACCACTTCCGACTTGCCTGGTTGCAAGTTGCTCGTCTTGGCAAAACCCTTCAGTTCGCGTTCGGGCTTATCCATGTCCTTACCAGGAGCGGATACGTAGAGCTGTACCACTTCCTTGCCAGTCATTTTGCCCGTGTTCTTCACCTCGACACTCACTTTTATGTTGCCCTCACTGTCGGTAGCAACTTGCGGTTTGCCATACTTAAACTGCGTATAGCTCAATCCATAGCCAAAGGGATAAGCTACGGGTACATTACGGGTGGTGTAGTAGCGATAGCCCACGTAAATGCCGTCATTATACTCCACATAGTCGAAATTCTTTACGGGTTCTTTGTTGCTCTCTTTAGCCGTCATCACGTTCATGAGGTCTTCGTCGCTAACGTTGTCGGTGTCGGGGAAATCGTCCTTCGAAGGCACATCGGCGTAGCTCATAGGCCACGTCATCGGTAAGCGCCCCGAAGGAGATACCTTGCCAGTGAGAATGTCGGCCACGGAGTTGCCGCCTTCCTGTCCAGGCAACCAAGCCACAACTACAGCATCGGCCTTGTCCGCCCAACTCTTTGTTTCTATAACGCCACACACGTTGAGAATGACTACCACCTTCTTGCCCTTGGCGTGGAACGCCTTGCTCACCTTGGTAAGCATCTCTTGTTCGGTGGCCGAAAGGTTGAAATCGTCCGTGAGTTTACGGTCGGCAAACTCGCCCGAAATCTTACCGATGGTCACGATGGCTAGGTCGTTGCCCTTAGCCGACTGCTCAAGCATTTGGTCGTCAATGGCCATTTCTGGCACTAAGTGTTTGGGCAAAAGGGCTGCGAGTCGGCCAGTGGGCACGGGCAGCAACTTTTTCTGTTCGGGAATGTAGGCTTCGTAAGCCGCTTTGAGGTTTTCGTCCACAGAGAACCCCGCATTGCCTAAGCCTTCGAGCAGACTCACCACATAGGCGTGGTTCACGTTGCCCGAGCCCGAGCCGCCAGCGATGAAGTCGTAAGACGTGCGACCGAAAAGAGCCACGTTCTTCACCTTATTATTTATAGGTAGCACATTCTTCAAGTTCTTCAGCAGCACAATGCCTTCGGTGGCGGCCTCTCGGGTGACGAGGGCATTCGCCTTCAAGTCGGGATTATTGTCTGCCTGATAACCTTTGAAACGTGGCGTTTTAAGGATGTATTGAAGAATGTGTTTCACATTGCGGTCGACAATTTCTAGCGAGAGACGCCCCGTGAGCACAGCCTTCTTGATTTCCTCACGCTGAGAGAGTTTGCCAGGCATGAGCAAGTCGTTGCCCGCCTCCATCTGCGCTGCGGCACTCTCTCCACCGAGCCAGTCGGTCATCACCATACCATCGAATCCCCACTCGTGGCGAAGAATTTCGGTGACAAGGTCGCAACGCTCGCTCGCCATCGTGCCGTTTATCTTATTATAAGAGGTCATCACCGTCCAAGGGTGTGCCTCTTTCACGGCTATTTCGAAAGGTTTGAGGTAGATTTCGCGGAAGGTGCGCGGAGTGCCGATTACGTCGACGCCCGAGCGGTTGGTCTCGTGGTTGTTGAGGGCGAAGTGCTTCAACGAAGTGCCCACGCCGTTGCTTTGCACCCCTCTTACCATGGCGGCGCATATCTTGCCAGAAAGCAGTGGGTCCTCGGAATAATACTCAAAGTTGCGCCCGTTCAGAGGATTGCGATGAATGTTGGTGGAGGGAGCGAGAAGAACATCCACCCCATAGTGCTTCACCTCACTCCCCGTGGCCTTGCCTACGTTCTCTACAAGGGCAGTGTTCCAAGTGGCACTCATCACGGTGTTGATGGGGAAGTGGGTGCAGTAGAAGGTTTTGTCCGTTCCCGTGCGAGTAGGTTCGATGCGAAGTCCCGCAGGGCCGTCAGCTAGCACGGTGGCAGGGATGCCGAGTCGGGGGATGGCGTTGAGCTGTCCTGCTGCGCCTGGCACGAGGTCGGAGGCATTACCGATGGTCACCTTGGCGTCGGTCTTCACGTTGCCCTGAGA
>CAVFOF010000122.1:0-2345 GCA_963623895.1 bacterium
TGCTTCGGCAGAAAGCCAATTTTGGCGTGCTCGAAGGTTTCCTCACCGTGTTTCTCGGTGAGAAAATAGAGATAGTAGAAATCTTGGAGAGCGAAGGAAATCAGCAGAGCGAGGACGATAAATTCAATCGGGTAGATATTAAGGCTCGCAATAGCAAGGACGAAATCATTATCGTCGAAATACAAAACACCACGGAGGTGCACTACCTTGAGCGCATCCTCTACGGAGTGGCAAAGGCCATCACCGAACACATCAACCTTGGCGATAGCTACGGGGAAGTAAAGAAGATTTACTCCATCAGCATTCTCTACTTCGACATCGGCAAAGGCGATGACTACATCTACAAAGGCCAGAACCGCTTCGTAGGTCTGCACACCAACGACGAGCTCAAGATAACCACCCGAGAGCGCGACACCTTAGTACGCAAATCGCCCGAGGACATTTTCCCCACCTACTACCTCATCCGTGTCAACAATTTCGACAAAGTGGCCGTATCGCCCATGGAAGAATGGATGCGCTATCTCAAAGAGGGCGTCGTAAGCGACAAACCGCAAGCCCCCGGACTCAAAGAGGTGCGCGACAAATTGCAATACTATAACATGACTGCTGCTGAGCGTTACGCCTACGACGAGCATATTAATGCTATTATGATACAAAACGACGTGATTGGCAACTCTCGCCGTGAGGGCGTGGCCGAGGGAATTGAGATCGGTCGAGCTGAAGGTCGAGCTGAAGGCATAGAAATTGGCAAGCGGCAAGCCGAGGAAGCGCAACACAAGGAACGGCTCGTCCTAGCCCAATCGCTACTAGCCGATGGGCTAAGCCCTGAAAAAGTCGTGCTCTACACCCACCTCAGCAAAGAGGAGGTTGAAGCCCTAATGTAGCTACAGCGGTCTATCCTCCTAAAAAATTCACTACCCCACCCCATGCAAACCCTCTACCTCTCACTAGGCACCAATCTGGGCCAACGCGCCGAAAACCTGCAACGCGCCACGCAACTCATCAACGAGCGATTGGGCCGCGTGACCAAGCAAGCCACACCCATCACCACGGAACCCGTGGGCTTCGAGTCGGACAACCTATTTCTCAACACCGCCATCGAGGTTGAACTAACCGACAACACCACTCCCAGCCAAGCCCTTCGGATCACACAGCAGCTGGAACGAGAAATGGGGCGCACCTCCAAGAGCCACCAAGGCCACTACGCCGATCGCCTCATCGACATCGACTTGCTGCTATGGCTCGATGCGGAAGGCCTACCAGTCATCTTGAAGAGCGAAAGTCTGCTACTGCCCCACCCCGCCCTCCACTGCCGCCAATTCGTGCTGCAACCATTGGCCGAGATAACCCCCTCGCTCGTCCATCCCCTCTATGGCGTGAGCATCAGCGAACTAGAACGTAGAAGCCACCTCGGCCACATCGAGCCGCTCACACCGGAGCGTTGCACCGAGCTCACCGCCCAACGGCTCAACTTGCTGCTAGCGGAACTCACCGACCATGCACCCACGCATACTGCGCAATCGCTCACGCAACTTTGCCACGCTGCTGCAGCCAAAAGCTCCACCATCTATTTGCTATATAACGCTGAAAATCAACTGCAAGCCACGGCCACGCTCTGCCTCTGCCCCTTGCTCACGGGACTTAAGGCTTGGGTGGAAGACGTAGTGGTGAGTAGCGAGGCTCGAGGCCAAGGCTACGCCCGATGGCTGCTGCAACACCTCGCCTTCGAAGCCCGACGACAAGGGGCTGACTCGCTCAACCTTACTTCGCGCCCCTCGCGCCAAGCGGCCAACTGCCTCTACCAAAGCGAGGGGTTCGAGCAGTGCGAAACCAACGTTTACAAGAGGAAGTTACTCAAGTTTCGAATATAGAAGTTGAGGTTAAACTTATTGCATAAGACTTTGAGTATTACGAAAATGACCCCAAAATTGGGGGCGACGCGTCCTCGCGTCGGCGCAAGAAGAAACGCTAGAAAGAAACCCATAAAAAGAAGGGAGTTTCCACTTGCGCCGACGCGGGGACGCGTCGCCCCCAATTTTGAGGTCATTTCTTTAAGTTTCCCCTAATTCGCCACTTTATATTCGACTAGTGTAAGGGCGCAAAAAACGCTTAGCGCAGCGCGTTTTTACGATTAGGCGGCTAGTTTTCACGATTAGGCCACTAGGTGAACACGATTAGGCGGGTAGTTTTCACGATTAGGCGGGTAGTAAACACTCTTCGTAGGCCACTGATAATCAACACTGTTTTTGTCATCATTTCTTACCACATCCCAAAAAAAATGATAGTTGAGCCTATGCGATTTGATAGTTAAGCCAATCCGATTTCATAGTTAAACCAATCCGAAC
>CAVFOF010000122.1:2355-7150 GCA_963623895.1 bacterium
GGTAGTAAGCACTATTCGTAGACCACTGATAGTCAGTACTGTTTTTGTCATCATTTCTTACCTTGCTCAAAAAAAATGATAATTGAGTCCATCCGATTTAATAGTTGAGTCCATCCGATTTGATAGTTGAGCCAATCCGAACGCTCTAAGCAGAAAGCAGCACATTCAGCAGAAGGCTATCGCCCTGAAAGCAAGAATTATTAGGCCGAAAGTGTTAAAAAATGGCTTTTATTTGGGCAAGCCCCTATTTTTGTAGTACTTTTGTACGAATTTAGCCTAAGAATGCCCCTCATCGAGGCACTCACAACGCAACCCGCATGAGCAAGACCAAACATAAAGCACGACGCACAGGCAAGTTTGCCACCATCACCACAGGCATCAGCACCACCATGGTGCTACTGCTGCTGGGCTTGGTGGTTTTATTCGTTACCGTGGGCAACAACTTCAGCCGTCAGCTACGCGAAGGGCTCACCATCGAAGTGATGCTCAACGACAGCATCAGCCACTCCGACCTCTACGCCACCCAGTCGGCCTTGAAGCGAGCACCCTATGCCCGCCAAGTGGTCTACATCTCGAAGGAGAGGGGCATGGCCGACATGAACGAAGCCATGGGCGGCGACCTCGGCACGTTCGAGGGCAGTAGCCCCGTGCCAGCCGAGTTTGAGGTGTATCTCAACCACGACTACGCCAACCTCGACTCCCTTGCTCGTTACGAGAAAAGCATCACCCAGCTCGCTGGAGTGACCGAAATAAACTATCCGCACGACATCATGCAAAGCCTCGACCGCACCATCCCCGCCGTGGGGCTAGGACTGCTCAGCGTGGCTCTGCTATTGGCTCTCGTGTCGGTGTCGCTCATCAACAATATCATCCGCATGAGCGTCTACGCTCGCCGCTATAGCATCCAAACGATGAAACTCGTGGGAGCGAAGTGGAGCTTCATTCGCCGTCCGTTCATACTGAAAGCCGTGCGCATCGGCCTCGTGGCCGCCCTCATAGCTGGCGGCTTGCTCGGGGCGGGCATCTATTATCTGCAATTTGAGGCTGGAGCGGGCGACATCTACCTCAACCAGCTCATCACGCCCGAGGTGTGGATTGCCACCCTAGGCTGCGTGCTCGTGTGCGGCATCGGGCTCACCGCTTGGTGCGCCTACCTCTCGGTCAATCGCCACCTCAACACGCACGGAGGCGATGTCTATATTAAATAGGAAAAGAAGCACAAAGAAAAGAAGAAGAAAGTAGCTCCGTTTTAGACTACTGACCGACCATAAGGAAATTAAGTAGCTCCGTTTTAGACTACTGACCGACCAAAAAGAAATTTAAAAAACTACACATTGATAAAGCAATGAAACCAACTAGTAAGAAGGTATTTGCCTTCGACCGCACAAACTTCATTCTGCTCGCCGTGGGCATGGCCATCGTGATAATTGGCATGGTGCTGATGGCTGGCTCAGGCTCGAACGAAGGCACGTTCAACGCGAGCATCTTCGACGCACGACACATCAAAGTGGCACCCGCTGTGTGCCTGTTTGGCTACCTCTTTATAGTCTACGCCATCGTGCGTAAGCCCAAAGATACGCCCCAAACATCTGAAAAGGAAGAAATAGAGACGAAATAAGCAATCACAACCACACAGACTGAATTCTACCCCATCTAATGGACACGCTACAAGCCCTCTTACTCGGCTTGCTGCAAGGCCTTACGGAATATCTACCCGTGAGCAGCAGCGGCCACCTCACCATTGCGTCCACCCTGTTCGGCATTGACGCCGAGAGCAACATGACCTTCACCATTGCCGTTCACGTGGCCACCGTGCTCAGCACGCTCGTGGTGCTTGGCGGCGAAATTTGGTCTCTGCTCAAGGGACTTTTCCACCCTCTCAATGCGGTCAGCAGCTCCTCAAACGGCGGCTTTCTCGCCCGTTTGAACCCCGACCAACGCTACGTGCTCAACATCGTGGTGTCGATGATTCCCATTGGCATCGTAGGCGTTTGCTTCAAAGACCAAGTAGAAGCCATTTTCGGTTCGGGCTTGCTCATCGTGGGCATTTGCTTGTTGCTCACCGCCTTGTTGCTCACCTTCTCCTACCTAGCGCGTCCGCGTCAGCGCGAAAACATCTCGCTGCTCCACGCTTTCATCATCGGTCTTTCGCAGGCCTTGGCCGTGCTGCCAGGCCTTAGCCGCTCGGGCACAACGATTGCCACAGGCCTCATGCTAGGCAACAAGAAGGCTAACATGGCGAAATTCTCCTTCCTTATGGTCATCCCTCCCATCCTTGGCGAGGCTCTGCTCGACGTGTTGAAACTCATGAAGGGCGACGAGGCGGGAGCGTATGGCGAAATCGGCCTTCTGCCCTTGGCTGTAGGCTTCTTGGCCGCCTTCCTTTCGGGTTGCGCTGCTTGTAAGTGGATGATTAGCATCGTCAACCGCGGCAAACTCATCTACTTCGCCTACTACTGCGCCATCGTGGGCTTAGCCACCATCGTCTACTCCTTTTTTCAATAATCCTCTCTAGCCACCGTTGGCGGGGGTGGGCATTTTCACTATCGCCCCCACCGCCCCACTATCCACTTTGGCCACGCTAGCAATGACCGAATCGAACAAAATCCCCACCTCCTACCTCATCCCCCACAGGGCCTACCCCTCTCTGAGCGTTGAAGAGGCCAACTTTTTTAGCTGCGAGGGAATCCTCAACCAATATATCGAAGAGCCCGAACTCTTCACCGAGGACGGCAATCCGCCAGCAGGCGGCATCATCCCCCTTATCCTTGCCTTCGACAAGCCGTTGGGAATGACCTCATTCCAACTCGTGGCTCGCGTGCGTTGGGTGCTGAGCAAAGCCCTTAAGAAGCGGAAAATCAAGATAGGCCATGCTGGCACACTCGACCCCTTGGCCACGGGCGTAATGGTGCTCTGCTTGGGCAAAGCCACGAAGCAGATTGAGGAAATGCAAGCGGGCGTGAAGCAATACGAGGCCACGCTGAAACTTGGAGCCACCACCCCGAGTTTCGACCTCGAGCACCCCGTCGACCGTACCTTCCCCACCGACCACATCACGCGCGAACGCATCGAGGAGGTGCTGAAGCAGTTTACGGGCGAGATTGAGCAAGTGCCACCCGCCTTTTCGGCCTGTAAGGTAGAGGGCAAGCGTGCCTACGACCTGGCTCGAAGCGGAAAGGACGTGCAGCTCAGTGCAAAACCCGTGACCATCCACGAGCTCGAACTTGTCTGCTACGACCCCGAGACGCAGCAATTGAAGCTACGCGTCACTTGCTCGAAAGGCACTTACATCCGTTCGCTTGCCCGCGACATCGGCACGGCTCTCGACAGCGGCGCCCACCTCACCGCCTTGCGACGCACGCAGGTAGGCCCGTTCACCATCGACCGCTGCTTCACGCTCGACGAGTTCGACTTGCTCTATAAGCCTAGCAAGCCGCAAGCTTAGCCCACGCTCGAAGAAGCACAGCCACTTTTCGAAAAATCGCAGCCCTTTCTCGCTGAGCATCAGCCCCCAAGAGAAGGCCGATGAGCGCGGAAAGACCACACTTTTGCAAAGAATACATCGCTATATGAAACTCTCACAATTCAAGTTTAAACTCCCCGAAGAAAAAATAGCCCAGTACCCCTCACCCCACCGCGACGAGTGCCGCATGATGGTGCTTCACCGCACCACGGGCGACATTGAGCACCTCATGTTTAAGGACATTCTCACCTTTTTCGACGAGCACGACGTGTTTGTGTTCAACGACACGAAGGTGTTTCCCGCCCGCCTCTACGGCAATAAGGAGAAGACGGGAGCCCGCATCGAGGTGTTCTTGCTGCGTGAGCTCAACGAGGAACTGCGCCTATGGGACGTGCTCGTAGACCCTGCCCGCAAAATCCGCATTGGCAACAAGCTCTACTTTGGCGACGACGATAGCATCGTGGCCGAGGTCATCGACAACACCACGAGCCGCGGCCGCACGCTTCGCTTCCTCTACGATGGCGACCACGACGAGTTTAAGCGTCAGCTCTACGCCCTAGGCGAATCCCCCGTGCCCCGCTTCATTGGCCGCGGCAGCGAGCCTGAGGATTTGGAACGCTTCCAGTGCATCTTCGCCAAGAACGAGGGTGCTGTCACCGCCCCCACCGCTGGCCTCCACTTCTCGCGCGAGATGATGAAGCGCATGGAGATTAAGGGCATCGAGCAAGCATTCCTCACCATGCACTGCGGCCTTGGCAACTTCCGCAACACCGACGTGGAAGACCTCACGAAGCACAAGATGGACTCGGAGCAAATGCACGTCGACGCCGAGTGCTGCCGCATCGTCAACAAGGCGAAGGACGACAACCACCGCGTGCTGGCCGTGGGCACTACGGTGCAGCGTGCGCTCGAAGCCTCGTGCAGCACCGACTGCCGCATCAAGGAGTTTGAGGGTTGGACCAACAAGTTTATCTTCCCTCCCTACGACTTCCACGTGGCCACCGACATGCTCGTCAACTTCCACCTACCCTACTCCACGCTGCTCATGCTCACGGCTGCCTTCGGCAACTATGAGTTCACCATGAACGCCTACGAGCAGGCATTGAAGCACGACTACAAATTCGGTCCCTACGGCGACGCCCTGCTCATCGTGAAATAAATTCACCAACAAAATGGAGCAACAAATTTGAGCAACAAATTGGAGCAACAAATTGGAGCAACAAATTGGAGCAACAAATTTGAGCAACAAATTTGAGCAACAAATTTGAGCAACAAATTTGAGCAACAAATTGGGGGCGACGCGTCCCCGCGTCGGCGCAAGTAGAAACTCAA
>CAVFOF010000123.1:0-1961 GCA_963623895.1 bacterium
GGCTCCTGCCTTGTCGAAGGGTAGGTAGTTGTCTACGTAGAAATCGATTTCCTCGTCAGTGATTTCCGCAAACTTTACACGACTTGTAACACCAAAGTTCTCTGTCCTATCTGCGGTGACGATGGTGACTCCAGTGATGACTTGGTGGGTCTTGCCTGAAAGTTTGTGAAGCATCTCTTTGGCTTGCTCCGCACTTTTTGGTTTCCCCATTACTTCGCCAGATACGTAAACGATGGTATCCGCTGTGATGAGAAGTTCGTTGGGAGCCATAGAACTTCGATATGCATTGGCTTTGCTCCTCGAAATGTAGCAGACAATATCTTCCCCACGTAGCGTTTCAGGGTAACTTTCGTCAATCCCGTAGAGTGTTCTTACTTTGAAATTAATGCCCATACGTTGTAGTAATTCCTTTCTGCGAGGGGAATTACTTGCAAGGACTATGCTGTATTTGTTTAAATTTTCAAGCATGGTGTTTCTTTGTTCTATTAAGTTTATGTATTTATTACTACAAGTGTCTATATTTGTTTCATGGGGATTAATTGCTTACCAACCAAAGGCTTTTCCGCTTGTCATCCAATGACCTTGCGCACGTAGAACTTGTTCTACCACATCGCGCACACAACCATCACCACCTTTTCGTGGGCTAACATAGGTAGCAATCTCTTTAATCTCGTTTGCTGCGTCGGAGGGACAACAACTGCATCCACAAGCCTTCATTACTTCGAAATCTGGGATGTCATCTCCCATATAAAGTACTTCACAAGCTTGGATTCCTTTATTAGAAATCCACTCGTTGAATGTGATTATCTTTATGGAACATCCAAGAAAAACATCTTTTATTCCTAGGCTTTCATAGCGTCTTTTGATGGCTTTGCTGTTTCCTCCTGTTATGATAGCAATGTGTAGTCCGCATTTCACGGCAAGTTGTAATGCATATCCATCCTTGATGTTTGCTGTTCTACAGGGCTGCCCTTCTTCAAACAAAATAACGTTGTTTGTGCTGAGTACTCCATCAACATCAAAGGCTAATGCTCGAATATTATTAAGATTGTAGTTAATCATTGTTGTGCTTGTTTGATGGCTGTTGAAAATGATGGATACTTTGACTGATTAATTCATAGATTGATTGTACTTCTGGATTATCTTGAAGTAGTTTCAAATGTTTTTCTATCACATTCTCATCCCATCTAATTGCAGGGCCTGTTTGAGCTTGAAGGGGATGGATGTTATGTATCTTTCGAGATGTTTCATCAATGATGGGAAACAAACATTCGGGATTGATGTTGGCTTGTTCAAGAATCCTAAATGCTATTGTATAGCAATGGTTAGAGAAATTGTTGGCAAATATAGCCGCAATGTGCAACGCTTGTCGTTGTTCCTCGTTAATTGTAGTCAAATATGGAGATATTTGTTGGGCTATCTTTGTAATAATAGGCAATATTTCTTGACTTTCCGAATATACGAACAGAGGCAACTTATGTAGGTCTATTGGGCATGTTTTGCCTAGCGTCATCAATGGGTATATTACTCCTTTTCTAACCTCTGTGGGAAATGTATGAAGTGGCATACTGCCAGCAGTATGCACCCACAATCCTTGTCGACTATCGGAATTAGTTTGGTACAACGCTTGCGCTATATCATGCAGTGCCTTGTCTTTGATTGCAAACAAGTATAAATCAGCAGAAGGCAGTTGGCTAAGTTGATTGGTTGGCCTATCGCAGTTCACCTGTTCAGCTAAAGCTCGTGCATTTTCTATATGTTGGCTATATATGCTCACTATTAGGTTGTTTGACTGATAAAGGGCTTTGGTGAAATGAGTGGCAACGTTGCCTGAACCAATAACGCAAATTTTCATAAATTCTTGCTCCTGTTGTTTTATCAATTGTCGCAAAGTTATTGCTTTTCTTTATAACATGCTACGCTTGAAAGGTATTTTATTTATTTTTTAGTCGCTCTAGATA
>CAVFOF010000123.1:1971-7074 GCA_963623895.1 bacterium
TAGATATTCTTCGTAGGTCCTTTTCCATCTCTTGTGACTCCAAAGCCAAATGGAAGGGGAAACTTGGATAGTTTGCTCAAGCAACTTGAAATATTGATCTGTTAGTTCGTAGTTGTTAAAGCTATTAGCATCATCAGTCATGGGTCTAATGATGCAGCGATAATGCCCTCTTTTGGTACGTTCTACATGGGCATAATAGACTAAAGCGTTTACCTGCTTAGCTAGCTGTTCTGTACCAATGAAAACAGGAGTGTCGTGGTGTAGAAAATCCGTCCAATGGTGGATGCTGTTCCACTTAGGAGCTTGATCTGCAATGAAGCCGATAATGGTTGGTTGATTAGCTTTACGTTTATTTATAATGTATCTCAGGGTTTCTTTCATGGATATGTTTTCCCCGCCAAAGCGACTACGTATGGTTAGGAAAAGCCGATTAAACTGCTTGTTACGCAGGGGATGATAGATTTGTCCAGCGGTGACTTTGGGGTTTACATCGTGGATATGCTTGGCCATTGATGAGATCCATTCCCAGTTTCCATAGTGTGAGAGGTAAACGAATGCGAAAGTCCTATCTTTATGTTGCAAGCAGTTTACCATGTCTTCCACTCCTTCAAATTCTACTCGTTTGTACATCTCACTAGGGGTAATGCTACAAAGTTTTATTGTTTCCACAATGTAGTCACAAAAGAAATGGTAGAATTCTTTTTCAATCTGCTTAATCTTCTGCTTTGGATAGTCTGGAAATGCACTTTGAATATTGTTGTGTACTACATTTCGACGATACTTAATAATATAATATGTTAGGTAGTAGATGCCATCTGAAAGTGCGTACACTATCCAAAATGGAAGTTTGGATAGTGACCAAACGAAACTATATAATAATGCGTACATTTAGGGCTTGAATTGTTGGTTAGGAATGGGGCTATTCTTGTTTTTGATGTTGATAGCATCCCATGTCGGGAGCAGAGAAACGGGTTCGCCCATATCTGTCATAAGGGTAGTACTCTTGGGTGATATTTGTGTTTGCTGTACCAATCGCCTTTGATTTGGAATTAAGTTCAAACTCAAAGAGAAGGTGACTCGTGTTGAATTCTGGTCGAAAGTTCTTGTCACGCACAATTTCTTCTTCACCATCCTTAATCGTGTCGTCCTTCTGATCCCAAATACATTGTATGAAGTTGTTTATTTCTTCGCTATCCTCTTTTGGCTCAGGAGTGTTGAGTAGGGAATAATTGAAGGAGTAGTTGAAGGCATCTTCTTCAGCATTAGCATTTTTATCTCCCATTATTTCGTCGTCGTTGTAACCAGTAATGATGCAGTTTTTAAAGTCTAAGCGTTGTAGTGGTAGGCGTACCTCTTCTTCATAGTTTGCGAAATCAAGTGCATGACCGTATCCTCCGCTAAAAACATAGAAACGTCCGATGGTGCAATGAATAAACTGTAGATTGCCACCACGTACGTGTACACAGTCACCACCAGCATTTGTAATTTGTGAATTTCCAACAAATACTTGTCCCATTCTGACATCAAGACCATGATTTGATACTGTATGAATAACAGAATTCTCTAGTTTTAAAGTTGGTGTGGAAGTGTCACACGAGTCAATCTTAATACCATATGTACCACTATGAATGTCAGCGTAGTTGATGTGGTTGTTATAGGATTCTTTGGTAAAATGAATGCCTCCCCATAGTCCAGGTGTTCGGTCGTAGGGCTGGTTCTTGAACATATGGTCAAGTCTATCGCCTCGTAGAATGACAGGATTGTTGACTGTCCCATCGATACATAGTCTGCCGTGTACAATGAGTTGTGCGTTAGAGTGGAACATTAATGTTGTTCCAACTTTTAGGGTAAGGGTCGCTCCTTTCTCCACGACTAAACTATCTCTTACACGATAGGGACGAGAGGCATCAAATGTTTCATCGCTTTGGATGTGTGTGTTGGTTAGGTTGATGACATCTTGTCCTGAGGCTGTGAGTTGCACGCTTTGTGACACACCTGACTCGGTTAGAAAATTAAGTCTGTCATTATATGATACAGGTGTGTCTAGGCCAGTGGCAGGAACGTTTGCCATTAGGTAAACAATCATGCTGTCCTTTTTAGCAATCTCAAAGTCTGTGGTAATGCCTTCGGTTAAAGCCACACCATCTACATTCGCTTTAAAAGGAGAAGAGTTGCCATTCTGTAAGCTTACCGATGAAATGCGTATTGCCTTGTTGGCATTGTTGTATACAACGAAACTATACGTCTTGGTCGGTTCTCCACTAATTATGGTGTCGAAGTTAACACTATCGGTGCTAAAGTAGAGCTTGTCATTAGCTGAGAGCGTATAGTCGTCATCAGACATACAACTAACTATGCCAACAAGTAGTAGGAGCAGATAGGGGAGACTACGCATGAGTTCGGAGTGCCAATTTAAATGGAGGGATGAATATACAAACAAATAAAACTAATCACAATGAGAAACGAGGCATCTTGTAGCGATAGATATGCAAGTAGGATGGTATTGTAAATATTCAATGCAAATCGTTACAAGTTGCATCATTCACATTGTGGTGAGATGAATTAAACTCGTTTCAAGATGTCAAGCAGATGATCCCATACCATTTGCACGCTAGGGATGTGTAACCGTTCATCAGGAGAGTGAACACCGCGTAGGGTAGGACCAAAACTTATCATGTCAAGTGCGGGGTATTTCTCAGAGAACAATCCGCACTCTAGTCCAGCATGAATAGCCAGCACAATGGGTTCCTTACCAAAAAGTTGAGTATAGCTTTCCTTCGCAATCTTCAGAATCTCGCTATTGGGGTTAAACTTCCATCCAGGATAGCCTTCATTGGTTACCACCTTCGCACCGCCTAGTTCGAATGCAGCACGAATCACGCTTGCCATGTTGGTTAGGTTGCTAGCCACACTGCTTCGTTGACTAGTAGTTACCACAACCTTATCCCCTTCTTTGCGGATGCTAGCTAGGTTTGACGATGTTTCAGTAAGCCATTCAATGTCTTGGCTCATTGCATAAACTCCATTGTGAACAGCATGCAATGAGAGCAACATTCGCTTCATTGCTTCCTTCTCCATTGCCTCTGTGGCTGCATCATGAGCTTCGTTAAAGATGTTAATCCCTTTTTCCGTTACAGAGAACTCTTCAGCAACGGCTGTCTTATAGGTTTCAAGATCATTTTTAACTAGCTCAATGTCCTTTGTTGGGACGGCATATAGTGCATAACCTTCACGAGGAATAGCGTTGTGCAATCCGCCACTTTGAATGTCGATTAGGCGTAGGTCAGTTCTTCCCATTTCGTTTACCAAGAAACGCACAAGTAGCTTGTTTGCATTGGCTCGTTTTTTGTTGATGTCGTCGCCTGAATGGCCACCTTGTAGTCCCTTGACTTCGATGAGGAAACAATCGTATCCTTCGGGAATCTTTGTTGTAGGGAAGTCATATGTGGCAGTAGTGCGCACCCCTCCTGCACAGCTAACGAAGATTTGTCCCTCATCTTCAGAGTCCAAATTAATAAGGTAACTACCATGCATAAAGTCGTTCTTCATGCCGAAGGCTCCTGTAAGTCCTGTTTCCTCGTCTCGAGTGAATACACATTCGATGGGGCCATGTTCAATGTCGTTCGACTTCAGAATAGCCATTTCCATTGCCACGCCGATACCATCATCAGCTCCGAGAGTTGTTCCCTTAGCTCGCATCCATTCTCCGTCAATGTATGTTTGTATTTCTTCGGTTTCGAAGTCGAATTCAATGTTTTTGTTCTTTTCGCATACCATGTCCATGTGACTCTGTAGAATAACTGTCTTACGATCCTCATAGCCTGGGGTGGCTGGTTTGCTAATGCACACATTTCCCGTTTCGTCCACCTTTACTGGAAGATGGAGTTCTTCGGCGAATCTTTGTAGAAAGGCTATCATTTTTTCCTCTTTCTTTGAGGGACGGGGTACTTTGTTGATTTCGGCGAAACAGTCGAATACTATGCTAGGTTGTAAAAGATTATTATTACTCATTGTTTATAATGTTTTATTGTGTAACTTTGCTGCCACTTTGCAAGTGGGGCTAGCGGATACTAGCGTTCCTTTCTCTTTTTGCAAGGCAAAAGTAAAAAAAAGAAATGAAAGAGTTTATAGCTGTCCTTATAATTGTTGCATTGTGCGTTGCATTATTGTCTGTTCGCTTGTTTTTTGGTAAATCGTTTGTCAAAACTCATGTGAGCCAAAGTAGGGCAATGCGCCAACGTGGCATTGGCTGTGTGCAGTCGCAAGATGCCGCTATGCGAAGGGAAAGTAAATATCGAGTAAAAGAAAAACAATAATACATTGAACAATGAATACGTTGAAGACTTTTGCAGCCCTGTTGCTTGCATCTGCCACATTAAGTGGCGTGTCTAGTTGTAACAAAAAAGAACCCGCTCTGCAGGTTAAATCTAACGGATTGCCCAAGGCTGGGGCAACCACTGATACCACCTCTTCTTCGTCAGTAGCGGTGGTGGATATCGACACGTTAGCCGCAAAGTGCACTTTTTGCCAAGTGGGTCAAGCCAAGTTGGAGGGGAAACAAAGTTCCTACCGCACACAGCTAGAGGCAAAGGCTCGCAAGTTGCAGAATGATATGGTAGCCTTCCAGAATAAGGCTCAAAATGGAGGTTTCACCTCGCAGCAGCAAGCAGAGGCTGCTCAGTCGCAGTTGCAGAAGCAGCAGCAGGCCGTTCAGAACTTCCAAAGTAAGATAGAAAGCGAGATGGCCACCGCCACACAGAACTATCAGAGTGAACTTCGTAAGAAGTTGGCCGATTTTTTGAAGATGTACAATGCTGATGGTCGTTATAAGGTCATCATTAGCAAGAGCGGAGACAATGTTCTCTATGCAGACCCTGCAGTAGACATCACCAACGATGTAATTCAAGGGCTTAATCAAACTGAGAAGAAAAATTAATACAGGCCATTAGTCAGACCATTTTATTATTCGTCTATTCCTTGAAAGGAGAACCGCCGCTTGTCGTGCATATCTACAAATGGCGGTTCTCCTTTTTCTTTTTAATCAACGCTTGGTAAGCATCCCATACAAGCCGTATTGTGTAAAAAACAAATAAGCCAAAGTCT
>CAVFOF010000124.1:0-7019 GCA_963623895.1 bacterium
TTTTAAAAGAGTTGAGTAAAGTTTCTATGCACCGACGCGGGGACGCGTCGCCCCCAATTTGTAGTTAGGTAGCCCCCAATTTGTTGCGGCGGCTAATTTCTGTTTTTGGTGATTAGGATGTCTTTGATTTGCTTGCTCGGGGCCGATGTGCTGAAGGGTTCGGTGGGGTCGGCATCGTTGGCATTGCTGAAGAGACGGCCTTGAAGTTGTGCTCCCGTGCAGTGGCGCACCACGTAGGTGTAGAGGTATTTATTGTCTTTTTTACCCGTGTCGAAGTATTTGTATTGATCACTGCTGTTTTCGTAGGCTATTTTGCTGAGGTCTACCTCTTTGGTGCCGTCCCAATTGACGTCGGTGACCCAAGGCGAACTTGTGAAGAGGCCTTTGCCACTGTCTCTTGCGTTCATCAAGAGGTCGTAGACCTTGTAGCTGTTTTGGTAGAGGAGGCTATAGTTGCCAGTGTAGCCATAGTGTAGCACGTGGAAGGCAAAAGCATTGGGGCTGACGCAGCCGTTGATGAAGCTCCAGTAGAGATTGTTCTGGCGATAGTAGTCGGGCATGATTAGATTCCAGATGTTTTCGCTCTCCCAAAGACTATGGAGTTTCTCCACGTCTGCCTGCGTGAATTTTTCGTTTGAGAATTTGTCGAAACATTGCACATACTCGTATTGTGTGGGCTCATAGATGATGCGCATGAGGTTGAAGAGGTTGGCTACCATCGTTTCGCTTTCGGCTTGGTTCTTCGAGAGGCCAGTGGGTAGGGTGAGGTTTTTTTCCACCTTCTTGAAGTTGCTCTCTTCGAGCTGGAAGGTGCACCAGTGGCTTTTGCCCAATTTGAGCGACTTGTTGGCGGGGCGCACACACACCCAATATTTGCCGTTTTTGTCCTGAATGACGTCGCCAAAGGAGTAGTAGTACTGCACGTCGTCGCCATCGTTATTGCCTAGTGCTGTGGGGGGCACGAAGCGAATTTCTTGCAGCGAGGGGAGCTGCTTGATGTTGACCTTGACAGTAGCGTAGAGGGCTGCTTCGTTGTTGGGGGTGAAGCTGACAGAGCCAATGCCGTCCATCTGCCAAGTGTCAGCGGTAGGCTCCGTGTCGGCCGTTTTGCCAATGTAGCTGCAATATTCGCGATAGGCTTGCTCTACGTTGCAAGTGGCTACGAGGCGCACGGCATTGGGGGTGGCTTCATCGGCCGGCTCGCCTATAGTGGGGGTGCTCACGATGTAGCTCGATGCGTTCCAGTTGGCGGGCAAGGTGTCTTGACTGGCTAAGGCTCCGAGCAGGCGCTGCAATGTGATTTGCTTGTCCCACTCGAGGTCGGTGAGTTGGGGCTTGTTACCGTTGTCGCCCGACGAGATGTCGCTGCAATTGTCGTTGCACGAGGTGAGCGTTAGGCTCATGGTGAGGCCTAGACCTAGGGCTAGGCGCACGAGAATGCGTGGTGTCTTCATTTTCGTTGTGTATTGTAGTGAATAAATAGATGTGTTTCGCTTTTTTTATCGCTGTCTACATCACCACCTTGCGGCCATCTTTGATGTAGATGCCGTGGGTGGGTGTAGCCACTCGGCGGCCAGTGAGATCGTAGCATGCGGAGGGTAGGGCAGACGTGGGAGCAGTGATGCTAGGCACGGACGCTACATAATCGGTAGCATCTACATGGCAAATGTTGGCATTGGCCACGTAGCCCGTTTCGCAGTCGATGAGCAGGGCTACCACCTGGAGTGCCGTGCGATCTTGCATGAGGTTTTCGCCCTCGGTGTTGCATGCTTTGTTGAGGTCGAAATCGGCCTTGGCAAGTTGTGGAGTGTAGGCTTCGAGGGGGAAGTTGAAAAAAACATCGTTGTCACGTAGGCGAGTGGTGGCCACGACTACGTCGTTGTAGGGAAGATCAGCCACCGAACTGCTGCCTTCGCAGAACTGCTTCATCTCGGGAATTTCGAAGTCGGTAATCGAGGTGCCAGCGTAGCCGTTTTCTTGATTCCAACTGCCCGTCTTGCCACGAAGGTTGTTGGCCAAGAGCACAAATTCCACCTTGTAGCTCTTGTCGGGAAGGTCGCGGGGAGAAGTCACGATGGCCTCGGCCTGCACCTCCGTGCCCTCTGGCGACAGGGTCGCCTCGACATCGACGTTGGCGGGAGCATAACTAAGCGTGGCGGCGAGCCATTCGTCGGCTATGCCGAAGCCGTTGGTCGTGGTAGAGCCGTAGTAGGGGTCGAGTAGGGCGGTGCGGTCGAGCGAAGCCATAGGGAAGGCGTTGACGTCCATGGGGAAATCGGCCGTCTCCATCACCTTCATCGGCTCTTTGTTGTTGCCCGAGGCACCGTGGTAGGCTAGGCCGATGAAATCGTCGGGGTAGAGTCGCTTCAAGGCAGCCATGGCGGCATAGCCACGGGGGCAGTTGCTACACCATGTGCCAGTGTACTCCTCTAGCACAGAGCGGTGACGCGGCACAAACTGGCGCACGTCCATCACGGCCTCGGCGGTGCTTGCATCCTCGGTCACGTCTATGCCATTAATTTGCGTGAGTTGGAGTTGATAGGGATAGGCTCCGTCGCTGCCGAGGGCGGGGAGTTTGAGTTCGAAAGTGTTGTAAGCTCCGTAGCGATTGGGGAGGGTGTCGCTAGCTGAGGGGGCGAATTGGTGGGTGGTGGTGATGCCGTCTACCGTAGAACTAACCACAAAACTGCGCACGCCGTTGGCTCCAGTATTAGTGAGAACGAAGGGGACATAGGCGGCACTGTCGCATTTTGTGTAAACATCCTGCGCCTGAAGATAGGCTCGATTGGCAGGAGCGTTGGTAAGCAGAGCCACGAGGGCAAGATTTCCCAAGGAATTCATCTCCATCCACTTCATATACTTCTTTGAGGTGTGTAGGTAGAAGCCGCCCTCGGCCGTGTTGTAGGAGAGGAGTAGGGGATTGAGCGAGGCTTTGTCCGTGGCGGGCACGGTGAAGCTATAGCCCACGTAGACGGGGGATTCGTCTAGGGTGTAGGGCTGATCGAAGGCGATGTAGGCTTGGTTGAAGGCGAGGGTGGAGTCCACCTTCTGCGTGCAGATGTCGGCCACGTTCTGCTTCTTTGCGTCGAGGGTGAGTTCGTGGCTCATCCACACGTGGAGGTTGCTGATATTGGGCGTTTCGGGCAGATAGAGGTAGAGGCCGCTGACAGTAGTGCCTTTCAGGCCGTTCTTGCCATCGATTTTGATGGCCACATCGTAGGTTTCCTTCTTGCCCGTGCCCCAAAGGGCTAGGCGGGTGCTACCGTCGTCGTAGCTATACTCCATGCCCACGGGAGCGTTGGTTTGCGCCTCTGAGAGGGTGGGGAGGCTCACTACGAGGCTGAGCAGAGCCAAGAGGCGGCTATAGAATGATTTCATATCGATTGTTTCTAAAAAGGGCTTATGAGCGGTTGTTCTCATAAGCCCTATGAGCGTATGTTTATAGGAATAAAAGGTTATCGCACGAATTTTACGCTCTTCACCGTGCCGTCGCTAAAGTGTACGTTCTTCACAAACACGCCGTGGCCTGTGGGCTTAACTACGCTGCGGCCAAGCAGGTCGGTGTAGGTGGTGGAGAGGGGAGTGGCACCATCGGCCGTAGCGTTCTTCACACTAGCGAGGTCGATGTAGACGATTTCCGACTTGCGGGTTTCGCCACCGCCCTTGTAGATGGCTTGCACGCCAATCTTGTCGAAGCCAGTGATGTAGGTCATGATGGTGAACTGCCCGGCATAGTTGATGATTTGGTTATCGTCGGTGAAGTCGTAGGGGATGTCGGTGAGCGGCTCCGTGAGCGAGGTGTAGTCGTCGGGGTCAAAGGTGTAGACGTCGTCGTCGATGTAGACGTTGAAATAGAGTTTGCTCACGTCGAGCAAATCTACGTCCTCCGCTTCGTCGTCGGTGAACTCGTTGGGAACGAACGTGAGGTAGCCGTAGCCATAGTCCTCATCATAGGGTTCGTAGGTCACGTCGATGGGAGCGGCCGGAGTGCGGGGCTTATCTTCCCAAGGAGTGAAGGCGGGCGCATCGTAAGTGTAGATTTGATTAACTTGCTGATAACCTTGGTTTACGCAGAGGCTGCTGTCGCTAACCATAGCCAAATTGTCACGATCGAAGTCGAACACGATGCTATCCATAAGGCAGTAGTCGGTGTAGGTCTCAACGTCGCCATCGCCGTAGTCAATCGTCAGTTCTTCATGGCCAAGCGGCTGGAAGAAGGTGAACGACTCCGTCACGGGGTCTAAGCCCATGAATTGTTTGCTCTTGAACACAATTTTGTTGCCGTCGGCCGTTCCCTTTGCCCAAGCACTGGGCATGTTGCGGTTGAGGCCTTGCACGAAGTATTTGTCGTCTTCTTGAGTGGTTTTGACGATGCGGCCGTAGGTCTGACCCGACTCATCGTAGACCATAGCCGTCTGGCTAACAACATCTGCCTCAGTGTGTTCAGGGCTAACGGGCTCATCGTTGAACACGCCCCACTGGCTCACGTAGTCGCCATAGCCATACCAATTACCTTCGGCATCGGCCACACCGAGGAGTTTGCTATCTGCTGTCGTGTTGACGAAGAGGAGCGAGTCGTTGCGGTAGATGAATTTAGCGGTTTGGTCCGTGTCGGGCACGAAAGTGGAGTAGGTTTCGCCGTCTTCCTCCACCGATTCGAGCTTCATCTTATAAAGATAAGCGTCTTGCGCGTCGCTCCCGTCGTCAGAGTAGTCTACGTGGGCAATGTGTTGGGGAAGTTTCACCTCGAGCGTATCGCCTTGGGTGCGGGTGGCCTTCACCCACGAGGAGGTGTAGAAGGAGTTGACAGGGTTGTAGATGTAAACGGTCTTGTTGTCGGCAGCCTCTACCACTTTACCATAAAGACCATCAATCGGCTGCTCCATCACGCCCACCCAGAGGTAGACGAAGCTTTGACCCGAACGGTAGAAGTTGTCGTGGAGCGTGCCTTCGGGCTGCGTGCTGATGATGTCGGAGGTGGTGGCGCGCAGAGCGTGGCGGCTACGAGCCTTGTTGCATAGCGTGGTGCGCAGCTCGGTGGGAGTTTTCAGTTGCTTCAAGCCATTAAAGGCGATGGGAGCACGAAGGTCAGAGCGCACGTTGAGTTTAGGAGACTGAACACGATGATTTTTTGCCTTAGCTGGAGCGGTTTGTGCCAAGGAGGGGGCGGCGGCTAGTAAGGCTGCTGCTAGAGTGGCGTAAAGCTGTTTCATAAGCAGGTAATATTTTTATTTGATGTTGTTTGTTCCTTATGGGGAGGGTAGCCTAGTGGGAAGGGAAGGGGAGTCAAGCGGGAAGGGGAGGGTCTAGTGGATAAATAACTGACGTTCTCTATGCGCTTTCTCTCTCACAATGCTTTGCAAATGTATGCATATTTAAACAATCCGCCAAAGTTCTTCATTCGTTATTATTCATTATTTATAAAATAAAGTTCTCCGTCTTACGTTTTGCTCTTTTCGTATCTATTATTGGGCAAATTGTAAGCGGAGAAAGACAATAAATGAGCGTTACCCTTCAGCGGAAGGGTAACTACTTAGGTGGGGGTAAGCGTTACTCAAGTATTTAATTTAGACGAGGATGGGCAGAAGCCCCCCCACCTAGCTCAGGGCTTTCGGCTCGTCCCCGTCTAAATTCATAGTTCAATGAAACGTCCCCCTCTAAATTCATAGCTCAATGAAAAGTCCCCGTCTAAATTCATAGTTCAAGGAAAAAAAAATCTCCTCATCACTCAATAAGAGAGCCATGAGGAGATTTATGACGTCCGCATCCGCTAAAAAGGCAAATTAAAAACGGCTGCGTCAGTATACTTAATTAATGATGGGGCTTAGTCGGCCAACTTAGCCTTGATGAACTCGCGGTTCAAGCGGGCGATGTTGGAGATAGACTCGTTCTTGGGGCAAACTGCCTCGCAAGCGCGAGTGTTGGTGCAGTTACCGAAGCCGAGCTCGTCCATCTTGGCAACCATAGCCTTGGCACGCTTAGCGGCTTCGGGGCGACCTTGGGGAAGGAGAGCAAACTGGCTAACCTTAGAACTTACGAAGAGCATAGCCGAACCGTTCTTACAAGCTGCTACGCAAGCACCACAGCCGATGCAAGTGGCGCAGTCCATAGCCTCGTCAGCGTCTTGCTTGGGGATGAGGATGGCGTTAGCGTCCTGAGGAGCACCAGTGCGGATGCTGATGTAACCACCAGCGGCCTGGATTTCATCGAAAGCCGAGCGGTCAACCATGCAGTCCTTGATTACGGGGAAAGCAGCCGAACGCCAAGGCTCAACGGTGATTACGTCGCCATCATTGAAGCGGCGCATGTAGAGCTGGCAGGTAGTAGCGCCAGCCTCGGTCTTACCGTGGGGCGTACCGTTGATGTAAAGCGAGCACATACCGCAGATACCTTCGCGGCAGTCGTGGTCGAAGACGAAAGGCTCTTTGCCCTCTGCAACGAGTTCCTCGTTGAGGATGTCGAGCATTTCAAGGAATGAGGTGTCGTCGGGGATGTCGTGCATCTCGCGAGTGTCGAAGTGACCCGCATCCTTGGGGCCATTTTGCTTCCAATACTTAATAGTGAAAGATATGTTCTTAGCCATGGCTTATTAGTTCTTATAGTTACGGGTTTTAACTTCGATTGCTTCGTATTTGAGAGGCTCTTCGTACTTAACGGGATTCTTGTCCTCGCCCTGGTATTCCCAGCACGATACGTAGAAGCAGTTTTGGTCGTCGCGCTTAGCTTCGCCTTCTTCAGTCTGGTGCTCTGAACGGAAGTGACCGCCGCAGCTTTCCTCACGATAGAGGGCGTCGATAGCGATGAGCTGACCCATCGTGATGAAGTCGTTCAAGCGGATAGCCTTGTCGAGCTCCACGTTAACGCCTTCGATGTGGGGAACGAAGAGGTTGGTTTCGAACTCCTTACGAACCTCCTTGAGCTTAGCAAGAGCGGTTTCGAGTCCTTCCTTCGTACGAGCCATACCCACGTATTCCCACATGATGTGGCCGAGTTCCTTGTGGATGCTGTCGACAGACTTC
>CAVFOF010000125.1:0-6988 GCA_963623895.1 bacterium
GCAGAAGACTATTCAGGGCGGCTCTAACATCATCAAGCTCCGTGGTCGTTCTTCATTCCAAAGCCCCGCTTACGTTTCAGTACGCATGATCGAGGCTGCTATGGGCGGCGAAGAGTTCCAATGGCCTGCTGGTCGCTACGTATCGTTCGCTGGCATCGACCACATCATGATGGCTATGGAAGTAACTATCTCAGAGAAGGGTTCTGCCTACGAAGAGGTTGTTGGTTCTGCCGAGGAAATGGCTGCTTTGCAGGAAAGCTACAAGCACGTTGCCGCTATGCGTGACGAGTGCATCGAGCTGGGCATCATCCCCGCTATCGAGAAGTGGAGCGAAATCAACCCCAACTTGAAGTAATTCGAAGCCAATAGAAATTACTTTCTATTACACTTCAATTTCTAAGCCTGACACCCTACTGAGCACGTTGCGTGCCTAGTAGGGTGTCATTGTTGTTACCCCCCTTGGCGGAGCGAAAAGAAACGCTAGAAGCATTAAGGTTTTGCTTCTAGCGTTTCTTGCTTTTTTCTACGCCGAGGAAACGGCTTTTCTATGCCGAGGAATGGCTTTTCTATGCCGAGGAATAGCGCAGAATGAGGCTACTTACCGTTATTGCGCTTGGCTCGGCCGCCACGGGGTCGCTTATTCTTTTTCTTCTCCTGCTTTTTGCCTCCACCTTTCGAGAAGGAGGGTTCGCTAGGAGCTGCGCCGCGGGCTTCGCTCGTCTCGGAACTGAGGAGGGCAAAGTCGAGCTGGCGACGCTCAAGGTTGGCTCGTTCGCAGCGGATGCGCACCTTGTCGCCTAGGCAGTAGCGGCGGTGGTAGCGGCGGCCTATGAGGCAGAAGTTGCGTTCGTCGAACTCGTAGTAGTCGTCGAGCAGAAGGCGCAAGGGCACCATGCCTTCGCAGGCGTTGTCGTCGACTTGCACGTAGAGGCCAAACTCCGTGACGCCACTCACCGTGCCGTCAAACTCTTGGCCGATGCGGTCGGCCATAAACTCTACTTGCTTATACTTAATAGAGGCGCGCTCGGCCGTAGAGGCGAGTTGCTCCATATTAGAGGAGTGTTCGCAAAGTTCCTCATACTTTTTCTCGCTCACCGTGCGCCCGCCCTCGGCATAGCGAGTGAGCAAGCGGTGAACCATCGTGTCGGGATAGCGGCGAATGGGCGAGGTGAAGTGGGTGTAGTAGTTGAACATCAAGCCGTAGTGGCCAATGTTGTGCGTGCTGTAGCGGGCTTTCATCATGGCTCGCAGGGCAACCATCTCCACTACCTCCTCCTCGTTCTTACCTTTCACGTCGGCTAGCAAGCGGTTCAGGCTGTGGCTCACATCGGTCTTTGTGCCTTCCGTGCGTATCTTATAGCCGAAACGGGCGATGAAGGAACTGAGTTTTTCGAGTTTCTCGGGGTCGGGCACGTCGTGGATACGATAAACGAACGTTTTGGGCTTTCGGCCTTTCGGCGGACAGGCTATCATCTGCGCCACGCTGCGGTTGGCTAGCAGCATAAACTCCTCTACGAGTTTGTTGGCATCCTTCGCCACCTTCAAGTAGGTGCTCACGGGGTGGCCTTTCTCGTCAATTTCGAAGCGCACCTCTGAGCGGTCGAAGCCGATGGCACCGTTTTTGAAGCGTTGGGCACGGAGGATGTGGGCAAACTCGTTGAGCTGTAGCAGCTCCTTGGCAAATTCGCCCTCGGGAGCTGCACCTTGGGGCAGCGGCTCGGGGTGTTCGCCAGGCAAGGCGAGGTCGGCTTCCGAGGCGGAGTTGTTGCGCTCGAGTAGGGTTTGCACCTCTTCGTAGGTGAAGCGGCGGTCGCTCTTTATCACGGTGTGTGCCAAATGCCAACGCTTCACTTCGGCCTTGCTATTGAGCACGAACAAGGTGGAGTAAGCGAGTTTTTCTTCATTGGGACGTAGCGAGCAGATGAAGTTGCACAAACGCTCGGGCAGCATCGGTATGGTGCGATCTACGAGGTAGACGCTGGTGGCACGCTTTTGCGCTTCGCGGTCGATGATGTCGCCTTCCTTCACGTAGTGGGACACGTCGGCAATGTGTACGCCTACCTCCCACTCATCGTCGGAGAGTTGACGGATGGAGAGGGCATCGTCGAAATCCTTAGCGTCGTGGGGGTCGATAGTAAAGGTGGTGACACTGCGGTAGTCCTCGCGGCGAGCAATTTCCTCCTCCGTAATGTCGGGACTTAGCTTTTCGGCTGCTTTCTCCACATTCTTGGGATAGGCATAGGGCAAGCCGTATTGCGCTAAGATAGCGTGCATCTCGGCGTTGTTGTCGCCTTGTTTTCCGAGCACGTCGATCACCTTGCCGATGGGGCTTTTCGAGTTAGTCGGCCACTCCGTGATTTTCACCACGGCCTTGTCGCCATTTTTTGCTCCGCCGAGTTGGTCTTTGGGGATGAAGATGTCGGTGGCCAAGGAGCGACTCTCTGTGACGAGGAAGCCGTATCCGTGTTCCACTTGCATTTCACCGACGAACGTGTCGTTCTTCCGTTCCAATATCTCCATCACCTCGGCCTCGCGGGTGTGGCCTGCTCGACGGGCGAGCATAGTTACGCGCACGCGGTCTCCGTCGAGGGCGTGTAGGGAGTTACGTTCGCAGACCAAGATGCTCTTTCCGCCATCGTCGGGCAGGAAGCTGTTGCGCCCATTGCGCTTGCGCAGGAAGGTGCCGTCCATCACGTTCGAACGCACGGTGTTACGGTAGTGGCCGTTGCCGTCGGTCGATATGTAGTCGTCGAGCACGAGGTCGCTCAGTGCGTCCATCACGATCATTTTTGCGGGATGATTGTTGGCTCGAAGCAGTTGGAAGAGGTCCTTTACGTCGAATTGCTTTTCGGGGCTCTCGTTGAAGAGGTCCACCAAGCGTTGTGCCACGTTTTTCTTCTTTAATCGGGGCGTGGCGCCGCCTTTCTTATTCTTTGCCATAAGTGATTGCTTGTTATTGGGTGGTGATAGGAGCGAGCCTAGCGGGCAGAGAGGCAAACGGGTGGGGAGAGGAGTGCGTGCCGTGTGGAGGCTAAACCAGTTGTTGCTGTGGGCAAATTGCCCTGTTTAGGCCGCTCTTCGTTACAAAGTAACTACTTTTTTGCGTGATTTCGCCATCTATTCACAATAAAAAACGTGGCGAATGTGATAAACTTAGTAATTTTGTCGCATAAAAACCATTCGCTTTACCCTATGAGCTTACGATTGTATTCACTCAGCACATTAATTTTCGCCTCAGCCCTCACCATTCAGGCTCAAGAGCCTGATAAGACGAAGGGAAAGACTGCGGACGACACCGAGGTGCAAGAGACGGAGGTGCCCATCATGACGCAGGTGGGCAGCACGCAGTATAAGGGAAAGACTATCCCCCACGTGATTCTCCCCTCGCTGCCTAAGTTTGCGCCGCTCACCTTTAAAAACGACAAGGAGCGCGAGGAGTACAACCGCTTGGTCTACAATGTGAAGAAGGTGTTGCCTTGGGCCAAGCTGGCTAAGCTCACGATTATCGAGACGGTGGCCGTGCTCGACGAACTGCCCGACAAGCGATCACGCGATGAGCACATCAAGGAGGTGGAGCGCGGACTGAGGAAGCAGTATAGCCCCGCCTTGAAAAAGCTAACGCGTTCGCAGGGTCGCTTGCTGCTGAAGCTTATCAACCGAGAGTGTAACCAAACGGGCTATGCCATCGCTAAAGCATTTATCGGGCCGTTTAAGGCCAACTTATATCAAGGCATCGCTGTGCTTTTTGGCAATAGCCTCAACCGTAAGTACGACCCCGAGGGCGACGACCGCTACACGGAGCGCGTGGTGCGCATGGTGGAAAGCGGACTTATTTAGGAATTGGCGCAACAATTAAGGTAAGAGGTGCAACGATTAAGGTAAGAAGTGCAACTATTAAGGGAAGAGGCGCAACGATTTAAGGAAGAAGAAACGCTAGAAGCTGAGTTCATACTTTGCTTCTAGCGTTTCTTCTTTTATTATTAGCCTCTAGGCTTCGCCAGTAGGAAGCTGGAGCAAACTTTATGCCTCGGGCTCACCACTAAGCAGTTTATGCATGCGCTGGGGTGTCTTCAGCATTCTGACGGCTTGGCGCACGGTGTCGTCGTGCATTAGCTCATACTCTAGCTCGCCCGCCTCATTGTAGTATTTTTCTACGATGGCGGCTTCCACTAGTCGGCGTATCTGTGGTTCCCATTGCTTGAGGTCGTAGCTCAAGTTGTGCTCTAGTTTTTTCTCAAGGGCGGCAAATTCGGCTTTTGCCTCTTCGTCGTAGCCCTCGATGTGGGCCACTTGGCGCAAGGTCTGCAAGAGGCGAAGGCTTTGGCGGTCGTAGGTAAAGTTATTGTCCTTCAGATATTTGCAAAAGTCGGCATATTCCTCGTCGGTCAGTTTAAACTCACGAGCGGCGGCGATGCCTCGGTTGTGACTGTTGTGGTAGCGCACGGCGTAGTCGAAGAGTTGGTCGCTACGCTCCACATAAGTGAGCAGCGTGGGCAGGGAGTCGGTGGGCAATACGATGTCGGGGGTGATGCCACCGCCATCACGCACGATGCGTCCGGCTGCCGTGCGAAACTCCTTGGTCAGCGAGTCGGGCTGATGGATAGGTTCGCCGTCCTTAAACTTATAGGCTTGTACGCAGCGGCCTGAGGGGATGTAGTATTTGGCCGTGGTGAGTTTCAAGATGGTTTTGTAGGGCAACTGTCGGCTCTGCTGCACGAGGCCCTTGCCATAGGTGCGCTGCCCCATGATGAGGGCGCGGTCGTAGTCCTGTAGGGCACCGCTCGTTATCTCGGCTGCCGAGGCGGAGGAAGCGTTGGTCAGCACGACGATGGGCAGGTCGGTGTCGACGGCGTCGGTCACCGTGCGATAAGTGTGGTTGAGCTCGCGCACTTTACCCTTGGTGCTCACCACTTCTCGGCCTCGAGGCACGAAGAGGTTGACCGTGCGCACGGCTTCTTCGAGCACGCCGCCGGGGTTGTTGCGCAAGTCGAGCACGAGTTGGCGTGCGCCGAGCTGCTTGAGGTCGACTAGGGAGCGACGTATCTCGTTGGCTGTGCCTTCAATAAACTGTGAGAGCTTGATGTAGCCCACGCTGTCGGTGACGAGGGTGGCTAGCGTCACACTGGGGCGGGTAATGCTGCGTCGCGTCACCTTAAAGTTGAGCACCTTGTTGCTCACGGGGCGACGCACTCGCAGTTCGAAGGTCGTGCCAGGCACACCGCGAAGCAAGCTGCTCACCTGATTGGCATACTTGGTCTGCTCCTCCTCGCTAGCCGAGGCGGGACAAGGCTCAATTGGCTTGCGGTCGATGGCCAGAATTACGTCGCCAGCTTGCACGCCGGCCTGAGCTGCTGGCATGTCGGCAAACACCTGTCGGATGACGCTGCGGTGAAGGTCGCGGCGATAGGAGGTGATGCAGCCCATGCCCGTATATTTTCCCGTGGTGAGTTGTTGTAGTTCCTCGGTGTCGTCCTCGGGGTAGTATTCGGTGTAGGGGTCGAGCATCTGCAGCATGTAGTTGGCCGCATTATTGATGTTGTCGGCCGCTTGGAGGGTGTCGACGTAGTAAATGTCGAGGTCGCGGTAGAGGGCATTGAAGATGTCCAAGTTTTTTGCCACCTCAAAGTTGTGGTTCTGCGGCGTGTCGCTTTTTTCCTCGCTTTGTGCCTTTAGGCTGAGACACGAGGCCAAGGCAGCCACTACGAGCAAACTGCGCAGCAAGAGGCCACCAACGGAAGTTTTCATCTTTATGTTTGAATACAGCATATATATAGGTATGCCTCCTAACCCTAGGCAAAGGAGCGGGAGGCGATTAGGTGCGATTGTTATTCCACGTAAGCCTCGCTTTGCTTGATTTCGGCCCACGTTTCAGGCGATAAGGCTGTGCCTACCACCTCGATGATGTGACCGGCAAGCAGCGAACCGAGTTGGGCACACTGCAAGAGGTTGGCTTTGCGGGCATGAGCGTAGAGGAAGCCAGCCGAGAAATAGTCGCCAGCGGCCGTGGTGTCGACCACGTGGGGCACGTCGCGAGCGGGGCAGAACACTTGCTCTTCGCCTTGGCGCACCAGCACGCCCTTCTTGCCCACTTTCACCACGGCCACGTCGCACAATTCGGCCAAAGCCCGCACGTTATAGTCGGCATCGTCGCGACCAGTGAAGGCGGCAGCCTCCTGTTCGTTGGCAAACACAATGTCGGTCTGCGCTAGGAGTTCGGCGAAAAATTCGCGCTCCTCTTGCACAATATTATAGCTAGCCAAGTCGATGCACACGAGCAGCCCCTTGTCGTGAGCTAGCTGCACGGCTCGGCGGATGAGTTCGTGGTTTTGCACGAGGTAGCCCTCTATATAGAAGTAGCTGTAGCCCTCAAACCATTCGGCGCAGACGTCCTCGGGCTGCAAGTTGGCGGCTGCTCCGAGATACGTGCCAAAGGTGCGCTGCCCGTCGGGGGTGATGAAGGTGGAAGCCACGCCCGTGGGGAGGCTATCGTGGGTGAGCAGCTGCGGCTTCACGCCCTGACTGACGAAACTTTCGGCAAAAAAGTGCCCAGGCTCGTCGCTTCCCACCTTACCTATCAGCCCTGGCTGGCCGCCAAGATGGGCAATGGCTAAGATGGTGTTGCAGGCCGAACCGCCCGTTGTGCGCTGCGGATGCAAACTTTTCATGCGATGGCTCACCTCTTCATAGCGCGAGGTGGAGAGCAACTGCATGGAGCCTTTCGGCAGCTGTAGTTCGGTGAGTATAAGGTCGTTAGGCACTTGCACCAACGCGTCGACGAGGGCGTTTCCTATGCCCAAAATTCTCTTCATTGCAATTTTTTTAAAAATTTTCTGTGCAAAGATATAGCTTATTTCAAAAATAACCCTTACCTTTGCACCGCAATTCAGCAAAAGATGGTAAGTTTTTCTTACACACTGCTTCAGTAGCTCAGTTGGTTAGAGCACCTGACTGTTAATCAGGGGGTCGTTGGTTCAAGCCCATCCTGAAG
>CAVFOF010000126.1:0-4785 GCA_963623895.1 bacterium
GTGGCACTCGATGTCGGCTTCGTCCATGCAGTAGAGGCCGTAGTAGTCGAACATGTCGTACATCTTACTCTGTCGGGGGCTATGGGAGGTGCGCACGAGGTTGACGTTGGCTTGCTTCATCATGGTCACGTCGCGTAGCATGGTGGGCACGTCGATGGAGCGGCCATGCACGGGGTGCGTGTCTTGTGTGTTCACACCGCTGAAAAAGAAGCGTTTGCCGTTGACGTAGAGTTTGCCGCTACTAGCATAAACGTTGCGGAAACCGTGCTTCGTGGCGAAGGCCATTTCTTCGTTGCCGTTAGCGTCGAGCTGAGCTAGCTCAATGGTGTAGAGGTTGGGCTGCTCTGAGGTCCAGGGAAGCACGTTGCTTATCGTGCTGAAGGCGATGGTGTCGGTCAATGCTGTTTGGTCGGCAGCCAGTGCTACGTCGATGGTTTGCTCTTCCACCAATTCGCCAGCGGGGTTGAGCAAGCGGGCACGCACCTTCTTTGTGGTGGCTTCGCCTGTGGGGTTCTGCATGTTGACCTCCACGCCGAGGTTGGCACTGGTGTAAGGTGAGTTAAATTCGCTTTGTATGATATGGTTGCCCACAAAGGTCTTCGGAGTGGAATAGAGGTAGACATCGCGATGGATGCCGCTCATGTGCCACATATCTTGTCCTTCGAGATAAGAAGCATCGCTGAAACGGATGACTTGTACGGCCACATTGTTTTCGCCCTCACGCACTACGGCGGAGATGTCGAACTCTGAGTCGGTGTTAGCACCTTGCGTGTAGCCCACGTATTGCCCATTCACCCATACGTAGGCGGCACTGTAGATGCCGTCGAAGTGGAGCACGGTGCGTTGGTCTTTCCAACCTTCGGGCAGGGTGAACGTGCGGCGGTAGGAGGCTGCTCCGTTCTTGCATCCGCTCTTCATGCTGATGTTGGGATAATTATCGGTGAAGGCATACTCCACGTTGATGTAGTAGGGATCGCCGTAGCCTTTCATCTCTAGGCAAGAAGGCACGCTGATGGTATCCCACTTGGAGGCATCTACGTCATCGGCGTAGAAGTCGGCTTGTGGGCGGCTTTCTACGTCGGTGGTAAACTTTAAGTTCCACAGGCCGTTGAGCGACAACCAGTTAGCTCCCTTCGGGTCAGCCCAGGGGTGAGCGTATCTTTCGCTGTCGGCACGTAGCTTCTCGGTGTTGCCGTAGGGCATGAAAGTAGCGTGCGGGTCGAGTTTGTTTTCCTTGAAGAAAGTCTCGTCTTCCCAATAGATGCGTTTGCCCTCTTGGTGGGTGGTTTCTTCGAAGATGAATTGCGTGCCAAGGCCTGCGCTTTCGGCTTCGTTGGAGATGTTGAGTCGCTTGTTGCTCTTCTCCATGAAGCGGCGGTTGCTATCTTTAGCCCACACGATTTGGTAGGTGTTCTCAACGCCTTCTACTGGAACGATTTTGAAAATCTCGTTTTCACCGCCATTGACCGTCCAAAGCACGGGGTAGTAGTTTTTGCCAGGGGCGGCATCAATTGCAACGTTTGAGAAATTATCGCTCACGATGATATACTCATTCTCGTTGCCTGTATCTTTCAGCGTCCATCGTTGTCCGTAGGCGGTTTCCGAGGGAGCTTCCATCTTCACTTCTGTATTGTTTTTGCCGATTTCTCCGTGCGATACTACGTTGCCCGTTTCCGTGCTTTTTATGTAGTACACCTTGTCGGTGCTCAGTTGAGCCCACGAACTGAGACTGGCACTACACAGCAGTGCGAACGTCAGTAGGGTTCGCACTTTGCCCGAGTGGTGCAGTTTGCGTTGTTGCGTCATTACGTTTGTTGTTAAGTTATTTTTCATAAAGGGAGGCCAGCCCTAAATAATCGTTTTGTTCCTAATTATTCGGGGCTCAGGTTGAATAGTGTAGATTGCCCTAGTGCGTTTTTCTTTTAGAATGAAGGTGCACTCCACAATGGGCATAGGTTAAGAAGTTGCTTGCAAATTTACGGCAAAATATGTGCTTTGCCAAATGCTAAGTATTAAAAAACGCTTGCTCAAACCGTTGAGTGGGGCTTGGGCAAGCGTTTGGGAGGGGGAAAGTCCTCCGTAGGGGGAGTTTATTCTTCCGTAGTGGCTTCGGGTTGTTGCTCGGTAGCTTCTTCGGGAGTTACAAACTGGGTGTAGCCTCCGTTGACGAGGATGTTGTACCACTGGATGAGTTTCTTGATGTCGGAGTCGTGCACGCGGTCGTGGTCGTAGTTGGGCAGTGCGCTAGCCATGAAGTCGGCCAATTCGGCTTTGCTGGCCTTCTTGTAGTCGACAGTTGTGGGTTGACCTTTCTCGTTGTCGGAGATGGTTTGGAAAATTTCCATCAAGGGCTTGTCGCCGCCATCGTCGGTGTACATTGACACGTCGTTGAGCGAGGTTACTCGGTCGCGAGCTCCTGCGGGGAGGCGTTTTTTGTCGGGACCAACAGTTTCAACAATGAGCATCCCGCGTCCTTGCGAGATTAAGCGGTAGAGACCGGGCTTGCCAGAGATGGCCAAAATGGTGTCTTGCATTTTCGTTTATGTTTCTTTTCTATGTTTATAGCTGATTTATAGGTTGCTTAGTCTTATCAAATGCTGAGTGATTTGTTAAGGTTAATGCAAAGGTAATTGTTTTTTTTGAAAAACGGCTTTTGTCTTTGCTTTTTCCTTGTGTGGGGGAAGTGCTATTCGTTGTTGAGGTATGCATCGGCTCGTTGCAGTTTGTCCTCCTCGCTTAGCTGTAGATCCATCCAGTGTTGAGCTTTTTCTCGGTCGATGTGGTCGCGTTGCATGAGTCGGTGGATTTGTGTTTCGTGGCTTACATGTATTAGCACGGAGTGGTCGACAAGATGGTCGAACCCCGACTCGAAGAGTAGGGCACACTCCATAAATACGCAGTTTTCTATGGGTAAATTCCTTAGCGTGTGGAGTGTAATTTCCTTATTTGAGGGTATTGTCAGCGGATGTAGGAGAGAAGGCTCGCTTAAGGCGTATTGTTGGGCAAATTGGTGAAATGCTTCGGCTACTTTTGGGTGAACGATGCGGTCTACTTGTTTGGAGTAGGCCGTTCCCCGACAAAGGTAGGCGGCTAGCACGTTTTTCACCAATTGCCCTTCGGAATCATACACCTCCGAGCCGACTAGGGTTTGGAGTGCTGTCTTCACTTCTGCATCGGTGCGGATGATGCGCTTGGCCACCTCATCGCAGTAGAACACGGGGTGGCCGTCGGCCTCCAGTTGGTGACACACGTAGCTCTTTCCGCTACCGATGCCGCCCGTTATGCCAATGCGTAGGGGGAGAATGGGGTTATTCTGATTCTGCTTCATCGTCGGTCACTTCTTCAATGATGTATTCCACGTCTTGTGGCGTGATGTGTACGTGGCTCACTCCCGTAGGGATGGTTTTGAGCGAGAGGTGACACACGTTGGTCTTGTTTTTAAGCAGTTCCTCGTAGTTGACCACCAACACGAAGTTGTCGCTCGTGATGTTGCGGTATTGTCCCATCGTCACTTGGAAAGTGACGCTTACCATGGCGGGGAAGGTGCGTAGCTGCTTCGAAGCGGGGAAGTTGACTTGCTGCACAGGTACTTGCACCGTTTTCTCCACTACGCGGTCTACGCAGAAGGCTACTTTTACTTTGCTTGGCACGAATTTCGCTCCTTTTATTTGGCTGAATGGGAGGCTAGTTCGCACGGTGTCGACCACGTTGCGCAAGGTGTAGGGTTTTGTGTAGGCAGCGGTGATGGTGTCAAGAATTTCTTTCGAGGCATACACTAACACGGTGTTGTGGTCGGTCACCACATTTGAGAGGGAAAACATCTTTCCCGTCTGCACGTTGCTTTGCACTACTACAGGCACGCGCTTGCAGAGGCCGTAGTTGTAGTAGAACTCGAGCGTTTCGGGCTTAAACGAAATCATCTGCGTACTCGAGAGTAGCTGCGAAGCCACTTGCTTGCTTAGCTCGGAGCCTTGCAGCGTGACGTGGCCTAAACTATTGGAGTAGGTGTTAAAATCGACCACTACGGGGCGCAGTTTGTGGGTGTAGCGGTAGGCTAGCAGCACGCTCCCTTTGTCGCGCAGCGACACGTGTATGTCGGTGGGGAGTTCGGTGGTGATTACCACGTTGTTGGGCACGTTGCGCAGCTCGAGCGGTACGGCAAAGTCCTCTTCGTAGGTCTCATTGAGCGTTTGAAACACCCAAAAGGTCGTGCTCAGTGCCAAGAAGAATAGGAAGATGAAGGTTTGCTTGTTCCACAACCACGAGAGCCAGCTTCCTTGGCGAATCCATTGGGCTCTTTTGCTTTTAAGGGTGCGTCTGATGTTCATAATGGAGTAGGGGTGTGATTAAGAAACGAGCAAGCTTGTTGACATTGAATTGTTCTAACAAACTTGCTCGTTCTTTTTCTTCCCATTTCTGAGGAAAAGGTGCTTTGGGTTAGTAGGGTGTTGCTAGGGCAACTGCGCCGTCTGCTTCTTTTCCTAAGTTGTGTGTGCTTACTTCTTTGTAGCGTTGGGGGTGATGGGGTTGATGGCTTCTTTTGAGAAAACCATCTTCACGCCAGTGGCCACTTCGAGGGTGATGGTGCCTTCTTCTTCATTGATGTTGCGCACGGTGCCGTGGATGCCACCAATGGTGATAACGTTTTGGCCGACGGTAAGTTCGTTGCGGAACTTTTGGATTTCCTTCTGCTTCTTGTTTTGCGGACGAATCATGAAGAAATAGACGATGGCGAAGAGCACCACCATCATGATAATCATGGAGTAGTTGCTAGCACCGCTAGGT
>CAVFOF010000126.1:4838-6967 GCA_963623895.1 bacterium
AGAAATAGACGATGGCGAAGAGCACCACCATCATGATAATCATGGAGTAGTTGCCAGCACCGCCAGGTTGTGCGGCGGCTTGCAAGAGAATTGTCTTCATACTTTATTTTTGAGGGTCTGTTGTTGTTGCCTTTTTGGTAATGCGCACTTTGTTGGTACGGCCTTCCTCCACGAGCTTCTTCACGATGCCATCAAGCACGCCATTGATGTAGCCTGAGCTATGGGGGGTGCTATACACTTTGGCAATGTCGAGATATTCGTTGAAGGTGACGTTCAAGGGAATGGAGTCGAATGTGAGAATTTCGGCCAAGGCTATCTGCATGATAATCACGTCCATGAAAGCCATTCGGCTAAATTCCCAATTGCGTGTGTTGGCACGAATAATCTCGCGTAGCTCGGGGCCGCGTTCTAGTGTGGCCTTAAAGAGTTTGCTTGCAAAGATTTGGTCGTCTTCCTCAGTATAGGGCGGGAGTAGCTCTTGGTCGGCTGTGCTCTTCTCGTTAAAACGTTTGATGGTTTTCATTACGAAAGAGTCTACCACTTGTTTATCATCGTTCCAATAGAGCGAATGGTCTTCGAGCAGGGAGTCGAATTTGTCGTTGTTGAGGATGAAGTTCTTATAGAGTTTACGAACGATTTCTCGGTCGGCCTCGTAGCTAAAGTCTTCTTTGTCGAGGTAGAGGGCGAAGTCATCGCTATTGACCATGTCGGCATAGAGATTCTTTACAAAGGCCGCTTCCTCGGGCCATTGTCCCTTAGCGTTTTCTTGAAATTCAATGAGAACTTTGTTGTCGGCCAATTGGCAAAGCAGCTTGTTTGCAGCAAATTGCTTATCGGACGATAGTCCTCCCGTGGCGATGCCTAGGCGCTTTTCTCGTGCTATGCGTACGGAGTCCTTGCGCTCGGCATGCTTTTTAAGTTCCACCAATAGACTTAGTAAATACTGGTAGAGCTCGTAAGCCTTTTGCAGTGAGAAAAACAATTCTTTCTCTGCGCTTTCGAGCGTACGTCCTTCGTTTTGATAGTAAGCGTAGACAAGCTGAACCACTTTCAGCCTAATTAGTTCTCTGTTGATCATATTTGATTGATACAATGTGTTTCAAGGTGCAAAGATAGTGCTTGGTGTGCGATGGGCAAAATAATTACGTGGAAAAAGTGATTTTTTCTGATGGATAGGTAAGGTAACGAGTCAATTAAACATACAATAATAGTATTTCAAATGGAATCTATCAACAATGTAGGCAATGATTGACAATAGGCTTCGCTTTGCAAAATTGGAATAGTATTTGATACATCTAAACAGTGTTGTGCTTCCGTATTTATCTCTACTAAGGAGTTGAAAAGCGAAATTGCTGTTGCTTGCACTAACTGCTTGCATCTATCTGATAATCAGTATGCTTGATTGTGTAAGCAGCAAGGGGAGTTGCTTGCACTTGGTGTTGGTATCTCAGTTTGCGCTGATGTGAGTTATATGTCCCCCAGAAAAGGCTCTTTCCTTCCAAAGTTAGTGTTAGCAGTCCCCAACTCATCGTCACTATTAGGCCGCTAATCTTTACGATTAGGCCAGTAGATCGTAACGCTTAGGCCGCTAGTATTTATAGTTAGGCCGTGAAGGAATAGACTGATGTGTGCAAGCAACTTTACTTGCTGCTTACACTATTGAAACGTCTGATATTCATTGAGATGTAAGCAGGTAGTGCAAGCAACAGTAATTGCTTATTGTAAAGTTATAGGGGGAGATACGGGATAAGGCCTTTCCTTTTTTAAGAGTTTCAAAAGTTAAGGCTTAGTGCTCATAGCAGACATACAAGTCTATTGGGGCTCATGGAGGATAGCGTCTATTGTGAGTCCTGTTATTTCAGAAATCAAAATAGTAGGCATTCCTTTTTCAAGCATAGCCTTAGCCATCGCAATCTTGCTTGCAGCTTCGCCTTCTGCGCGTCCTTTGGCTATACCTTGAGCCATACCTTGAGCCATACCTTTGGCTATACCTTTGGCCAAACCTTCCGCACGTCCTTGAGTCAAGCCCTCAATTCTAGCTCCTTCAAGCACGGAGATGGTGTCACGATATTTACGAAGCCCCTCGTCGTACTTCAGACGGTCTTCACGGGATAGAGAAGCCACCTCTG
>CAVFOF010000127.1:0-6924 GCA_963623895.1 bacterium
TGTAATGGTAACACTGCAGATTCTGGTCCTGCCTTTCCTGGTTCGAGTCCGGGTACCCCAACTTCTTCAGCAAGTAAACATTCTCCCCTTGGGGTATGGTGTAATGGTAACACTGCAGATTCTGGTCCTGCCTTTCCTGGTTCGAATCCGGGTACCCCAACGCAAAACGCAGCAAAGTAGCAAAGCTATCTTGTTGCGTTTTATTTTTTTCTTCTCGTTTCCTTCTCTCTACGTTCTCTTATTTTCTCGTTCTCTTATTTGCTTAAATTGGAGCTTAGCGGAAACAATAATCGGCTGAAGAGCCTTTACTCTCCAGCCGATTAGGTTTGTTTTAAAGGATAAAGAATTTTAGTCTTCAATCAAGTCATTGCCCGTCATGTCAGTGGGTTGTTCCAAGCCCATGATGTGCAGAATAGAAGGAGCCACGTCGGCCAATACACCATCCTTCACCTTAGCGTTCTTGTTCTCCGTAACGTAGATGAAAGGCACAGGGTTGAGCGAGTGAGCCGTGTTGGGCGTGCCGTCGGGGTTGATGGCGTTGTCGGCATTACCGTGGTCAGCAATGATAACCGTTTCGTAGCCAACCTCGTTGGCAGCGGTGATCACGTCCTTCACGCAGTCGTCCACAGCTTGCACAGCCTTCCAAATGGCATCGTAAATACCCGTGTGACCCACCATGTCTCCGTTGGCAAAGTTCACTACGATAAAGTCGTACTTATCTTCCTTAATAGCTGCAACGAGTTTGTCCTTCACCTCGTAGGCGGACATTTCGGGTTGCAAGTCGTAGGTGGCCACTTTGGGCGAAGCTACAAGGATGCGCTCCTCACCCTCGTAGGGAGTTTCGCGTCCGCCGTTGAAGAAGAAGGTTACGTGAGCATATTTCTCGGTTTCGGCCGTGTGAAGCTGCTTCAAGCCCTTTGCTGCGAGGTATTCGCCAAGCGTGTTTGTCACGTTCTCTTTGGGGAAGAGGATGTGTACGCCAGTGAATGAGGCATCGTAGGGAGTCATGCAGTAGTACTGCAAATCCTTAATGGTGTGCATGCCTTCCTCGGGCATATCCTGCTGAGTGAGCACTTGGGTAAGTTCCTTAGCGCGGTCGTTGCGGTAGTTGAAGAAGATAACTACGTCGCCTTCCTTGATGCGGCCGTCAACGTTGGCGTTAACCAAAGGCTCCATAAATTCGTCGGTGTTCTTGTGGTCCTCGCTGTCGCTATCGTAGCAGCTCTGCACGCCTTCCACCATGTCGGAAACTTGGCGACCTTTGCCTTCTACCAAAAGGTCGTAGGCAATCTTCACGCGGTTCCAACGCTTATCGCGATCCATGGCGTAGAAGCGGCCAATGATGCTGGCAATGTGTGCGCCGTTTGTAGCGCATACGCCTTGCAGTTCGTTGATAAAGCCCTTACCGCTCTTGGGGTCGGTGTCGCGACCGTCCATGAAGCAATGCACGTAGGTGTTGTCGGCTACGCCATATTCCTTAGCAATCTCAACGAGCTTAAATAGGTGGGAGAGTGAAGAGTGTACGCCACCCGTTGAAGTCAAGCCCATCAAGTGAAGGCCCTTGCCGTTCTTCTTGGCATATTCGTAGGCCGAAACAATCTCGGGATTCTTCAAGATGGAACCGTCGGCACAAGCGCGGTTAATCTTCACGAGGTCTTGGTAAACGATGCGGCCGGCCCCGATGTTGAGGTGACCTACCTCGGAGTTACCCATTTGTCCGTCGGGCAAACCTACGTTCTCGCCGCAGGTGAGCAGTTCGGAGTGAGGATAAGTTGCGTTGAGGTGATCCATGAAGGGAGTGGGAGCCTCAAAAATAACGTCGCCGTGGTTGTGCTTACCAATGCCCCAACCATCCAAAATCATAAGAAGTGCTTTCTTTGCCATTTTTCTTGAATAGTAGTTCTATATATTATTATGTTTCTTGGTGCAAAGATACTGCAACGCGGTGGCAATGCAAAACAATTGTGCCGAAAACCTGCACGATGCAACGTTTTTACCGAATTGTGTAACGACTTCTCCCCTTAGACCTCGTAATTTTGCACCCGAAATCACACATTATAACTCAGAAATAATGAAAGGACACTTCCTCACCCCCACCCAATGTGCACTGCTCCTAGCTGCTTTCGCTTCGAGCCACGCCATGCAGGCGCAAGAACTCGTGCCCGACACCATAGCCCCTCAGCAAAAAGAACTCAATCAAGCCCAAGTGACGGCCCAACGCAAACCTGTGTCGAAGCTTACTGGGCCAGAGAATGGTTTCGTGCTGTCGCGCACCGAACTCTTCAAGGCTGCCTGCTGTAACCTTGGGGAAAGTTTCACCACCAACCCCTCGGTCGACGTGAGCTACAGCGATGCCGCCACTGGAGCCAAGCAAATCAAACTGCTCGGTCTGGCTGGCTCCTACGTGCAGATGCTCACCGAGAATGTGCCCGACTTTCGCGGTGCCGCTTCGCCCTATTCCTTAGGCTACGTGCCAGGGCCGTGGATGCAGAGCATTCAGGTGTCGAAGGGGAGTGCTTCGGTGAAGAATGGCTACGAAAGCATCACGGGGCAAATCAATGTGGAGTATAAGAAACCGCAAACCGACCCTTCGCTCGAGGTGAATCTTTATGGCGACACTAAGTCGCGACTAGAGGCCAACTTTGATGGGAACGTCCACTTCAAACAACCCAAACTCAGCACTGCCTTGCTAGCGCACTATGAGGATAACTTCGGCCATCATGACGAAAACAACGACGGCTTTCTCGACAAACCCAACGTGCGACAGGTGAACTTGATGAACCGTTGGGCGTGGATGGGCGACAACTACATCTTCCAAGCGGCCGTGAGCGGCCTTTCGGAGAAGCGCACAGGCGGACAGACGCACCACACGGTCAAGCATGTCGAGCAGGAACTCTACACCATTGGCAACGAAACCACCCGCTTCACGGCTTTTGCCAAGAATGCGTTTATTTTCGATAAAGAACGAGGCACGAACTTGGCTCTCATTCTCTCGGGCAACTATCACGATGCCGACGCCAACTACGGTCATCGCCTCTACAACGTGACGCAACGCACGGGCTATGCTTCGCTCATCTTCGAAACCAACTTCTCCGAACTTCACAACCTCTCGGCTGGTGCTAGCCTCAATCACGACGACTACGACCAACGCTACCGACTGACGCACAACACCGACGAAACGCCCACCACACTTACGGAGCGCGAAACCATCCCTGGCGTTTATGCACAATACACCTTCAACCTCCACGATAAGTGGGTGCTGATGGGCGGCTTGCGCTACGACCATAGTTCCGTCTACGGCTCATTCCTTACACCGCGCTTCCATGTGAAGTACGCCCCTAACCACGTGTTCAATCTTCGTCTTTCGGCTGGAAAAGGCTATCGCACGGTGCATGCTTTGGGCGAGTTCAACTATCTGCTTGCTAGCAATCGCCAACTCACCATTGCCGACCACTTAAAGCAAGAGGCGGCTTGGAACTATGGAGCAAGTGCCAATGTGAAGCTACCCGTGGGCGGCCACATCCTCGACCTTAGTGCCGAGTACTACTACACGCATTTCAACGAGCAAGTGGTGGCCGACTACGACACCGATGCGCAGCACATCTACCTTACTAATCTCAACGGCCACCGTTCCTACTCCCACACCATGCAACTTGAGGCCAGCTATACGCCCGTCCGTGGTCTGAGCCTTACCGCAGCCTATCGCTACAACATTGTGCGGCAGTTCACTGGCGGCCGTGTGCAGGAGAAACCCTTTACCTATCGCTTCAAAGGCTTGCTCACACTCTCCTACAAAACACCCCTCGAACTCTGGCAGTTCGACCTTACTGCCCAGCTCAACGGTGGCGGACGCTTGCTCGCCAATGGTGACGACGCTGCAGCCACCTCCTTTCCCGCTTACGGCCAACTCAATGCGCAAATCACGCGATGGTTCCGCCATTGCAGCGTGTATGTGGGTGGAGAAAACCTTACCAACTACAAGCAGCGCAATCCCATTCTTCATGCCGCCCACCCCTGGAGCGAGCAGTTTGACGCTACTCAAGTGTGGGGTCCCGTTCACGGAGCGATGGCTTATGCTGGCATCCGCATCAATTATTAGCAATCCTGAAGCACCTTATTTATAGTAATGCAAATCATTCAAACAAAAAAGTTTCCCGTTCGCGGCATGAGTTGCGCCTCGTGTTCGGCTCACGTCACGAAAGCCTTACGCAGCGTGGAGGGCGTGACTGAGGTAAACGTAAACTTAGCCACCAGCCTCGCTACTGTGACTTTTGACGCTCATCTCTGCACTCCGCAACAAATGCAAGAGGCCGTGGCGCAAATGGGATTCGATTTAGTAGTAGACGAACCGCAACCTTTCGCAGCGGCCGATGAGGCTGAAGCAGAAATCGTAATGTTGCCTTCTGCCTCGGCCGATGAGGCAGCACTTGCTGAAAAGAAACGCTTGGCCGTGGGGGCTTTGCTCGTGGCCGTTCCGTTGTTGCTGCTTAGCTTGTTCCCAAACCTTTTTTCAGGACAAGAAATGCTGCTCTTCTTCCTCGCTTCCTATTCGCTTTGGAAGTACGGCCGCACGTTCCATCAGTCCGCTCTCCGACTGCTTCGGCACGGCACGACCAACATGGACACGCTCGTGGCACTGAGCATCACCGTGTCGTACGTCTACAGTTGCTGCAACCTCTTCTTCCCCCAATGGTTCGTGGAGCGCGGCATGCAGCCCCATCTCTATTTCGATAGCGTGGGCGTCATTACCGCCTTCATCCTCTTAGGCCGAATGCTCGAAGCACAAGCCAAGCATCGCACTACCGCCGCTATCCGCAAACTCATGCATCTACAGCCGCAGCATGTGACGGTAGTGTTCCCCAATGGCACTGAGGTAAAACGTCCGCTCAGCGAGGTGAAGCCTGGCGACGTGCTGTTAGCCCGCCCTGGCGACCGCATTGCCGTGGATGGCGTGGTGGTAAGCGGACAATCGAATGTCGACGAAAGCAGCCTGAGTGGCGAACCCGTGCCAGTGGAGAAACTGGTGGGCAGTAAGGTAATGGCGGGCACGATTAACAAAAACGGAGTGTTGCGCTACCGAGCCGCTTGCAAAGCGAACCACACCTTGCTTTCGCATATTGTGGAAATGGTGCAGAATGCCCAAGGTAGCCGAGTGCCTGTGCAAGCCCTTGTCGACCGCATCGCTGCGGTGTTCGTGCCAGTGATAATCGGTTTGTCGCTACTCAGTTTCGGACTTTGGCTCGTGTTAGGCGGCGACAACGGATTGACGCACGGCCTTGTAGCCCTTGTGTCGGTGTTAGTGATAGCCTGCCCCTGCTCATTAGGCTTAGCTACCCCCACTGCCCTCATCGTAGGGATGGGACGGGGTGCGCAACAAGGTATATTGATAAAAGATGCTAGCTGCCTTGACACAGCGAAAAGCATCGACGTGGTGCTACTCGACAAAACGGGCACTATCACCAAGGGGCAGCCTTCGGTGACGAATGCATTGTTTAAAAACGAAGAAACTCGTTTGCGTTCCGTGCTGCTCTCGCTCGAAAAACAATCGGAGCACCCCTTGGCCGAAGCCGTGTGCGAGCATTTGAGTGACTCACCTTTGTTAGGGGTGACGCTTTTCGAAGCCCTACCGGGCAATGGCGTGAAAGGGGAGGTCGAAGGGAAAAGTTATTTTGTGGGAAGCTTGGCCTTAATGACCGAAAAAAACTGTACCTTTACCGCCGAGCAACAATGCTTCGCCTCGCAAGCGGAGCAGCAAGGCCAAACCTTAGTGGCGATGGCCGAAGAAGGCGAAGTGGTGGCATTGTTGGCCTTAACCGATGAAGTAAAGCTCACCTCTAAACAAGCTCTGGCACAACTCAAAGCGATGCACATCACCACCTGCGTGCTAACGGGCGACAACGAAAGGGCGGCAGCGCAAGTGGCGCAGCAAGTAGGTGCTGACCATTTCAAGGCTTGCCAATTGCCTACCGATAAGGCGGAGTATGTTAAGCAACTTCAGCGCGAAGGTCACCATGTGGCCATGGTGGGTGACGGCATCAACGATAGTGCTGCCTTGGCTCAGGCCGACCTTAGCGTGGCCATGGGGCGAGGGAGCGACATAGCCATTGATGCGGCGATGATAACGTTGCTCAGTTCCGACCTTCAACGCCTTCCTCAAGCCATCCGCTTGTCGCAGCGCACCGTGCGCACCATTCGGCAAAACCTGTTCTGGGCCTTCTTCTACAATTGCGTGAGTGTGCCCATTGCAGCCGGCGTGCTATTCCCCCTTTGTGGCTTTATGCTCAACCCCATGATTGCTGGGGCAGCGATGGCACTAAGTAGCGTGAGCGTAGTGCTCAATTCGCTTCGGCTGAAAATCTAAACTTATGCCTCGAAATTGGGAACGCATCGCTCCCAATTTTGAGGTGAAAACTATTACATACTACAATGAAAAAGTTTCTTACCTTCCTGCTGACTTTGTTCGTCGGCACAACCGTGGCTCTAGCCAAAGACGTGAAAACCGTGGTGCTTACCACCACTCCCCAAATGCATTGCTCGGGATGCGAAAACAAGATAAAGAAAAATCTACGCTTTGAAAAAGGCGTGAAGGACATTCAAACGAGCGTGCCCGACCAAACGGTCACCGTGAAATACGATGCCGACAAAATCTCTCTCGAGAAGCTGATGAAGGCTTTCGAGAAGTTTGGCTTTACTGCTCGCCAACTCAAAGAGGGCGAAAAGGTCAGTGTAGACGGTTCGGCTAGCGGCTGCGCTATGTAAGACTTCAAATTAAAACGAACGGGCTGAAAGGAACAATTTTCCTTTCAGCTCGTTCGGCGTTTATGATAGAGCCTTTATATTATATACTAAACCTGAATAATTCATAGAAACAAAGTAAGCATCCCATACAAGCCGTATTGTAAACTTCCCCATAACGTACGAATT
>CAVFOF010000128.1:0-6896 GCA_963623895.1 bacterium
CAATACGGCTTGTATGGGATGCTTACGGTAGAGCCCGACTTTCCGACCCCCACCAACTTCGGTTCGTTCTCGGAATAGACATCACCCAATTTGTGGAGGAACTCCACAAATTGGGTGATGTCTTGATCATAATCGCCAGTTATCGGCATTCTATACCACACGCAATCCTGACTTTGTAGTGTCGAACTTCATACGAGATGCTCTCTATTCCAACACGATGGTGTGGGTGAAGGAAAGCCCGAACTACGCAGGCGTTTCAACAAGAACTTTCTCATGATGAAGGGACACATATTAGAGCATATCCTTCTAGACGAAGTCAATCTGTTTAATATAGTCTCTATTGCCGTTAAGAGCCACTTCTTTGTTTAGTGAAGCGTTGCTTATGACTCTCTCTCTTTTTCCTCTTGTTTATCCTTAAGATATTGCGAGATGACCTTCAAAATATCTTCACCATATCGTTCGAGGCTCAATTTTCCAAAATAGGAAACCCTTGCTAAGGCGGGTAAGTCTGCTGGTGCAGAATTTGCCATTATTATCATGGCCTTGGTTTGAATCACAGCATAAGCGGGGACTTCCAATTCACGTGACTTCTTTAAGCGCCAATTCTTCAATCGATAGTAAAGAGTCGGATTCTTCACCTCTGTAGGCACAGCCTTTTTCTCATTAGCCTTTGTGCTCTTAGCTAGTGGACTCTTCCCATTGGCTTCCTTTGAATTGCCCCCTCCATCTGCTTCAATCAGCAATTTAGCTCTAAACTGAAGATACTCCTTAATTTCGAAGCCCACATCTGCCACCTTTGCTAATAACTTGATGTGAGTGCCTACCCGCATCATCAATTCTTGGCGAAGTTCATTATAACGCACACGTACCTGTGAATTGTCTATATCGAGATGCAAGCTTTCTGCCAACTCACAAATGAGGGTCAACTGCTCCTCAAAATAGCACGCCCCCTTCTTCACTCGACTCTGAATGATGTCGGTCGTGGGGTCCCCTTTTGTTTCTAGTAGCAACCGTTGGTATTGCTGATGGAATACGCTCGACACATTCACTACCTTTAGGTCGAATGCGTGTAGCGCATCCTCCACCTTTGACACCGTGGAGCTATAAGTAGAATACAGATGCTCTTGCATCACCCTCAGGAAGGAAGAGAGGGCTATACGCTCATTCTCAAAACTAAACAATTCGGATAAAAGATGCACACTGTACGTTTCGACCATTGCTGTCAATTGCGCTTCATCTACCGCCTTACTCCGCATTTCTGCATTAAAGTTATCCACTGATTTATCCGAAATGATGGCAGCGGATGGGAGGCTGGAAGTAAGCACAATCCCCTCCAACGTTCGGCAACGACTTAAGGCCACATACGTTTGTCCAGGAGCAAAAGCCCCCGAAGCATTAATCATTACCTTATCAAAAGTCAAGCCCTGACTTTTGTGGATGGTGATAGCCCAAGCTAGCCTTACTGGATATTGCTTGAACACGCCATCCACCACTTCTGAAATTTCCTTTGTCTCTTCATTCAATCCATAGCGCGTATTCTCCCATTCGTCAGGGCTGACTTCTATCAATCCCCCTTGTTTTGAATGTAGAGGACGAACAGTAAAGCCGTTATTGGAGATTTCTACAATCTTACCAATCAGTCCATTATAATATCTCTTCTTAGTATCATTCTTAATGAACATGATCTGTGCTCCCTTTTTCAGAGTCAGCACCTTGTCGGTAGGAAAGGTCATCTTTGGAAATTTACCAGTGACGGTTGCCTCGTAATTGTAGGACGGGGCATCAATCATTTCGAGTTCTCGATTATTTATGATTTGTGCCTGATAATTATGGGTTACCAATTGAATATAACCCTCCTCCTTTAGAGGGTGGAAATCTGGAATGTACCTGCTATTAATTTCTGCTAAAACGGCCTCGTTACGTTCACCTTCCCTCACGCTATTAAGAATTGAGAGAAAATGAGCATCCGACTGTCTATAGACCTTTTCAAGCTCAACTGAGGCATAATAGCAACTTCTCAACGCTCTGCTACTAAAAAAATAAGGACTGTCGTAATACCCTTTCAGCATTTCCCACTCCTCGTCTTTTACTACTGGAGAGAGCTGATGTAAATCGCCTATCATCAGCAACTGTACACCGCCGAAAGGGCGTCGGTCATGACGCACCATCTTCAATCGGTCATCAATGGCATCTAGTTGGTCGGAACGCACCATACTAATCTCGTCAATAACCAAAAGGTCTAAGCTCTTAATCAGCTTCACCTTCTGCTTATTAATCTTAGTATACCCAGCGTTTTTGTAGGTAGAGCCTGGGATGAAAGGTGAGAATGGAAGTTGGAAGAAAGAGTGTATGGTTGTTCCCTTTGCATTAAGTGCCGCAATTCCCGTAGGAGCTAACACTACCATGCGTTTGGGTTTTGCCTCACTTAGCTGGCGCAAGAAGGTTGTTTTACCTGTTCCAGCACGCCCCGTAAGAAACAAGTGCGTGTCTGTTTGCTCTATAATCTTCTTTGCTAATTCTATTTGTGGATTATTCATCATTATCACCTTTTCCGAGTAAATAAAAAGGAGTATTCTCTAAAAGCAGAACACTCCATATACAACTATTTAGTCATCCGTCTGAACGTTCGTCGTCCGAACTCGCGGTCAGCGTTCAGCATGCGAAGCAGTTTGCTTGCACCTACTTTTTTCCTCAGTCGACTAAGATATTGCGTCTCGATAGAAATACTCTTTTTATCTAGTGCCACCATCTCGTCCAACACCCGCTGACAATCTCGCTCAGTCAAGTTCTTTTCTGCCCCCTTACACATAGCACGTCCTTTTTGGTGCTCTATATTGCGCATTTTCTCTCTCATTTCAAAGAATAGGGGAAAGATTTCACGAGCCTCCTGATCAGTAAGCCCAGCCTCTTTCGTAACAAAAGCTATGAGATCACGACGAAACTGATCGGGATTAAATTTCTCTCGAGGCTCGAATTTGGGTTGCTCTGCCTCTATTGCACATTCTTCATATAGGTTCTTTCCATTAAGCGTGGGGGTGAGTGTTCCTAAGAACAGAAAGAATAATAGGGTCTTAATTCTCATAAAAAGCGATGTTATCTGCCAACATTAAGTAATCATATGCCTCATCCGCTTGCTTGTCAGCACTTTTCGAATGTTGTTGTGAGATAGCGGATCTAGAGGCATCAATATAGGATGTATTCAATAACTGAGTGAACAACAAGAACAAGGAAACAACACATGCCACCCCCATCCAAGGTATCCACTTAATGACGCGCCATTGTGGGTTATAAGCCGTCATAGGCTGTTTGGCAATCAGCTGCATCATGTCAAGAGTGAACTGTGCAAAATAGTTCTCTGGCACCACAAAGGGATTGTGTTTGGAGGGAGATGAATTAAAATCTATCTTTCTCATAACTTTCAGTTGCTGTTTAGCTATATGATACATTAAGAACGATAAAGTTTAATCATGCTCATCAAAATAAGCAGTGATTTTTTTCACTGCTAAGTGGTAAGATGCCTTTAATGCTCCCACGCTTGTCTTGAGCAATTCGGCCATCTCCTCATATTTCATTTCTTCGAAATATTTAAGGTTAAATACCACACGTTGTTTATCAGGTAAGGTAGCAATAGCCTGCTGTAGCATCAATTCGGTTTGGTCACCGTCAAAATAGGGGTCGCCTTCTAAGGAGCGTGCGACTTCACACTCCTCGTCGTTTAGGCTCTCTGCTACCCGTTGCCGTTGCATAAACACCAAACTTTCGTTGAGGGCAATGCGATATAACCACGTATACACTTGACAATCTCCTCGAAAGTTATCAAGTGCTTGCCAAGCCTTTAAATACGTGTTCTGAAGCACATCGTTCGTATCGTCATGATACTGTACGATGCGTCGTATCTGATTATACAAACGAGGAGTCAAGTCTTGCACCATACAAGCGAACGCTTGGGTTCGGGTCTGAGGATTACGGAGCAATTCTACATTATAAGGCATACCACCCTTGCTACCTATCGTTAGTCTGCAACATATACCTTGCGCACCTTGTTAGAAATGCACACTAGGTAGATGCCCTTCTTTACATTCGCCTTTACTATCTGACTTTCGCTATCGATTGTTTTCTCAAATTGCAAATCGCCCACGAGATTATAAATCTTCACCACTCTTCCTTGGCATCCCGCGGTCCTTACTATTATCGTGTTCCTTGAGACCTTGGTAACGAAATCATAATCATCTCCTTCCAACAAGGAAGTTTCCTCGTTTAATAAAATGTAAGGTTCCTCCTTCGCCAAAAGTCTGACATCTTTAGACCTACCGAACATCATGCCTGGCAGTGCTACGAGCAACGTAGATAATATAATACGAAGTAGATATTTATTCATCCAAATATTCTTTATTAAGTTTGAGAACCAAAGTTCTTTATTCCGCAAATGTAGGGGTAATTTATCAATGATGCAAATATTCATTCTGCTTTTTTGACATTTTACGATATTTTGCACCATCCTTCCACCCATACGACCTTCTAGCTAGCATTACAAGGGAAGATTGTCTAGAACAACATCTTACATAGAATTAGTATATTATTCTAAAAAACCATCTCCCTAGCCTATAAGGCGAATAGAAACCAGCCTTTCCGCCAAGTAGCGCTTGACCGAAAAGTTGATTTCTACGCTTTGTCATTGATTATTCCCACCCCAAAGCACTGGCACCTAGCACAGCGGCCTCACTACCATTCAAGGACGAGATGAGCAGTTTTGCCTCGTTCTTGTACAAGAACAACACGTGCTCATTATAGGCATCACGCAAGGGCTTCATCAAAAATTCCCCAGCCTTTGTCAAGCCGCCAAAGAACACGAATGCCTCTGGGGCTGAGAAGGTGGCGAAGTCGGCGCATACTGTACCGAGCAAACGACCAGTGAAGTTGAAGATATCAAGGGCAAGTTCATCTCCCTTTTCTGCTGCCTTAAACACATCATACGAGGTGATATCCTCGGGATTAAGTTCGCGAAGCAAGCTAGGCGTTTCTTTTGTCTCAAGGAATTCACGAGCGGTACGTGCCACCCCAGTGGCTGAGGTGTATGCTTCTAAGCACCCCTTACGTCCGCAACCACAAGAGCGGGCGTTCTCTGAATGGTCTACAACGAAGTGTCCAAGTTCGCCAGCGAAGCCATCGCTGCCATAAACGACCTTTCCGTCCACTACGATACCTGAACCTACGCCCGTGCCAAGCGTAATCATGATAAAGTTTTTCATTCCGCGAGCCACGCCATAAGTCATCTCGCCCATAGCTGCTGCATTAGCGTCATTGGTTACACGAACGGGGATGCCGAAGGTTTCTTCAAACAATTGTGCCACGGGCACTACGCCTCTCCAAGCCAAGTTGGCTGCGTTTTCGATGTTACCCGTATAATAGTTAGCATCAGGCGCACCAATGCCCATTGCACGAACGTTTTGAATGCCGCCTATTTGGTCGAGGGCGGGCTGCAAAGCTTCGTAGGATGCCTTTACATAATCCTTAAATTCGGGATAGGCTTTGGTGGATATGACAGTTTGTGATTTAATATTGCCACGTTGGTCAACAATTCCGAACACGGAATTAGTGCCACCCATATCTAGGCCTATTACATAAGGCTTCTCGATATTCACTTTCATAGTTGATTTATGTTAGGATAATTTTAGTAGATGAATTGCTGACAAATTTACAACAAATATTGTAAAGGGCATTCCTTTGGGGAGAAAAAATACTTTGTATGGTGATAAAAGCTATAGTTTCAAGATAGAAGTGCAATTATAGCAGCCCTCCCTCGTCTTCGGAGCGTAGCGGAGAAGGCGAGGGAGGGCTGCTATAAAATGAGTTGGCAAGCAATACAAAAAAGAGGGAAGCCATTGCTCCCCTCAAAGGATTAGTTATTTTTGTATTGTCATGTATAAACATCTAACCCGTGAGCAAAGATACGCAATTTATCTGGGTATTCGAAAAGGTGAGACACAGAAAGCCATTGCTCAGGCCATAGGAGTGTCAGCGGCAACACTAAGCCGAGAGATCAAACGTAATTCCACTCGTAATAAGATTTACGTGTGGACGAAAGCTCATGATAGTGCAGAAGGACGGAAACATCGTTCTCCTGGAAATCGTGCTATCAAACCAGAAATTAAATGGCGCGTTAAGCAGTTGATAAAAGACGAACAATGGTCCCCCAAACAGATATCGGGTGCGTTGGCCAAGAATGAGAAAGTACACATCTCACATGAAACCATATACAAAATGATACGTTTGGACGAAACGGGGGAACTCGCTAAGAATTGTCGTCACAAAATGAAGTATACTCGTAAAGCTAAGAGCAAACATGTAACCAAGGCAACCAATATAAGGAACCGAGTAAGTATTCATCAGCGTCCTGTGGAAGCGGATGGAAAACGTTTCGGAGATTGGGAAATGGATTTAATCGTAGACAAAAACGGAAATGCTATTTTGACAATGATAGAAAGAAGTACGAATTATCTTCTCATGACGAAACTCAAAGAAGGGAAAAAAGCCATGCCATTGGCTAAGGCTGTTAGACGTTTGCTTCTTCCCTATAAACATACGCTCAAAACGATTACCACAGACAATGGTAGTGAATTTGCCGCACATGAATGGATATCGAATAAACTGGGAGTACAAGTATATTTTACAGATTCATATTCATCGTGGCAAAAAGGAGCTGTGGAGAATACTAATAAACTAGTGAGACAATATATTCCAAAAGGTATGAATATTGCTTCTGTAACAGATGCATATATCATGAAAATACAAAAGAAAATAAATGCTCGACCGAGAGAAAAACTCAATTTCTCAACTCCAAAGATCGAGTTTTTCAAACTTTGTGCGTAATATTGCACTTGCTTGTTGACTCTTTA
>CAVFOF010000129.1:0-6890 GCA_963623895.1 bacterium
CCAATTTCTTGGAGTTGCTTCTTGCGCCGACGCGGGGACGCGTCGCCCCCAATTTTGTGCTTATTTCTTGCTCGATTGTTTTAATGGCGCTGGCGACGCACGCTTAGGCCTCCGCCCGAGGATTTGGGTTTGGTGGCTTTCGTGGAGGAGGTTTTCTGCTTCTTTTGCTTCGGAGCGGAAGAAGAGGACTTGCTGCTACCGCTGGTGCTGCTCACGCTAGTGCTTCCTCCTCGGCGAGAGGTGACGGTGCGTCGGGTGGTAGTGGTTTTGCGAGCGGCCTTTCCAGCTGCGGCAATGGAGTCGGCCTCGGCTTGTGCCAAGGAGTCGGCTCGGAGTTTGGCGTAGTAGGCACTGTCGCGGCCGTACACGTGTTCTTGCACGTCGACGAGCTGTTTCTCAATGCGCTTCTGCTCACGAATTATTGCCGAATCGTCGGCGCAGTAGTTGGAGAGGAGCTTATCTTGCAGGTTGGTCGCCTTGTAGATGTCGCCCTCGTAACGTTTCATCGTGAAGAAATCGTCGGCCGACATTGTGGCGGCGTTGTTGAGCGACGAACCCATCAGCATGAGTTTGCCTAGGTAGGGAGCGATGTCCTGCATCTTCACCCAGAACATGGGGTACTGCGCTAGTTCACCGCCGAAATCGGAGTCGCCTCGCTTCAGCACGGGGCAAAGGGCCGTCACTTGGCTGCGGAACGTGGCCGTGTGCTGGTCGTAGTAGGTGCTCTCTTTGATGAAGTAGGCCTTCACCTCGTCGGAGGGCAGGTCGGCATCGTTCACACGCACCTTGTCGCCGTTCGACTCGTAGAAGATGTGGTAACGATCCATAATCTCCTTGGCCGTCACCTCGTTCTTCGCGCTGAAATTCTCATTGCCGTCGAGCTTGTAGTCGTAGGCCTTGATTTGCTTACGCAGCAAGAGTTTGAAGAGGTAGGTAAAGAGATTTTCTCGTCCGTCTTGTGGCGTGGTGGGGTAGTAGAGCACGGCGTTGGCGTCCTTTGTGAGGTCGAGCGTGCGATAGAGGTCACGTCGCCAAGCGGCATCGTCGGGCATCGCCTGAGCCGTGGGAAACTGGCGGTAGGCCGAACCCGTGGGTGCGTTTTGCTGTTGGGCTTGCTTTTGTTGCTGTTCGGCTCTTCGGCGTGGGGGTTGTGCGTGCGATTCGCTCATCCAGCTGAGGGCGAAGGCAAACAAGGCAAGGGTGAATATCTTCTTCATAAATGCAGTTTGCTGTATGTGGGTGTTTCGGGGGAGCGGAGGGTGGGGGAAAGGGGTGAGAACTCCTCGCCTCGCTCAGCGCGCCCCTAGAGGGGGGGGTCGTTAGTTGATGATAACCTCGAGACTTCCGTTGAGGTTGCGGGTAATGCCGTCAGGCCCTACGGCACGCACTTTCGAGATGTAGAAGCGTTGGCCACGGCGCAGTTCGCGCATCAAGTTGCGTTGGTTCTCAGTAAAGTTTGCTCCGGCCGAGGGCTCGGGTCGGAAGTTGCCCATGCGGTCGGCGAAGACGGTTTCAAAACTCAGCACCTTGAAGGGGATGTTGAGCAATCCGTCGTCGATGGCGGCTCCGAGGCCAGCCGCCCCGAGGATAGTGCCTTTGGCAATGCGTCCGCCCTTGAAGCGATCCGTGCCCACTTGGATGAAGGCCGTGGGATCGGGGAGTTTACGCACTTGGAAGGTGAACGTGCCCATGCTCTGCGCCTTGCCGTTCACGTTTCCCGTCACGGTGAAGGTCACGTTCTCGCCCACTTTAGCGGGGCGGGCGGTGTATTTTCCTGGGCCTGTTTGCGTGAGCGTGCCTCCGGTCATGGTGAGGTGCAGCCCGTCGTTGCCTCCAGCTGCCGTCACGCTGATGGGGTTGTTGAATCCTGCGTAGAGCACGTTCATCAAGTCGGCTGCCACGGTGGCTCCCGAGGGAGGTGCTATGACGTTGTATTTCTGAGTGAATTCTCGGCGAATCACGTCGCCCGCTGCGTTGGGCATGAGGATGTAGCCCGAGAAGGAGTACTGCCCTGGCCCCCCCACGTTGAAGTTGTAGGATCCATCGGCGGCAATGCGTCGGCCGTTGACGTAGATTTCGGGGCGTTGCGTGGTGTCAACGGCGGCCATGAATATTTTGGAACGGAACTGCTCGCCGGGATAGAGCGTAGTGGCTTCGGCACTGACGTAAGCGTTGATTTGGTTGACGCGGATGTCCTTCACGTCGATGTTGGCTAGCAGCGTGTGAACCACTTCGTTTTCGGCCTTGCGCACGTCGCTTTGCAGCTTGGCCAGCATCGTCACGGCGGCGATGGAGGGCATTTCCTCAAACATGTATTGCTGCCAATTTTTTCCCACGTTGTCCTCGTTTTTCGGCACGTCGGTCGAGAGGTTCGAAGCGATGATGGCCTTCTGTCGGGGGTCGGTCACGAGGGTGAGCACGCTTTGGCGGAAGCGGTTGATGGCGTTGTAGAGTGATGCGCCTTTTCCCTTCACCGAGGCTAGCATGATGCGGTTCGAGCCTTCGAGGTCTTCTTTATTTTGCAGGTTGTCGGGGTTGCCTTCTTTTCCGTCGGCCTCGCGGGCGATGGCCCAACGTAGCTCGCCGGCGAAGTGGTAGAGCGAGTCGCTCATCTGCTTCACCTGCATGGCCTTGTCATACCAAGGCTTCACCTTCGTGGGGTTCTTCTTGTAGGCTTCGGCAAAGTCGGCATATAAGGCCTCGTTCTCCTTCATGGCGTTGTCGGTGGTGCGCTTGAGGCTATCGCCAATCAGGACGAAGCCTTTGAGCACGTCGCTCGACACGTTCAGCGCCAACATGGCCATCAACACGATGTACATCAGGTTGATCATCTTTTGGCGTGGAGATACCGGTCTTTTCTTTACTGTGGACATTCCTTTCTTGTATGCTTAGGGTGTGAGTATCAAGTGGTTGAGCTAGGTCCGATGCTTTTTTTGAAGTCTCCCTCCCGCCCGTTCACTTGCGTGTCTGGTTTACTGTTGGGGCGCACCGTTGTATCCGCCTTGGGGCTGGGGTGGCACGCATCCTCCTGCCGCTGAGCCGTAGGCAGGCTGAGCGTAGCCGCCTTGGGGTGCTGCCTGAGCGTAGGAGGGTTGAGGTTGTTGGGTGGCGGGCTGCATGTTCATGTTGATAGTAAGGGCTTGAATCATGCGGCCGTACACGCCGTTGAGTTCCTCGATTTGCTGAGCGAGGCGTCGGGTCTGCTCGTTGATTTGCTCAATCGTGCCTACTTGCTGACTGATGCTCTTGAAGTGGAGGTCGTAGGTTTTGTTGATTGCCGTGAGCGTGCGGTTGAGGTTGCTCATCTCTTCGCTATCGTGTGCCAAGCGTGCGCTTTGTTCGTCCACCTTCTGGAAGGTTTCGGCTAGCACGCGGAGCTTTTCGATGTATTCTTCCGTGGCCTGCTCCATCTCGGGCGAGAGGGCGGCTTGGGCACGGCGGAGCAATTCGTCGTTGGCCAATCGGATGATTTCTGCCAAACGTTGTGCTTCATTTTCAAAGGGTTGTGCGCCTTCGGGCGTAGCGACATGGATAGCTGCTTGGGCGGCTTCGGCGGCACTGGTGGTGGCGGGTTGACTGCTAGAGGCAGCGGCTGACCCTGTCCCAGCTGCAACTGAAACGGCCCCTCCCGTTGCGAGGGGCACTCCTGCTCCAATGATGACAGTGCCTCCGCCATGGGCAGCTCCGCCATTAGCGGTAGGACCCACTTGCGGAGCGGTGCTACTTGCTGTAGCTGCTGCGGCAGCAGCGGGCGTTTTCTCTTCAGTAGTTTCTTCTTCTTCCTCCTCGTCCTCATCGTTCAGTCCGAGTTTGGCGGCGATTTCCTCGTCGGTTTCGTAGTCGGCGGGGAGTTCTTTGCCTATTTCTTCTTTATCGAAGGGTCGGTCGAAGGCTGAGAGGAAGAACACGATGGTCTCCGTGCCCATACCCATAAAGAGCATGATGTTACCGCCCGGCAAGTGGGTGAGTTTGAAGAGTGCACCAAGGATTACGATGGATGCGCCCCATGAGTAGGCGTAGTTCAGAAAGGTTTGTCCGGGCACACTGTCCATCCAGTGCTGTAGTCGGACTACAATGTTTATTTTGCTCATGAGTGGGTATTATGAGGGGTTTCTTATGTGATGAAAGACGACAATATCGGAGAAACTGCAATAAAGTTAATCCTGATTTTTAACGACAATAGAAACAACGTCTGACAATCTCTTTTCTTTACGAAACATATTTAATTCGTCAAGGCGAAGCCTATTGTCTCCTATTGTCTATCGTTGTCGTCAAAATCCGCACTTTGTCGTCAAAGCCAAAAACTTGTCGTCGTTAAAGTGGTAGTTTACTTCTTCTTTCCGCTGTTGGTAGCACTTTGCGTGTTAGCCTTAGAACGCACGCAGCGGAAACCGATATACGAGCGTGGCTGGTTTTGGTATTCCCAAGTGCGCCAAGCCGAGCGGATATACGACATGGGATCCTTCCACGAACCGCCGCGCACGCTTTTGCGCTTCAGCACGTAGGGGTCCTCCTTTGCGGCATTGTAGGAGAGTTGCGGGTTGAGGTCGGCCATGGCATCCACGCCTGCCTCGGTGTAGACCGTGCTGGTCCATTCGGCCACGTTGCCCGCCATGTCATACAATCCGTTGGAGTTTGCTCCGTAGATGCCCACACGCGAGGTGATGAGGTTGCCGTCCTCCGTGTAGTTGCCGCGGTCGGGCTTAAAGTTGGCAAAGAAGCAGCCCTCTTGGCTCTTGGCCTCGATGCCCTCCCAGGGGTAGGGGTTGCCCTCCTTACCACGGGCGGCATATTCCCACTCAATCTCAGTGGGCAGGCGGTAACGCTGAATGAAGCGAGCCTGCGGCCCCATGCCTTTGAGCAGGTAGTTGGTGCGCCAAGCGCAGAAAGCCTCGGCCTGTTCCCAAGTCACACCCACCACGGGGTAGTCGTTGTAGTTGGCCGACGAGAAGTAGAGCTTCATGTATTGCTCGTTGTTGGCATTCGTGAAGTCGTTGACCCACACCGTGGTGTCGGGATAGACGGGCACGATGTAGGTGTTCAGGAAGTCGTAGAGGCTCGAGAGCGGTCGCTCGATGGTCTGTCGCACGATGCGTCCGTTATCGTCCACGTAGGCCGTGTCCTTCGAAATCATCACCACCTCGTCGGGGTCGGTGGGGTGGTCGGTGTTGAGCGTGCGCTCCTCGGGATTGAGGCGGTATTTGCGCAGGGCGGCCTTCTCGTAGTCGAATATCTCGTAGCGATAGTTGAGTTGGCGAGTGTCGAGCATGCGGGTGCCGTCGATGGGGTGGGTCACGTAGACGCTGTTGATGGCTCGCTCCTGGTCTTCAGTGGGTTTGCGCCAGGGGATGGGCTTGCTCCAGTTGAGGTGAGGGGTGACGGGCTCGCCGTAGCGATCCACCTCAATCTTGTAGGTTTCGTCGCCACCATATTGGGGGTCGGCTAGGCGTTCACGGATGATGGAGTCGCGCACCCACTCCACGAATTGTCGGTACATGGAGTTGGTCACCTCGCTTTGGTCCATCCAGAACCCGTCCACCGAGATGTCTTTCTGCGCACTGACTGTGCCCCAAAGGGAGTCGGTGCTCTCCAGTCCTGCCTTGAGATAGCCGCGTTTCACCTCCACCATGCCGTAGGGGGTGGGTTCGGTAAACGAGGCGGCTCTCGAACCAGTCACCTCGCCGCCGCTCATCATGGCTCGGCTGCTGCCAGCACACGAGGCCAAGAGGCCGCAGAGTGCTAGCGTAGTGAGTATTGCAGTGAATGTATATTTCATTAGTCTTCTGTTGTTTTTCTTAATTCTTGTGGGGCTTTTCTAAATGGCCTTTAATGGGGGCAGGGGGCCATCCCGAGGCTACAACCAGCGCACGCTGCGGTGTATGTTTCGGCCTTTTTTGCCGAGGTTGAGGTCGAGGCGGTAGCCGAGGGTCACTTCGTGTTGCCCTGCTCCGAGACCCATGCCCGAGGTGTTGGCTTCGTAGGAGTAGCCGAGGTCTACGCCGTGGAATCGGCCGCCGATGAAGCCCGTCACGGAGTGTTGCGGACTGTAGCCAAGGCCGCCATAGAGTTGTCGGTCTTGGTGAGCGTATTGCACGCGGGCGGTGATGTCGGCTCGAAAGGCGGAGCCGTCGTAACGAAGCAGCGTGGACGGCGTTATTGTTAAGAACGTATGTTTTACGGAAATATTGTATGCCGCGGTCAAATTATATTGTGCTTTCACCTCATATTGGTTGGTTTCGCCCAAGGTGACGGTGGGGGAGGTGACGTGCTGCATGGCCAAGCCCACGTTCCAGCGGCGGTGGGCGTAGTAGAGGCCCACAGAGGCATCAAACTTTGAGCCGGTGATGTCGGTGGTGGGGAAGGCGGGGTCGTTGGCATCGCCTAGGTCGGCCTTCGAACCTTTAATTTGCTCGTTGAGCATGTCGGCTTCGGCTCCCACGCTGAGCGTGCCACCCCAGAGTTTGAAGTGGTAGGCATACTGCACGCTAAACTTCTGATGGGAGAACAGACCGATTTGATCGTTTTGGAAGAGCACGCCCACGCCGTGGCGTGTCTTGCCGAGCTGCAAGGCCATGTCGGCTCCAGCGAAGAGGGTGCTCCCGCCGTCTTCGTAGCCTGAGGCATGGGTTTGCAGGGCGGCTGTTACGCTGAGTTGGGGGGTGCGCCCCACGGCGGCGGGGTTGAACTGCGGTTCTACCAGCCAGTAGTGGGCAAAGGCGGGGTCTTGTTGCGACCACGCTTTTAAGCCCGCAACGAGGGGCATTGCGAGCAGCAGGCTGAGGTATATCCGTAGGTTCTTCAATCGCATCGGTTTTGGATGGGATGCCCCCCAGCGAGTGGCGAGGGACTTAAAAGAATAGGCAAATTTATATATTTCTTGGCTTTAAGGC
>CAVFOF010000130.1:0-627 GCA_963623895.1 bacterium
AGCTTGTATAGCGTAGGTTTTGGTAACACCCTCGTAGCTAGAAGCAATCTGCTCAAGGTCGTTCAGACGCTTGATGTAGGCTTCGGCAATTTCGCGACGAGCACCAGGACGAGCACCGCTGATGGCATCACAAACCTGAACGATAGGAGCCAATAAGGTGGTCATCTCTATTTCATCGTGGTGTGCACCAATCGCATTTACGATTTCAGGCTTTTCTTTATATTTTTCTGCCAATTTTGCACCATAAAGGGCATGAGGAAGTTCGCTTTCCTCATCGGGTACTTTACCAATGTCGTGGAGTAAACCAGCACGCTTTGCCTTTTTGGGATTTAAGCCTAATTCCGCTGCCATAACAGAGCAAAGGTTGGCCGTTTCGCGAGCGTGTTGTAGGAGGTTTTGTCCGTAGGAAGAGCGGTATTTCATCTTACCGATGATGCGTACCAATTCGGGATGCAGACCATGAATGCCAAGGTCAATCGCAGTGCGCTTACCTGTTTCGATCACTTCGTCTTCAACTTGCTTCTTTACTTTTGCTACAACTTCCTCAATGCGAGCAGGGTGGATGCGTCCGTCAGCAATGAGTTGGTGAAGAGCAAGACGACAGATTTCGCGGCGTACGGGGTCGAA
>CAVFOF010000130.1:637-6747 GCA_963623895.1 bacterium
CGGATGTTGCGACCTTCGCGACCGATGATGCGGCCTTTCACTTCATCGTTGTCGATGTGGAATACGGTCACGCTATTTTCGATAGCTGTTTCAGTGGCTACGCGCTGAATGGTTTGTATAACGATTTTTTTAGCTTCCTTGTTGGCGGTAAGTTTAGCATCGTCCATGATGTCGTTGATATAACTTTGGGCGTCGCTACGAGCCTCGTCTTTCAACGAATCTACTAAATGCTTTTTAGCTTCTTCAGCAGAGAGGCCGCTTAGCTCTTCCAGCTTTTCGCGCTCCTTTTGCTGCATTTTCTCAAGTTCTTCTTCCTTTCGGTTAAGAGCTTGTTGCTGGTTGTTAAGGCGATTATGCGTGTTTTCCAACTCTTGCTTACGGCGTCCAAGCTCTTCTTGCCGTTGGTTGAGTCCGATTTCGCGTTGCTTCAGTTTGTTTTCAGATTGCAGGATGCGCTGGTTGCGTTGCTGCACTTCTTTCTCCAACTCAGCCTTTTTGTTCAGGAATTTCTCCTTCACTTCAAGCATCTTTTTTTCCTTGATAACTTCAGCCTCTTTATTGGCATTGTCAATCATGCGTAGGTATTTCTTCTTCAGTATGTACCTGAAAAAGCTATATCCCGCTCCGCCGCCGATTAGTAAACCAACAACGAATAGTATAATATTAATCATTTTTTAATTAAGATGTAATAAAGGTTATGTTAGACTCGTGCAACATTCGCTTTTTTTTATGTTATGAAGCGTGTTGCACTTGAGTTTTTGTTTTTATTGTATTGGGTATTGCCAAAAGTAAAGTCGCAGTTGAGGAAACACTCTGTCTTTTTATCTATTCTCGGCAAGTAAGTCGGTAAGTTCGTTATCCAAACGTTTCACCACTTTTTCATAGGGAGACTGATCTTTGTTGGCTTGCAATTGTAACACTTGAACGGCAAAATCGAGTAGGGCAACCGAAGTGTAGCGTTCATAACCGAGGTGGGGGTACGACTGCTCATATCTTCCGAGTTTTTCGTTGATAGTGCGTGCAGCGCGACGATAAATCTCCTCTTGTTCGCGTCTTACGGTGATAGGGTAAACCTGCTTGCCTATGAGCAACTGAATGACAAGTTTGTCTTTTGGATCATCCATAATGAGCTAACAGTCTTTATACGTTTAACAATGCAATGCACTTGTCCACCTCCCGGATGAGGTGTGCTAATTTAGCGCGCGACTCTCTTACGTCATCTCCGCTCACTTCAAGCATTCGTGCCGTTTTTAAGGTCTTGTAGTCATGTTGCCATTTCTCAACAGCCTCTTTCGTGTCGGCAAGTTCTTGCTGACACGTACAAAGTTCGGAGCGAAGAGCAGCATTTTTCTGCTTTTCTTCTTTGTAAGCCATCATCAGTTGGCGTACTTTGGCTTCGAAATTGCGAAGGGCTGTTTCTTGCTCGTTTGTCATGCTACAATATGCCTTTTTTGAGGGTTTGCAGAACTTCCCTAATTATTATTCTGTTCCGCCGTGCTTGAGTGGCTAGATTTATGAGAACGATTTGGGGGTGAGGAGAAGTGTGTGGTCGAACTATTTGCTGGCTTCGTCCACGTCGGTGGGTTTTGGCTCTTTTTTAGCTAGAATAACGATGTTGTATACATAGCTAGTCATCCAATCGGCACTATATCCCAATTGTTGTTGGTATTTCCTTACGGCCAAGCATGATTTGCGTACTCCATCGTCTTTCCATGTGTTTTTGTTAAGCACTTCGTTGATTGATTTTGCTATAAGATTACGCAAGGCTTGACGGAACATACTAGGAAGACGGAATTTCCATTTCATGATGTTGCCCATAAGCATCATCAACTCTTGAGAAAAACCATTAAATTGGAAGAGGTATTTCTGTACATCGTTTATGCTACGGCAATTACGTCGAATGCTTTGATCGATTTCTTTGAAGAACAATTCTTCCAATCCATAAATCTCCATTAGCATTTTACGGCATTTGTTCTTTTCGCCAATGCCCAATTTGTTGTTTACCGTAGCCACATGGAGCGTTTGTTTAAACACTCGTAAGTCGGGTAGGGCGGTGAGATTGCTTATGCCCAGATTTGCAGCCATAACTGCTTGGTAGTATACGCGGATAAGCATCATGAAGTCTTCCATGCCGCCCACGCGCCAACCTGCTTCGTTAACCTCTGGCTTATGCTTGAATAGTTTTGAAAATAATCCCATTTTTAGAAAGTATATAGATGAGTGGCGGCGTGGTTGTTCCAATAATAGCTATATAGTTAGATTATGGTAGTCGCTTATCTTATGCAAAGATAATGCAAACCGAATGCAATGAAAACTTGTTTTCAAATTGCTGAGGTGCCGCTTATCTTATGCAAAGATAATAATTGTCTATTGAATTGCCAAACTATTGCTTTGTTTTTTTAACGGATGAGTAAGCACTCGCCGAGGTTATCGCTAAGTTTTGAGGTTCAAAGATTTAGGTGGGTTGTGTTTAAGTGAAAGAAAAGATGTATCTTTGTCCTGTTCAATCGAGAATAGCGCAATCTCTTTGATTGTGCATGTTAGAAAACTTCTGATAATTATGTTACTTCTACCTGATTGCAAAATTAATATTGGCCTCAATGTAGTGGCTCGTCGTCCCGATGGTTATCACAATCTTGAAACGGTGTTTTATCCTGTACCATTACGTGATAATTTGGAGATTAAAATAAATCTAGAAGCAAGTGAACCATACACCTTACAGTTGGGTGGCGTGCCCGTTGAGGGGGATGTTTCTCAAAACTTAGTGGTTCGCACCTATTTAATGTTGAAGGATGAGTTTCAACTTCCCCCAGTTGACATCTTCCTATATAAACATATTCCCATGGGGGCTGGGTTAGGTGGAGGTAGTAGTGATGCAGCCTATATGATGAAGGGTTTGAACGAGTTGTTTAATTTAGAGTTTACGAGGGAGGAAATGCAGCGAAGAGTGTCTGTTTTGGGGGCTGATTGCGCTTTCTTCGTGGCTGATTCTCCTGCTTATGCTACGGGAATTGGCGATGTGCTGACTCCAATCACTTTATCTTTGAAAGGAAAATACATCGTTTTGGTAAAGCCTAATGTGTTTGTCTCTACCAAGGAAGCCTATGCACATGTCGTTCCCAAACAAGCCGCTTATCCCTTGATAGAGGCCATTAAACAGCCAATTGAAAGTTGGCGTAATACGATTGTCAATGATTTCGAAACTTCTGTATTTCCCCAGCATCCTGAATTAGCAGCCATCAAGCAAACGCTCTATGATATGGGCGCAAAATATGCCGCAATGAGTGGAAGTGGAAGCACCATATTTGGTCTTTTTGACCGTCCAGTTCCTGAGGCCAAACGTGTGTTTGCATCAAGCTTCGTGTTCGAACAAAAATTCGCTTTATGATTTACTATTTCTCGGGCACGGGGAATTCTCTTTTTGTGGCTAGAAACCTTTCGCTGTCATTTCAAATTCCACTCTTCGATATGTCCAACGAACAATCTTGTCAGTTGTATCCAACCGATGGGGTAGTGGGATTCGTGTTTCCAACGTATGCGTGGGGAGTGCCTCGTATGGTGGAGGCATTTGTAGAAAGCTTGAGAGTGGAGGAGAAGGTACGCTTCGTTTTCCTTGTGCTCACTTGCGGGGATGATATGGGCTATGCTGACAAGGTGTTTCAGAAACTGCTTCGTAAAATTGGCCTACCATTACAAGCGGCTTTCTCCGTGCAAATGCGTGAAACCTACATTTGTTTGCCTGGCTTTGATGTTGATTCGGATGAAAATGAACGTAAAAAGCAATATCAAGCGGAGCAACAATTGAAACACATTGCGCATTGCATAAAGAACGCCTTGCCGTTTGATGAGCAAGGTTTACGCAGAGGTGCTTTTCCTTGGTTTAAAACTTACATCGTTCGTCCCTTGTTTAATGCATTGTTGATTAACGATAGGCATTTTCATGTGGAGAAGGGCGCATGTGTTCATTGCCAAAAGTGTGTGCAGCTTTGTCCTTTGCATAACATCACTCTCTTTTCAAATCAGCAACCACAATGGAATGGTCATTGCACTCATTGCTTGAGATGTTATCACGCTTGTCCTAAACATGCCATTCACTATGGTTTTTTTACTCGGCATAAAGGTCAGGTTAAAATAAATGTCTAATTTTGCCTCCGCTTTGGCTAGTAATCGACTCTGGATGCAGTGTTGTTGGTGCTATATTAGTCAATCGGATAAGTATGTAAATAATTAAGTATCATATATTAAGCAATAACGAATTATGAACAACGAATGGTTTGAATGCAAGGTTAAATACAAGAAAACAATGGAGAACGGCTTGGAGAAGAAGGTTACAGAACCTTATTTGGTGGATGCACTTAACTTCACCGAGGCCGAGGCTCGCATCATCGAGGAAATCACTCCTTTCATGACGGGGGAGTTTGAGGTTAGCGATATTAAGCGTGCTCACTATGCCGAGATGTTCGAGGCTCCTGGTGATGACAGTGCAGACCGTTTCTTCCGTGCCAAATTAATCTTCATTACACTCGACGAGAAGAGCGGCAAGGAAAAGAAAACCTCACAAAACGTGCTCATTCAAGCAGGTGATTTGCGCGACTCCATTAAACGTTTGGACGAAGGAATGAAGGGCTCAATGCTCGATTATACCATTGCCTCTGTCACGGAGACTGCTATTATGGATATTTTCCACTATGCAGTGCATCGCTCGAAGGAAGACGAGAAGCCTGAGTACGAACAATAATCTTAAATGTTCGGCAGCGGCATTGCTCGCAGAGGTTAGAGGCATATAGTTTGGTTTACAGAGAAAAGTTTTAGAAGTGCGGTTGGCTTGCCTTAATCCTATTATTACAAGCAAACTGCGTTTCTGATAGTAGATATTTTATAACTATGATTCACTTACAAGAAGTAAAAGCCACTATTAAGTCGGGGGTTGAGTTAGTTGCTGTTAGCAAATTTCATCCGGTGCCGTTGCTTGAGGAGGCTTATGCGCAAGGTCAACGCATTTTTGGCGAAAGTCGAGTGCAGGAGCTGCAAGCCAAACAACAAGTGCTACCTAAGGATATTCAATGGCATTTTATTGGACATTTACAGCCTAATAAAGTGAAGTATATTGCTCCTTATATCTCGCTTATTCATGCTGTCGATAGTTATAAGTTGCTTGTAGAAATCAATAAGCAAGCGGCTAAATACGATCGGGTGGTTCCTTGCTTGCTCGAAATACACATAGCTCAGGAAGAAACGAAATATGGTTTCACTCGAACTGAATGCATCGAACTCCTAGAGAAAGGAGATTGGCGCAACTTGCCTCATGTTCAAATTGCTGGCATTATGTGTATGGCATCGAATACAGATAATGTGGAACAAATACGAATGGAGTTTCGACAGGCCCATGAACTCTTCAATGAATTAAAGCAACTTTTTTTCGCCAACGATGAAAAGTTTTGTCAACGCTCCTATGGTATGTCTCACGACTATGCCATTGCGATGGATGAGGGCGCTACTCTTGTTCGTATAGGTACAGCCATTTTTGGGGAGAGGGAATACTAACTCTAATCATCAGTGATAAATATCAATAAGTAATGGGTCTTTGTGTGGTAATCGTATCACGCAAAGACCTATTGCTATAGAGGAGAGTCAATTCTATAGCTTACTTGCAATCTCATGCAAGGATAAATTTTTGAAGTGGGGGGAGACCTTCCCAGTAAGTTTACTTCTAATTGTTGCTGTTACTTGCACAAATTGCTCGCACTGATACTGATTATCAATACTTTCAGAAATGTAAGCAGCAAGAATTATTGCTTGCACTCCTTTTAATCAGTTCGTGATGTCGCTTTATTAAGGATTATCTGTAGATTTGCTTTAACAAACCAGTAGATAACGTTGATATACAAAGATTTGTATTTTCTTTGTTAATGTACTGAAGTTTCTGATGTAGGGGACACTTGAAGAAATTATCACAAAATAGGGGGACGATGCGTCCTCTAGGTTGCTGAAAAAATAAATTCGAAGGCTTCAAGAGGCAATTCTGCATGCTTTAAGGTAGTAATTTGCTATATTAAATTAGCAAAATAGCTTCTTAAAAAGACCTGGAATTGGGCTATGCTTCAAAATGG
>CAVFOF010000131.1:0-6708 GCA_963623895.1 bacterium
TCCTCGGATAAGAGCATTGTCTTTCCATCTTATACCCACTTCATTTACACCGACCGTTCCGAATAGCTATAGGGCTTTGGTTTGTTTTGCAACCTTACCCACGGTCATATGCCTTATATGAAGTTTCTGTTCGTTAGGTCAGATGTTTGCCGCCGGCTTCTTTCAGATTTCACCTCACGATGAACACCCTTGCCTTGGGCTATGTAATTCCCGCTATTAGGGCTTACTCGGGACTTGCACCCGTTAGACAATGCTCATGCCGAGCATACACGGAAGTAGGAGAAAAACTACACCGTTTTCCTCCTACTCGATTATTCATTAGTATTGCTACCTAATAGCTTCTAATGGTTGATTTCCAAAAATCAATTACTTGACTATTTACTAAGGAATTGGTCTACCTCTGCTGCAACCTTTCTTCCGCCTGCGATGCAACGAACCACTAGGCTTGCACCCGTTGCTGCATCACCGGCTACGAAGACGTTTTTGGCATATTCGGGATGCTCTGGACGGAGAAATCCCATGGCTAGGAGCACTAATTCGCACTTGATGATTTCCTTTTTTCCTGTGGAAACCATCAGAGGTCGTCCACCCTCTGGATTGGGTTTCCATTCTACCTCCTCCACCTCTGCACCGCTTACGTGTCCGTCTTTCGTGCCGATGAACTTGTTCGTTGTGAGCAACCAACGACGCTCACATCCCTCCTCGTGGCTTGAGGATGTTTTGAGCACGATAGGCCATTGTGGCCAAGGTGTGTTGGGGTTAGAACCAACGGGAGGTTTGGGCATGATTTCAATCTGCGTTACGCTGGTAGCACCTTGACGATTGGACGTGCCGATACAGTCAGATCCCGTGTCGCCACCTCCAATTACGAGCACACGTTTACCCTTTGCTGTGATGCGCTCCTTGTCGCTAAAGGTCTGTCCAGCTAGCACACGATTTTGTTGAGCCAAGAGTTCCAAGGCGAAATGTACGCCCTTTAGTTCGCGGCCGGGCACTTTCAAGTCGCGTGCAGTAGGGGTACCTGTACAAATGCAGTAAGCGTCAAAGCCCTTCGGCAGTTTGTTTAAATCGATGGGCGTGTTCACTTTAAATACAACGCCCTCTGCTTCCATTACTTTAACCCTTCGGTCGATTACTGTTTTTTGAAGTTTGAAGTTAGGAATGCCGAAGCGCAAAAGCCCACCCACGTATTCGTGCTGCTCGAAGACAGTCACCTCGTAACCACGATGATTGAGCTGATTAGCAGCGGCTAACCCTGCTGGTCCCGAACCGATGACGGCCACTTTCTTTCCGTTACGTTCGATGTTCTGTTGTTGTACATACCCTTCACGGAAGGCAGCTTCGATGATGGAGCATTCGTTCTCACGAATGGTAACGGGGGCATTCATGGAAAGCTTTAGCACACAACTTTTTTCACAAAGAGCGGGGCAGATGCGCCCTGTAAATTCAGGAAAGTCGTTGGTGGCAATAAGCAGTTTGTAAGCCGTTTTCCACTCGCCCTGGTAGACGGCATCTTGAAATTCTGGTTGACGATTACCAAGGGGGCAAGCCCAATGGCAGAAAGGCACACCGCAGTCCATGCAGCGAGAAGCTTGCAGTCGGCGGTCGCTTGTGTTAAGCGTTTGTTCCACTTCGCCAAAATCGGCCACGCGCTCATGAATGGGTCTGTAACCAGCCTCGTGACGAGGAACGTTGAGAAATGCTTTAGGATCTCCCATATTACTATATTGTTATTGTCTTACTCCATGAATAGAGTGTGACTTGAGGGTTATTGTTAGGTATAGGTTGACCTTGTTTTGGATGAATTATCCATCCAAAACAGGGTCGGTAGTTTATTAATAGTCTCTTTGTACTTCGGCAATCTTTTGCTGTAGCTTGCGCATCTGCTCTTCGGCCAACACTCGCTTGTATTCAATCGGGGTAACCTGGATGAAATCGTCTACATAGTGATTCCAATCATCGAGCATGGTTCGAGCGAGTTGAGAACCCGTATAGAGATAGTGTTGACGTATAAGTTCATGCAGTTCCTTGCGTGAGGCAGAGTCCTCAATCAATGATAGTTCCACCATCTCCATGTTGCAGAAGTAATCAAAGTTGTGGTTTTTATCCCAAACGTAGGCCACACCGCCGCTCATACCTGCTGCGAAGTTGCGTCCCGTTTTGCCTAGCACTACCACTCTACCACCAGTCATGTACTCGCAGCAGTGGTCCCCCACTCCTTCAACAACGGCAATAGCACCCGAGTTACGCACAGCGAAACGCTCGCCCACTTTACCATTGATGTAGACCTCACCGCTTGTAGCACCATAGAGAAGCGTGTTGCCTGCGATGGTGTTGTCCTCAGCGTGGAAATTGGAGCGCACGGGAGGCATTACTGCGATGCGTCCACCGCTAAGAGCTTTGCCTAGGTAGTCGTTAGCTTCGCCTTCAAGCTTAAAGTTGATTCCCTTTGTAAGGAAGGCGCCAAAGCTCTGTCCTGCAGAACCTTTAAACTTAACGTTGATGGTTTCATCAGGCAATCCGTTTTGCCCGTAGCGAGCTGCAACGGCTCCAGAGAGCATCGCTCCCGCCGAACGGTCAGTGTTGCCGATGGAGTATTCCAACGAGACTTCTTTTTGATTTTCCAAGGCCTCGGCTGCGGCTTTGATAATGCTTTGGTCGAGCACGGAGTCGATGTTATGGTGCTGAGCAGATACGTGATGGATGGCAGCCTTGTTGTCCACACGATGGAGCAGTTTGCTAAAGTCGAGTGTAGCGGCCTTCGTGTCCTCTTGAGCCTTATGAAGCTCGATGAGATCAGTACGTCCTACGATGTCGTTAAAGTTGCGGAAGCCCATTTCGGCTAAGTATTCACGTACCTCCTGAGCTAAGAAGCGGAAGTAATTGACTACGTATTCATAGTGTCCACGGAAATGCTCACGGAGCTCCAGATTCTGTGTTGCTACGCCTACGGGGCAAGTGTTGGCATGACATTTACGCATCATTACACAACCCAGCACGATGAGCACGGTTGTGCCGAAAGCGAACTCTTCAGCGCCGAGCAAAGCCATTGAAATAATGTCTCGCCCCGTTTTGATTTGACCATCCGTTTGTAGGCGCACCTGACCACGTAGGCCATTGAGCACGAGCGTTTGTTGAGTTTCAGACAGACCAATTTCGGGAGAGATACCCGCATAGCGCATGGATGAGGCAGGCGATGCACCCGTACCACCCTCGGCACCCGAAATAACAATCAAATCGGCTTTAGCTTTCGCCACACCAGCGGCAATCGTACCCACTCCGCTCTCGGCCACGAGCTTCACGCTAATCTGTGCTTTAGGGTTCACATTCTTCAAGTCGAAGATTAGTTGAGCCAAGTCTTCAATAGAGTAGATGTCGTGGTGAGGAGGAGGTGAGATGAGGGAGATACCAGGGATGGAGTGGCGCGTCTTAGCAATAATCTGGTTTACCTTGTAACCTGGCAACTGTCCGCCTTCACCAGGCTTTGCGCCCTGTGCTACCTTAATCTGTATTTCTTCAGCATTCACCAGGTATTCAGTAGTCACACCGAAGCGACCTGAGGCGATTTGCTTTGTCTTGCTGCATAATGAGATTCCGTCGAACTCCTCGTGGAAGCGTTCGCTATCCTCACCGCCTTCACCTGTGTTGCTACGTGCGCCTAGCTTATTCATGGCTAGAGCAAGAGCTTCGTGAGCCTCTTTGCTGATAGCACCGAACGACATGGCCCCCGTCACGAAATGCTTCACGATGCTGTCTACCGACTCTACTTCATCGATAGAGATGGGGTTCTTCTTAAATTCGAAGAAATCTCGAAGGAAGATGGGTGAGGGCTTTTGGTCAACGAGTTGCGTAAACTCTTTGAACTTCTTGTAGCTACCCAAGCGAGTGGCTAGTTGAAGAGTCGAGATGGTTTCAGGATTCCAAGCGTGCTTCTCTCCGTCTTTGCGGTAGCTGAACAAGCCTGCATAGGGAAGCAAGCCCGAGAGGTTCTTCTCCTCATAGCTAGGAGCGTAGCCCTCTGTGTGGAATTTTACGTAGTCGCGTGCAATCTGATTGAGGTGAATACCACCGATGGTTCCGCTAGCCGTGCCGAAATAGTTACGAAGCACTTCGTCGCTCAATCCGATGGCCTCGAAGATTTTTGCACCACGGTAAGAGCGTAGGGTGCTGATGCCCATTTTTGAGAGCACCTTATATAGCCCCTTGCAGATGGCCTTGATGTAGTTCTTCTCGGCAGTTTCGTAGTTCATCTGCACTTCGCCACGCTTAACGAGGTCGTCAAGTACGGCAAACGACATATAGGGATTGATGGCACTTGCGCCATAGCCAATTAGCAGAGCTGCGTGCATCACCTCGCGAGTTTCGCCACTTTCCACTACCAAGGCTGTTTCCATGCGCTTTTGCACGGAGATGAGGTAATGGTGAACGGAACTCACGGCTAACAAAGAAGGAATGGCAGCGTGAGTCTCGTCGACGCCACGGTCGGAGAGGATGATATAGTTGATGCCATCATTTACACTCTGTTCAGCTTGGTGACACAAGTTGTCGAGTGCCTCTTTCAAGCCTTCTGCTCCCTTTGCTGCCTCAAATAGCATGGGCAGCTTTATAGTATTGAAGCCCTTGTAGCGGATATTGCAAAGGATGTCGAGTTGGCGATTGTTGAGGATAGGTTGCGGCAAGCGCACCATTTTACAGTGACTTTCGTTGGGCGAGAGGATGTTCATGCCCACAGCCCCTACATACTCCGTGAGTGACATTACCAATTCCTCACGAATGGGGTCGATAGCGGGATTAGTGACCTGAGCAAATTGCTGACGGAAATAGTTGAACAGCGACTGTGGACGGTCGGAGAGCACGGCCAACGGCGTGTCGTTACCCATGGAGGCAATCGGCTCGCTACCATTATTGGCCATCGGTGTGATTGTACGCTCTACATCCTCACGAGTAAAGCCGAATGCACGCAAGCGTTTGTCGAAGTCGGCAACGGTGTTCTCCACCTTTCGTCCGCTCTTCAGTGTGTCGAGTTCGATGCGGTTGGCCGAAAGCCACTGACGATAGGGATGGGCTGAAGCCAATTGCTCCTTCAGTTCTCCGTCGTAATAAATTCGGCCTTCCTGCGTGTCAATCAGCAGAATTTTACCTGGCTGTAGACGGCCTTTTTCTTTAATATCAGCGGCCTCGAAGTTGATTACGCCAGCCTCAGAAGCCACAACCATCATGTCGTTCTTCGTGATGAGGTAGCGAGCGGGGCGCAATCCGTTTCTGTCGAGCATACCACCCGTATAGCGTCCGTCGCTAAAGAGCAAGGCTGCAGGGCCGTCCCATGGTTCCATGAGGATGGAGTGATACTCGTAGAAAGCCTTCAAGTCCTCTGAAATGGGGTTCTTGTCGTTGAAACTTTCGGGCACGAGCATGGCCATAGCGTGGGGCAGACTGAGTCCAGACATCACCATAAACTCCAACACATTGTCGAGTGAAGCGGAGTCGCTCATGTTGGGTTGAACAATGGGGCGTAGGTCTTTTATATCGCCCAGTGTGTTGGTCGAAAGCACCGACTCACGAGCTTCCATCCAAGCGCGGTTGCCGCGGATTGTGTTGATTTCACCATTGTGTGCCAACAAGCGGAAGGGCTGAGCCAGTCCCCAAGTGGGGAAGGTGTTGGTAGAAAAGCGTGAGTGGACAATGGCCAAACCGCTGGTAAAATAGGGCTGAGTGAGATCGGGGTAATACTCTCTGAGTTGGGTGGACGAGAGCATACCTTTATATATAATGTTTCTTGACGAAAGCGAGCAAATGTAGAAGTCGGCATTGGAGATGCGCTTCTCTATCTTTTTTCGGACAATATACAACTTACGCTCCAAATCGTCGGGTGAGCCGCCAGTGATGAACACTTGCTTCACTGTAGGTTCAGAACTCAGTGCATCCTTACCCAGGATGTCAGAGTTAGTAGGAACAGCGCGCAGGTGCATGAGGGTTAAGCCCTCGCGCTCCACCTCTTCGATGAAGATGCGTAGGATTTCGCTCTGTGCGCTTTCATCTTTGGGCAAAAACACCAAGCCTGTTCCGTAATGACCTTTCTCAGGAACAGGGATGCCTTGCAACAATATAAATTCGTGGGGTATTTGCAACAAAATACCGGCACCGTCACCTGTCTTATTGTCTGCACCCTCCGCTCCACGGTGTTTCATGTTTTCCAACACCTTTAAAGCAGCGTCCACTAGCTCATGACTCTTGTTGCCATGGATATTTACAATCATACCCACGCCACATGCATCATGTTCGTTTTCCGAGCAGTAAAGACCTTCGTTTAGTCTGTTTGTTAGTTGCATAATGTCCTTGTTTTGTGTTATATGCTATTATGTCTTGTAATAATCTGTTTTATCGTCATTCTTAGGGCTGCATATCCTTACATTTTCTAGCATTATATTTACCCATGGAATGCTATTGACTGCAAAATTACACTTTTTATTTCATATTTATGCATTATTCATCGTGTAATTTCATAAAATCATAGAATATCCACTTTAAAGTGTCAATTTGCTAGGTTTTTATCACTTTATGCACCATATTGTTAGATTTTACGATTGGTTTTTCATATACTTTACAATTCTCTTCTAACCTGAATAATTCATAGAAACAAGAAGAAGAAGCGTTTTTTCTTTGCCGTCTCGGCAAAAATGAGTACCTTTATAGTGCTGAAAAACAAGG
>CAVFOF010000132.1:0-6691 GCA_963623895.1 bacterium
CCGTGGTGTAGAGCAATCATATTGTATCTTAATGACCAAGGACAAGCTAAGCGAAACCTCTCAGCGACGGATGCAGATTATGGTTGAAAGCACGGATGGTTTTGTTATTGCGGAGGAAGACATGCGGCTTCGAGGTCCAGGTGACTTAGAGGGAACTGCCCAAAGTGGCATGCCTTTCGACCTTAAGATAGCGAACCTTACAAAGGATCAAGAGCTACTCGAGTTGGCTCGTGAGGAAGCCTCTGAGGTGCTAAGCTCTGACCCCTCGTGTAGCCTTCCTCAGAATGAGGTAATATGGAAGCAACTAAACTTATTGAAACAAGACATAAAGAATTACTCTGCTATATCTTAGACTAATGGAAACGCAACACACAAACGGGATAAAGACCTTTTTAAAGAATTGGACGCTGCCAATTGCTATTTGTATGGGTGTTCTTGCCTATGTGCTTTATTCACGTCTTTTGTTTTTGAATGTCATTCGTCCTTATACAGCCCCAACGGTGGCCATTGTTCAGCCTGCGCTGATATTTTGTATGCTTTTTCTCTCCTTTTGCAAAATTGACGTACGCCAATTGCGCCCCCGTCTAAGCCACCTATGGCTGTTGCTTATACAGTGTGGTAGCTTTATTGCCATGTGCCTACTGCTGCACTTCTTCCCCCACATAAAAGGATCTGTCCTGATTGAGGCTGCTATGCTTTGTTTAATATGTCCAACGGCTACCTCTGCGGCCGTTGTCACGCAGAAGTTAAACGGTGATGGGGCCGACATAACGATGTACACATTGTTGATAAATCTATGTGTAGGCATCGTGGTGCCGCTCTTTATTCCGTTGGCATGTCCTTATTCTAGCATGGGCTTCAGCGAATTGTTATTGCAGATATTGATTAAGGTCTTTCCGCTTTTAATATGGCCGTTGATAGCAGCTCAATTGGTGCGCTTCCTGTTTAAGCCCTTGCATGCGTGGGTCTTGCAGTTCCACGATTTAGCGTTCTATCTATGGGCAGTAGCGCTGAGCATTGCCATTGCTGTTACGGTTCGTAGTATAGCACACACCGATCACCCGCTCATCGAACTTGTGGGTATTGCGTTAGTGTCATTAGTGTGCTGTATCCTTCAGTTTGGTCTGGGACGGTTGATAGGAAAACATTACAATCGAAGCGTAAGCACCTGCCAGTCGTTAGGTCAGAAAAACACTGTATTTGCGATTTGGATGGGATATACATTTATAGATCCCATAACTAGCATAGCTGGTGGTTTTTATAGTGTTTGGCACAATTTGTACAACACTTATCAACTTCGAATGATGAAAAATCAAAATCACTAAGAATAGGGTTCGTCCTCCTCTGTTAACTATGGCGTTGAATCCTTATAAAGCCACTTCCGCAGTGTTCATGTAAAGAGTAATGGAACACTGCGGAGGTGGTTTTTTTATGGCCGTTGTGGAGTAATCTGCAACGGCTTTAGTGTATGTGAATCGGTTATTGGAAATAAACTCTCTTGACGCGCGTGCTGATGGATGTAAGCACTTCGTAGGGAATGGTGTCGAGTTTTTCGGAGAGTACTGTGACGGGCAGATTGTCACCGAATATTTCCACTTGGTCACCCTCTTTGCAGTCGATTCCCGTCACGTCAATCATGCACACGTCCATGCAGATGTTGCCTATGTAGGGAGCCTTTTGTCCGTTGACTAAGCAGTAGGCATTTCGGTTGCCCAAGTGTCGGTTTAATCCATCGGCATAGCCTATGGGGATAGCCGCTATGCGTGAATTGCGCTGCACGAAGGAACATCGTGAATAGCCCACACTGTCTTCTGCTGGTACGTCTCTTATCTGTAGGATAGTTGTGCGCAGAGAGGTTACGTTGTGCAGTCGTTGGTTGTCGATAGGATCGATACCGTAGAGGCCTAATCCTAGGCGTACCATGTCGAGATGTCGCTCGGGGAAACGCTCTATGCCCGCACTATTGCAGATGTGCCGCAGAATTTTGTGAGGGAAGGCGGCTTGCAGTTGCAATGAAGCTTGGTTGAAGAGCTCGAACTGAAGGGCTGAGAAATCATCGAAGTCGGGAGAATCGGAGCCCACGAAGTGTGAAAAGACGGAGCGCGGAACGATGGCCGACTGGTGTTGCAATCGATTAATCACCTCGGAAATGTCGGTCAATGGGTTGAAGCCCAATCGATGCATGCCCGTATCAAGCTTAATGTGGACGGGGAACGACTGAATGCCTTGTTTTTCGGCCGCATGTACTAGAGCATCAAATAGTTTAAAGTTGTAGACCTCTGGTTCAAGATCGTATTGGAACAAGGTGTTGAATGCCGTCATCTCAGGGTTCATCACGATAATGCCCGTGGTGATACCTGCGTTTCGCAGTTCGGCTCCTTCGTCGGCCACGGCCACGGCTAGATAGTCCACTCCGCGGTCTTGCAGCGTCTTTGCTATCTCAATTGCTCCCGCTCCATAGGCCGAAGCCTTCACCATACAAGTGATTTTCGTGGTGGGCTTCATAAACGATCGATAGAAGTTTAGATTCTCAACGATAGCCTCTAGGTTGACGTCTAAAGTGGTTTCATGCACGCGTAGCGAAAGGTGTGAGGTTATTTGCTCAAAGCCGAAATGACGGGAGCCCTTCACTAGTATAAACTCGTTGGAGAGACTGTCGAGAATGCCGCTATTGATAAGTGCCTCGCTCGAGGGGAAAAAGAGTTTTTGGAGGTTGAAGAGATTCGAAACCGACGCTATTTCTGACCCTACGCCAATCAGTCGGTCTATGCCTCGATGGTTTACCATGTCGGCCACTGGCGTGTAGAGTTCGGTGGGGGTGAGTCCCGTTTGCAAGATGTCTGAGAGTATGAGTGTCTTCTTCTTCTCGCTCCGTTCAGGGCGACGGTTCATGAAGTCGAGGGCAATGTCGAGCGAAGTCACGTCCGAGTTGTAGCTGTCATTGATAAGCGTGCATCCCCTCACGCCTTGTATCACTTCTAGGCGCATGGCTACGGGGCTTAGTTGAGCCATGCGTTCGACTATCTCCTCGGGTTTTAGGTGGAGATATAGGCACACGGCCAAACAGTGGATGCAGTTGATTATTGAGGCTTCATCGGTGAAGGGGATGGTCATCGATTGCTTCGATCCAAGGAAGCGATAAGCGATTGTCGTAGAGCATTCCTTTTTCGTTACAGTCTGAATGTAGAGTGGGGCATCCACATCTCGTTGCGACCAAGCAATCGTGTCCCCCGTGATGATGGAGGTGGCCATGCATTCGCTAAGCACGGGGTCGTCGGCACAATAAACAACCACCTTAGTGTCTTTGAACAAGGAAATCTTTTCATGGCATTTCTCTTGCATCGATGAAAAGTCTTCTTGGTGTGCAGGACCGATATTTGTCATTACGCCAATAGTGGGTTGAATGATGTCCTTCAAGGCCGCCATTTCGCCCATTTGTGAGATTCCAGCCTCGAAAACACCCACCTGCGTGCGTTCGTTGAGTAGCCAAACGCTAAGGGGTACTCCCACCTGCGAATTGTAGGAACGTGGCGAACGAGTCACGTGGAAGGAGGGGGAGAGCAGTTGGTATAGCCACTCTTTCACTACCGTTTTTCCGTTCGAACCCGTCACCCCGATAATGGGTATGTTATATTCTTCGCGGTGGCGTTCGGCTAGGCGTTGCAAGGCCTTTAGCGGACTGATTACTTGTAGAAAGTTAGCTTCGGGGAACAAGCTTTCATTGTGTTCGGGGAGGCGTTCCACTACAAAGTTGCGTACGCCTCGTTTGTATAGCTCTGCGAGGTATTTGTGTCCGTCGCCTAGCTTGGTACGTAGGGCGAAAAAGAGCGTGGTTTCAGCAAAAGCGAGGGAACGGCTGTCCGTCAGCAGCCATTCAATATGGGCTTCAGTGTTGCCTATGCGGTGGGCTCCAATAAGAGCAGTGATATTATCTATGGTGTAGTACATGGTCAATGCTATTTTGATTGTTGACACGTATGGTGTGTGTCGATGCTTATCATTCTTTTGTCTTCAATTTTCTGTTCTATAAACCCGCATGTTTATCTGCCTTCGTTCCATTTCTTTTCAAAGGCTAGTTCCTTTTCCTCAAGCTTTTTCAAGAAACTTCGATAGTTCTCGCTCTCTGCGTTAGTAGGGCGATGGCTGCGGGCTTTTATGAGAGCCATTCTCTCCTTGGCGCACGCTTGCAGTTCGGGGGTGAAGCACCAAGCGGTGAAGCGTTCCCAAATGTAGTCGATGGCTTGTTCTGAAGGGTGCAGAAGGTCGGGTGCATAAAATCGGTAGTCGCGCAGTTCATCGTTTACAATCTCGTAAGCTGGGAAATAAAGCGTGTCGTGGCAATGGGTGCATAGGTGGTGAGCCAACAGCAGTAGGTGAGCCTTGCTTAAAGCGTTTTCATGCATACCGTATTTTGCATAGCGATAGGGACTGACTGTTATGACCACCTTCAGTCCAGGTCGCTTCGTATGTAGGTTGTTAAGGAGTTGTTCCCACTGCGGATAAAGTTCATTGAAGGTGAAACTGCGCTCCGTAAAGAGTGTTCTAGGTTGTTTGTGACAGTTGGCCACAAAGGAGTGAGCATAGTCCCCCTCGTTAAGGCAGTATGCATGGTTTGTGCTAAAGGTGATGAAGAGCCCGTCGAGTTTCTCCACGTGTTCCTTCGTCTTCCGCCAATTCTGCTGTAGTTGGCATTGCAGTTCCGCTTGCGTGGAGGCCGTGAAAGCGGTGGAATAGTCCCAATGCCGCCATCCGTCCCCTCTTGTATCCTCAAAAAAACCATCGCTCTTCAGCGAAGCTTCCTCCCCATTGTTGAGGTAAGAGGCTAAGGTCAGAGCAATGCTTAGTGGATTATAGAGTGTGCCTCGAGGGTTAACTATCACCCTGCCTTGAGGCAACGACTCCGTGAGGCGTTGCCCTATGTGATTGGCAAAGCAAGAGCCGATAGTCATTATGTGGGAGCGGGGCGTGAGTTGCAGTGGCTGTTCGGGCAATTCAACAGGGGTGGTGAACTTCATGTGGGGTTGCTTATCACTGGCAAAAGTACGTTTTTCTTCTTGATTGGTGTAATCTTTTTGAGATAATCTTTCTACCTTTGTGGCAATGAAGATGCTTGGTTGTTGCCAAGCATAGCCGAAATGGCTGTAACTCTTTGCACTTACAATTAAATAACCTATCATCGAACGTTTATGCGTATCTTATTTTTATCGGACACCCATGGCTCGTTGCCCGCACTTAATGCCGTGTTGAAATACTACGACGACCATCACTACAACCTACTCGTGCTCGTTGGTGACATCCTTAATTATGGTCCTCGCAACCGTTTGTTCGAAGGGCTCAACCCGCAGTTGGTGGCCGACACGCTCAACGCTCGTGCCTGCGACATTGTGGCCGTGCGTGGCAATTGCGACTCGGAGGTCGACCAGATGCTGCTCCACTTTCCTATACAAAGCACCTACCTCTTGCTAGTGGATGAGGGAAAGCGTTTCTTTGTTACCCACGGACATATATATAATGAGAAGAACCTACCCTCGGCCCCAGGTTGTGACGTGTTTGTCTACGGCCACACCCACCTCCAAACGCTGAAGGAAGCTAACGTCGAAAGCGGTACGCCTGTCATCCTAAACACAGGCTCTCCCACCTTCCCCAAGGGGGGCAATCAGCCCACGTTTGCCACCTACGCCGATGGCATGCTTGCCGTGCGCACGCTCGATGGCGCCACCCTTAGTAGTTTGAAACTTTAATCCCGCCCGATATGTCACGTATCTATTCTTACGACGAGGCGTTCGATGCCTCCCTAAGCTATTTTAATGGCGACGAATTGGCCGCCAGAGTTTGGGTCAATAAATATGCCTTGAAGGACTCTCTGGGCAACCTCTACGAATGCCCCCCCCCCACACACACACGACATGCACCAACGTTTAGCTAGCGAGTTGGCTCGCATTGAGAGCAAGTTTCCCAACCCCCTTACCACGGCACAGATATTCCCTCTGCTTGACCATTTCCGCTACCTAGTGCCCGCTGGGGCGCCCATGACGGGCATTGGCAACAACAATCAAATCTCCTCGCTTTCCAACTGTTTCGTGATTGGCGTGGAGGGTGATGCCGACTCGTATGGGGCAGTGATGAAGCAAGACGAGGAACAAGTGCAGCTAATGAAGCGGAGGGGTGGGGTAGGCCATGACCTTTCGGGTCTTCGCCCCAAGGGCATGCCAGTAAGAAATTCAGCCCTTACCTCCACAGGCATCGTGTCCTTTATGGAGCGTTATAGTCGCTCCACTCGTGAGGTGGCTCAAGAGGGTCGTCGCGGAGCTTTAATGCTCAGCATCTCGGTGAAGCATCCTGAGGCGGAGAAATTCATCGATGCAAAAATGACAGAGGGGTGCATCACGGGGGCAAACGTCAGCGTAAAGTTCAACGACGAGTTTATGCGCTGCGCTATTGAGGGACGTCCCTACACACAGCAGTTCCCCGTCATTGGCCAATCGCCCCTAATGAAAAAGAAAATCGACGCTCAAGCCCTTTGGGTAAAAATCGTGCACAACGCATGACATAGTGCCGAGCCTGGCGTGCTCTTTTGGGACACGATTATAAAGGAAAGCATTCCCGACTGCTATGCCGACCAAGGCTTCCAAACGGTCAGCACCAATCCCGGTGGTGAAATCCCATTGTGCCCCTACGATAGTTGCCGCTT
>CAVFOF010000133.1:0-6656 GCA_963623895.1 bacterium
TAACTAAACTATTTGATAGCGTTATCATCACGACAACTAGATGGTGCAAATATAGAACAAGTATGGCTATAAACAAAGGTTTTGCAAAGAAAACTTTGCAAAACCTCCTATTTTAACATAAATGTGTGTTGTTTAGCATATAATTGTCGAGGATTACCATGGCTGCCATGGCTTCTACGATGGGCACGGCTCTTGGTAGTACGCAGGGGTCGTGTCGTCCTCGAGCCTTTAGTGTGGTTGGGTTTCCTTCTTTGTCCACTGTCAGTTGTTCGCATAGTAAGGTGGCCACTGGTTTGAAAGCTACTCGGAAGACGATGGGTTGCCCATTGCTCAATCCGCCTTGTATGCCGCCGCTATGGTTGGTGAGCGTGGTGATGCCACCTTCGGGAGTGGGCACGAAAGGGTCGTTTTGTTCGCTACCGCGGGCGGTTACTCCAGCAAATCCTTCACCATATTCAAATCCTTTTACAGCGTTGATGCTTAACATGGCTGCGCCGAGTTGGGAATGTAGTTTGTCGAACACGGGTTCGCCTAGTCCCACAGGGCAACCTTCAATCACGCAAGTGATGATGCCGCCAATGGTGTCGCCCTCCGCTTTTACTTGAGCAATGAGTTCGGCCATCTCTTCGGCTTTTTGGGGGTCGGGGCAGCGCACGGGATTCTTTTCAATTTCGTTGAAATCGTAATCCTTGTATGTGCCCTCAAGCTGAATGTTGCCCACTTGCTGGGTGTAGGCTGTAATGCGTATCCCTTTTTCTCGAAGTACCATTTTGGCAAAAGCTCCTCCCACTACACGCGCTATGGTTTCGCGAGCCGAGGTGCGTCCACCGCCACGATGGTCGCGTATCCCGTATTTCGTTTGGTAGGTGTAGTCGGCATGTGAGGGGCGGAACACGTTGCGCAGGTTGTCGTAGTCGGCCGAGTGTTGGTTCTCGTTGCGCACGAGGAAGCCGATGGGGCATCCCGTAGTTTTTCCTTCGAACACGCCCGAGAGTAGTTCCACTTTGTCGCCCTCCTTACGGGCGGTGGTTAGGCTGCTTTGTCCGGGTTTGCGTCGGTCGAGTTCTGATTGCAGAAAGTTGAGGTCTACATTTACTCCAGCTGGCATGCCGTCTATTACGCCGCCAATGCCTGGCCCATGGCTTTCGCCAAAGGTCGTGAGTCGGAATAGGTTGCCAAAGGTGTTCATTTTTATGAAGCTATTGTTGTATAGTACACTTCAAGACAAGGTCTGTTTATGCTTCACAAGGCGAAGCTCATTGTTTTTCTATTGTCTCGATTGTTTTTAAAGAATCGTCGTAAATATTCTCGGTTGCTTTTGAATATTTACTTAGATAAGGAGAAGGGGCTTAGTGCTTTCCGTGGCAGCATCCACCTTCGCCGTGCTGACAGCCGCCCTCTTCGTGGTTGTGGTGATGGCATCCGCCTTCGCATCCGCCCTCACATCCTCCGTCGCATCCGCATCCGCCTTCGCCGCTCATTTGCTTGATGAGTTCTTTTAGTTCGTCGTCGGTAGCGTCGCGCAGTGTGACCACTTCGCCGCGGAAGTGAAGGTCGCGACCTGCCAAGGGGTGGTTCAAGTCGATGACTACCTCATTCTCTTTCACCTCCAACACGAGGCCTTGAAAGCGAATGCCGTCGGCATTAACTAAGGGGAGCACGGCTCCAGGATAAACCATCTCTTTGTCGAACTTGCCATTGATGCTGAAGGTCTCCTTCGGAAGCGTGAGCACGTGGTCTTGCTCGTAGGAGCCGTAGGCTTCGTCTTGGTTGAGGGTAAAATCGAACTTCTCGCCCTGAGTGAGTGCTAGGATTTTTTCTTCGAAACTGTCGAGAGCCACGCCCATGCCGCTGATGAATTGGAAGGGGTGTTCTACGGGAGCTTTTTCGATGAGTTCGTGAATGCCCTTTTCGTTATCTGAGAAAAGTTCGTAGGCTACGGTAACGTACTTGTGTGCGATGGTTTCCATTGTGTGTTGAGAGTGTTTGAGTTTAGAGCGTTTTGTGCGTATTTCGGCACAAATAGCGTGTTCTTAATTATGGGGTACCTATATATAGTATAGGTGTTATGCCAATTCCAAGTCGAGTTCCTTTCGTAGGGTGTCGAGCTCGGAGTAGCTGTCGAGCATGGCTTTGAATTGCTCCAGTCGGCTAAAGGCTCGATGAGGAGCATCGCTTTCGGCCACTTCAAATTGAAGCGTGATGTAGTCGTTGCGAAGTTGCGTGCGCAGGTAGCTCATCAGGGCTATCTGCTCGTTTCGCATGTATTGTTCCACCATCTCGTTTTCCACCTTCACGGTAACGGCCCATGTCTGTGTGTCCACTTGCGGCGTCATGCTCTTCATGCGCCCAGTAAGAGCTCGTTTCTCCACGGGTAGATTTTGAGCGTAGCGATACCAAAAGTGGGTGAGTCGCTCCTCGTTGAAGGGCATGTTGAGCTTTTGGGCTGACCCTGTGGCGGTTGCTGTCGGGCTGACCACCGCTTGCGCTGCAGGAGTGGCGGCTTTTGTGCTGACGTTGCGTAGCTTGGCTAGCTCTTGGCGTATGGAGAAACTTTGAGCCGTGCGGGTGTTGCGTTGCGCGTTCGTTTTGCTTGCCGCTTGCTTCAGGTAGTCAATGGTAGAAAGCGTTGCTCCTTGTGCCGCCTGAGCGGGCAGTCCTCCAGTTGTAGCGGTGGGTTTGAGCGTTGCTTGCGTCTGATTGGCGGTAGGTGCTGCTTGAGCAGAGGGGGCGGTTCGTTGAGCGGGTTGGTTCGCAGCCGCTTGTGCTTGAATAGCTGCTGCTTGTTGTTGGAATAGGGGTTTAAGTCGTCGTATAGGGCCACGCCCACAGCTTGTGTCGTCTTCCCCTCCCGCAGCTTGTGCCACTTCTATCAGCGTGAGTTCCACGAGCAGTCGCTTGTTGCGTGCCGCATTGTAGTGCATGTCGCAGTCGTTGCATAGCTTCAAGGCGCGGTACATTAGTTTCGGTTCGCATCGTTTGGCCTGTTCATGATAGCGTTGCTTCACTTGGTCGCTCACGTCGAGCAAGGGTAGCGTCTGCTCGTCGCGACACATCAGCAAGTTGCGGAAGTGGCTAGCAAGACCGCCCATGAAGTAGTTGGCCTCGAAGCCCTTGCTCAAAATGTTGTTGAGCCGCACCATGGCCGTGGGGATGTCGCTTTTTAGTAGCAAGTCGGTCATGCTGAAATATTCGTCGTAGTCGAGCACGTTGAGGTCTTCTATCACCTTTTGGTAGGTGATGTTCCCTTCGCAGAAACTCGTCACTTGATCGAAGATGGAGAGTGCGTCGCGCATGCCGCCATCGGCCTTTTCGGCTATCACGTGCAGTGCTTCGGTTTCATATTGTATGCCTTCTTTTTGCGCCACATACTCCAGATGCTTGATGGTGTCGGCCACGGTGATGCGGGCGAAATCGTAGATTTGGCAGCGGCTCAAGATGGTTGGCAAAATTCGGTGCTTCTCCGTGGTGGCCAAGATGAAGATGGCGTGAGCGGGCGGCTCCTCCAATGTTTTCAAAAAGGCGTTGAAGGCCGCTGGCGAGAGCATGTGTACCTCATCGATGATAAACACTTTGTAGCGGCCCACCTGTGGGGGAATCTGCACTTGCTCTATCAGTCCGCGAATGTCCTCCACGCCGTTGTTTGAGGCGGCATCCAATTCGTGAATATTGTAGGAGCGTTGCTCGTTGAATGCTCGGCAACTTTCACACTCGTTGCAGGCTTCGCCCTCTGCATTGGGGGTCAGGCAATTGATGGTTTTTGCAAAAATGCGTGCACAGGTGGTTTTGCCCACACCGCGTGGTCCGCAAAATAAGTAGGCGTGTGCCAACTTTCCTTGCGAGATAGCGTTCTTGAGTGTGGTGGTTAGCGTATGCTGTCCCACCACCGTGTCGAACGAGGCGGGGCGGTATTTTCGTGCCGATACAATGTAGTTGCTCATCGTGTTGTGTGGCTATGCTTCGTGATTATTGTTACAAAGGTAGAACTTTTTTTTGAAAAAGCCCTCGGCAGTAGGTATAAATGTGGACGGATGCGGCAAACTCTTGGAGGCAGCTTATTCTTTCATCAAGGCTTATTTCCTTTGATTTGTCAAAAAGTATAATTATTATTTGCCGATAAAAGGATTTCGCTTATGGAATTAGATTATTAAGAGGTAACTATCTCCTCTCTGTAAGTTTCAATTGAGTATTTGCTGTTACTTGCACTAATTGCTTACACTAGCCTTGATTATCAGGAGTTTTATAAGTGTAAGCAGGGGCAATTTTGCTTGCACTAGTGCTTACACTTGCTTGCACTCATATCTTTTTCATTTTGCATTGCGTAGGGATTTTTTGTGTGGAGGGGAGAACGTGGTTCACTTTGTTTGAGTAAAGGTGTAACTAAAATTCTAAAAGTGTAGAAAATCAGGGATATATGTTTGTTTTATTGGAGTGCTCCTCATTATTGTAAGTGTAGCAGAATTTACCTATAAAGCAGAGCTGAAAAATTATTAGGCCGATAGTTTTACTTATTAGGCCACTAAGGAACGACGATTAGGCCGCTAATTTTTACGATTAGGCGGCTAGAATATCGAATAAAGATTGTGTAAGGAAAACAAATTAGTGCAAGCAGCGTGATGTTGCTGCTTGCACTTATGAAAACGTTGATAATCAATGCTAGTGCAAGCAATTAGTGCAAGCAACAGCAAATTGTGTATGTAAACTTATAGGGGAAGGTCGGGGGAAGTTGTTTCGGTGAAATCCTCGTTCTCTACTTGATGAGAGGCTCGTCGGCGATGCGTGCTTTTTTTGCCCAATCTTCGGGGATGAACTTCCATTGGTTGAGTGGGGTGGGCGAGATGGTGCCCATTTGGCTGATGGCCGTGAGGAGGTAGTAGCGAAGATCTCTATCCGTGCTCCACACGATGCGTTTGGTCAAGTCCTTCTCCGCAATGTGTGCGCCCTCGGTGAGCAAGCCGCCACCGCCGTTGCCTCGGTAGGAGTTGATGGCGCAGCGGTAGGTCTGCGTTAGTGAGAAAGGTGTGCCGTTGGCTAGCTTCTCTATCGTCACTCGTTGTCCTTCGGGTTTTGTCACGTCGACGGTGTAGATGAGGCCCGCTGCCGAGTCGAAGTTGTAGCACGGGTATTTCAGTCGTTGCCAAGCGTCGGTTAGTTGCTCGGGATGGTCGCGGAAGAGCAGTAGATGGTCGGTGGGTGACTGCATTTGGTTTACCCAGTGAGCGTAGGAATATTCAAGATAGTCCTTAACCTCTTGCCCCGTGAGCATCATCACGTAGAGCATGTTTTCGTAGCGATAGAGGTTGAAAAGGTCGCGCACACGGATTTCTCCTTCGGGCATTGAGGCATCCATGGCTAGGGGAGCCGTAAACGAGATGTCAGCACCCGAGATGCCCAACTGCATTTGGTGAATAAAGTCGATGAAGGCCGACGAACCGAAGAAAGCGGGCGTGGTGGTTAGGGCGTTCTCGTTGTAGCCAATCGTTTGCGAGGTGAAGGTTTTCACCGTGTCGGCTTGTGCCGCAAAGTGGGCTACGAGGTCGGCATCGGGCGTGTAGCCGTCAATATCTACGAGATTGGTTTTGATTGTCTTCTTTACCACCTTCTTGCCATCAAGTTGCAGTGAGAAGCGAGCTTGTGCTACGGCCTCGGCTTGCGCAGCGGGATTGAGCACCCACACGGAGTCGCCTGCGGTGTTGGCTACGGCTCGATGTGCTCGGCGATGGTCGTGACCGCAGAACACCACGTCGAAGCCCGGCACTTGTTGCGCTAACTGCACGGCGGCATTCTCCGCTCCCACGGCGGTTTGGTTGTCCTTACCCACGCCTGAGTGAACAAGTCCCACGATAACGTCAGCCTCCTTCCGCATCTGAGGCATGTAGTGGCGAGCTACCGTAATGAGGTCGTCGAAGCGCAGCCCCGACCATAGCGTTTCGGGTAGCCACATGGGGATGCCCGGCGTAATCATGCCAAGCACGGCGATGCGCACACCTTGTCGCTCCACAATGGTGTAGGGTTTCCAGTAGGGCTGGCTCGTGGCCGTGTTGATCACGTTTGCTCCGAGCATAGGCATTTTGCACTGCGAAACCCAACGGTCGTAGACGGCATGCCCCGTCTCGATGTCGTGATTGCCCACGGTGGCTGCGTCGTAGCCCATGTAGTTGAGCATAGAGGCGCAAAGGTGGGGCGACTTTGTGTCGATGTAATTATAGTAGTAGGCTGTGGGTTGGCCTTGCAAGATGTCGCCATTGTCGAGCAGCACTACGTGGTCGTTGCCTTCTGCCTGTCGCAGTTGTTTTACGTAACTATAAATGCGTGCTAGGCTTCCCTTACCTGGTTCGCCCGTAAGGAAATTGGTGGGGAGGTAGTTGCCGTGTACGTCAGTGGTTTCGAGGATAGAAAATTCCACGTTGCGCTGTTGTGCATGGAGGGAAAGGGTGAGGCTAAGGCCAAGGGCTGCCCCAATCAGTTTGTTTGAAAACATAAATTTAGAAGCTACCTTAAATTAGCAGAATCAAGTGTGTTATTAAAATGCAAGTCGTTGGATAACAATAAGTTGACCAACGCTTGCACGTGTCGAAAAATTCACTTATCTTAGTGGTGAAATTAAAAACGATAACGAACATCTGACACATGGCAAAGATAAACATTAAATCAGG
>CAVFOF010000134.1:0-6621 GCA_963623895.1 bacterium
CACATGCGCAACCGCGCGCTCATCGCCCGCTGGGCATACGAGCACGGCAAGGGCAAAAAGGTGGTAGAACTCGTGAAGAAAGGCGGAAAGACCTACGTAAAAATCAACGACTACGCTTCACTACGCGAACTCTTCGGCAAACTTTTAGCCGAGATTCAACGCATTAAGAGCGAGGGCGACTACGAAGGAGCTCGCCAACTCGTAGAAACCTACGGCGTGAAGATTGACCCCACGCTGCACAAAGAAATTTTGGAACGCTACGAGAAGCTCCACCTCTCGCCCTACAAGGGCTTTATCAACCCCGTCTACAAAGCCGAGCGCGACGCTGAGGGCAACATCACTAACGTAACGCTTAGCTACGACGAGCCCTACGACCAGCAAATGCTACGCTACAGCCGCGACTATCGCACGCTCTAATTGCGGAGCAAGCCACAACTACGAATTTAATCCACTCGAGAAAGCAACCGACGCCTTCCCGAGTGGATTTTTATCTTATTCATTCCAAGTGGATTTTTATTTTATCCCTCCCGAGCAAATTCTTATTTCATCCTTTCCCGAGCGAATTCATATTTCATCCCTCCCGAGCGGATTCTCATTTCATGACGATAACGGTCACTCCTCGCCACGAAGCGAACAGGACGAGCCGTTTTCAGCCCCAAAGATTGTGCTTTCCACATTTTTTACCTAAATTTGCAGCATCATTGAACTTCAAAACCCCTACCTCAATATGATTTTGTTTTTTACAACTCCGCAGAAGAGTGTGATTGCCACATCCGTTGATCATCAACTCTCTGAAAACGAAGTGGAAGAACTTTGCTGGCTCTATGGCGGTGCACAGTTGGAACAAGCTGACACGCTGAAGGGCTGGTTTGTAGGCCCCCGCCGTGAAATGATTACCCCTTGGAGCACCAATGCCGTAGAGATTACACAAAACATGAATCTCCACGGCATTGCGCGTATTGAAGAGTACTTTCCCGTGGCAAGCGAGCAGGCCGAACACGACCCCATGCTGCAACGCATGTACAACGGCTTGGATCAAGACATCTTCACCGTCAACATTAAGCCCGCTCCCATTGAGTACATCTCCAACCTCGAAGCATACAACGAGCAAGAAGGCTTGGCTCTCTCGCCCGCCGAAATCGAATACCTACACGGCGTAGAGAAGCAACTCGGCCGTCAGCTCACCGACTCCGAAGTGTTCGGCTTTGCACAAATCAACTCTGAACACTGCCGACACAAAATATTTGGCGGTTCCTTCATCATCGATGGCAAAGAAATGCCCTCATCGCTCTTTGCCATGATTAAGAAGACCACCAACGAGAACCCTCACCACATCATCTCGGCTTATAAGGACAACGTAGCCTTTGCCGAAGGCCCCGTGGTGGAACAGTTCGCCCCCGCCGACCACTCCACTAGCGACTGGTTCCGCGTGAAGGACATTGAAAGCGTTATCTCTATTAAAGCCGAAACCCACAATTTCCCCACCACCGTTGAGCCTTTCAACGGCGCTTCAACTGGTACGGGTGGCGAAATTCGCGACCGTATGGGCGGTGGTGTAGGTTCTTGGCCCATTGCTGGTACGGCTGTCTACATGACGGCCTATCCCCGCTTGGATGGTGGCCGCGAGTGGGAGGACATCCTCCCCGTGCGCAAATGGCTCTACCAAACTCCCGAACAAATTCTTATTAAGGCCTCAAACGGTGCTAGCGACTTCGGCAACAAGTTTGGCCAACCCCTCATCGCTGGTTCGGTGCTCACCTTCGAGCACCAGGAGAATGGTGAGAAATATGGCTACGACAAAGTGATTATGCTCGCTGGCGGTGTAGGCTACGGCACAAAGCGCGACTGCTTGAAAGGCACTCCCGAAAAGGGCAACAAGGTAGTCGTTGTCGGTGGCGACAACTATCGCATCGGCCTTGGCGGCGGTTCGGTAAGTTCGGTAGACACTGGTCGCTACAGCAGCGGCATTGAACTGAACGCCGTGCAACGCGCCAACCCCGAAATGCAAAAGCGTGCCAACAACCTCGTGCGCGCCCTTTGCGAAGAGGATGTGAACCCCGTGGTGAGCATCCACGACCACGGTTCGGCTGGCCACGTCAACTGCCTCTCCGAACTCGTAGAGGAGTGTGGCGGCGAAATCGACATGACGCAACTACCCATTGGCGACCCCACCCTCTCGGCCAAAGAAATCATTGCCAACGAGAGCCAGGAGCGCATGGGCTTGCTCATTCAGGAGGAACACATTGAGCACGTAAGAAAGATTGCCGAACGCGAACGCGCCCCGATGTATGTGGTGGGCGAAACCACGGGCGATGCTCACTTCTCGTTCAAGCAAGCCGATGGCGTGCGCCCCTTCGACCTCGACGTGGCTCAAATGTTTGGCCACTCACCCAAGACGGTGATGGTCGACGAAACCGTAGAACGCAAATATAATAATGTAGAATACAACGCAGCACAACTCGACGACTACATCAACCGCGTGCTGCAACTCGAAGCCGTAGCCTGCAAAGACTGGCTCACCAACAAGGTGGACCGCTCCGTAACGGGCAAGGTGGCTCATCAACAAACGCAGGGCGAACTGCAACTGCCGCTTTCCGACTGCGGCGTGGTAGCACTCGACTACCGCGGCCGCAAGGGCATCGCCACAGCCATTGGTCATGCTCCCCAAGCTGGCTTGGCCAACCCCGCAGCAGGCTCCGTGCTCTCAGTGGCCGAGTCGCTCACCAACATTGTGTGGGCTCCGCTCAGCGAAGGACTCGACAGCGTGTCGCTCTCGGCCAACTGGATGTGGCCTTGCCGCAGCCAAAAGGGGGAAGACGCTCGCTTGTACGAAGGTGTGGAAGCCCTGAGCAACTTCTGCTGCGACTTGCAAATCAACGTGCCCACGGGCAAGGACTCCCTCTCGCTCTCACAACAATACCCTGGTGGCGAAAAGATTATCTCTCCGGGCACCGTTATCGTGAGTGCTGGTGGCGAGGTGAGCGACATCCGCAAGGTGGTATCGCCCGTGATGGTGAACAATGAAAAGAGCACCTTCTACCACATCGACTTCTCGTTCGACGAGCTGCGACTAGGCGGCTCGGCCTTCGCTCAGAGTCAAGGTTGCGTAGGTAGCGATGTGCCCACGGTGAAGAATCCCGAATACTTCCGCGATGCGTTCAATGCGCTGCAGGCATTAATTAATAAAGGCCTCATCCTAGCTGGGCACGACATCTCGGCAGGCGGTCTCATCACCACCTTGCTCGAAATGACCTTTGCCAACACCGAAGGCGGTATCGACGTCAGCCTCGACAAGTTCAACAACGCCGACCTCGTGAAGATTCTCTTCGCTGAGAACCCTGGCGTAGTGGTTCAAGTGGCCGATAAGCACAAGAAGGAATTTAAGGAACTGCTCGACGAAGCAGGCATTGGCTACATCAAGATTGGTAAGCCCGCCGAAGAACGACAAATTATGGTTACGCTTGGCGATGCTACCTACCAATTTGGTATCGACTACTTGCGCGACATTTGGTACGAAACTTCCTACCTGCTCGACACAAAGCAAAGCTTCAACGGCTGCGCTAAGCAACGCTACGAAAACTATAAGCAACAACCGCTAGAGTTCAACATCCGCCCCTCATTCACGGGCAAGTTTGCACAGTTCGGCCTCAACCCCAACCGCCGCGAACCCTCAGGCATCAAAGCCGCCATTATTCGTGAAAAGGGTACGAACGGCGAACGCGAAATGGCCTATGCCCTCTACTTGGCAGGCTTCGATGTGAAAGACGTGATGATGACCGACCTCATCAGCGGTCGCGAAACGCTCGACGAGGTGAACATGATTGTGTTCTGCGGTGGTTTCTCCAACTCCGACGTGCTAGGCTCGGCCAAAGGTTGGGCGGGTGCCTTCCTCTACAACCCCAAGGCCAAAGAAGCCCTCGACCGCTTCTACGCTCGCGAGGATACGCTCTCGCTCGGTGTGTGCAACGGTTGCCAACTCATGATTGAGCTCAACCTCATCAATCCCGAACACAAGAAGCGTGCCCACATGCTCCACAACGACTCACACAAGTTTGAAAGTAGCTTCCTCGGCGTCACCGTGCCCACCAACCGCAGCGTGATGTTCGGCTCGCTCAGCGGCGACCGTTTAGGCATTTGGGTGGCTCACGGCGAAGGCAAGTTCAGCCTCCCCTACCCTGAGGACGACTACAACGTAGTGCTCAAATACAGCTACGACGAATACCCCGCTAACCCCAACGGCTCTAGCTACAGCGTAGCTGGTATCGCCAGTGCCGACGGCCGCCACTTGGCCATGATGCCCCACTTGGAGCGCGCCTTCTTCCCCTGGCAGAATGCCTACTACCCCGAGAGCCGTCTCAGCGAAGACATCACGCCTTGGATGGAGGCCTTTGTCAACGCTCGCCAGTGGGTAGAAGCACACAAGAAGTAAACCTTCCCGACCATTACCCACAAGCTACACATTTTGGCTCATTACGATAAAGACAGTAGAGAAGCCCTCCCCAAGCGGTTTCTCCACTGTCTTTCTTTCATCACAACCAATAGTAGCCAATAAAGGTTCGATTTTTCTCACATTAGGAAATTAAAAACCACTAGACTTGCATTTTTTCAGCGAAAAGCTTTGCTCTTTTCGCCCAAGTGTGTATCTTTGCACTCAGAAAATGCGCTTGTGGCGAAATTGGTAGACGCGCCAGACTTAGGATCTGGTGTTGCGAGACGTGTAGGTTCGAGTCCTATCAGGCGCACTGATAAAAATGCTAAGTAGTTAATTATCAACTATTTAGCATTTTTTTATATAAAATGCTCGTGTTTTTGCTCGTGTTTGGTTGAATAACTCCCATTTCAGCCTCAGCAAAGAAACAAGAAAAGCGACCATCCATCACGGACAATCGCCTTAAATGTTCAATTAAAATTAGCCGTTATAGCTAAATTCAGGCGCAAAGATACAACTATTTTAGTGTTATTATTTATTAGTAGAAGTAACTGCCCTGATGGAAATATAGACTTCGGTTAGAATAGTTACTTGCTATTTATTTGCAGTTCTTCAAAACGTCATTGACAACATTAAGCAACTCTACATCAAAGTATTTCTTTTCAAGTTTCATCTTCTTCATGAAGTCCTTGTCGTTTCTTAAAGACTTGGAGAGGAGCTTTCTATCAGCCTCCGTCGTGTCTATGTCATACAGGAGATTTGCCATGTAAACAATGAGTTCTTTCTCTTTCTTGCAATAACCAGCATACTGTTCATTGGCAGCAATATATCTCTCAAGAGTGTTGAGAGTAAACTTAGGCTGTAATCCTTGTATAGGATTGACAAGCAGTTGGGTGGAAGAATACATCAAGTTGACATAAGTACCTAATGTGTACTGCTGCTCTTCTGTCATCGAATTATAATCAGTTCCAAAAGACTCTATAAGTCCTATTGCCTTATACAGATTTTTAGCTTCTTCAACAACACGCATAATACGCTCGTTCAGTTCTACAATAGTCAACTTATAAGAGCATTCGTCACGTTTTGCTATCAGCTTAAAAAGCTCGTTAAGTCTGTCTTCTTCAAAATTATGCCGCAAATATAACGCAACACTTGCGGATATGGCTGTTCCTGCTATTGCCCAACCGACAGGTCCTGCAAGAGCCAAGAGAAGTTCCCCAGCCGCCATACCGCCACCGCCAGCAGCTAATGTTCCACCTCCCAACCATGCCAAAGCGGCATTTGTTGCGGCAGCACCGCTAAGGGAAGATATTGCAGTTCCAGTAGACGCAACACCAAAAGTTGTAGCAACTCCCATTGCCGCAGTCGGTCCTAAAGTGGCAACACCTACACCTAACACGCCACCTGCTGTACCGCCACCAATCTCTGCTTTTTTGGCTGACTCAAAATCATTAATGATAACATCAACTTGTTGCTTCCAAGAATGACTGACTTTCTTGACTTCCTGATATTTCAACTGCTCCTCATTAGGAACATTTCTTATAATGTCAAACTTTTCTTGGATTTCAACAAGAGCTTGGTACAGGAACGAGTTGTGTTTGCCAAGTTCGCTGATTAGACTATTTGCCTTGTTCACAAGGCAAACTACAGACTCGTTCAAGAGCTGTAACTCTGTCTTTTCTTTTTTCTTAAACCACATAATTGTAACCGTTTAACTAAAGTATTTGTCAATTTCACTTTTAGTTTCAAGCCTTTTATGACTTGGTACTTCTCTGAGTTTAGCTAAAGATACAGTTTTTGCAAATGCAGATTTATAATAATTTTCCTTTAGATCATCTACAAAATTCAAATAGTCTTCATCGTCGTATTTAGCTTTAAGCATGTGAAGACCTTCTATATAGTTCTCTACTATAGTTTTTTGCTTTTCTGCCAATATTGCTTCATTTTTAGCTCGATGAACGTTTATTGCTCGTTTTGTTTCTCCAAATAAACAAATTGAAAATCTTCCAACACCAGCAACATTGAGTCTTAGGAAAAACTCTATGCCATTGAAATTTCCGCCACCAGTTACTAAACCACGTATCGTTGCATCGGTAATGTCTATTAGACAAAATGTTGCATGAGCTATGGTCAACATCCTTTTGACTGTGGAGTTGGAAAAAGGTTCACAAGCCTTCCATAGACCCTTGAAA
>CAVFOF010000135.1:0-6574 GCA_963623895.1 bacterium
GAGTCCAGCCGATCATTTGGTGCTCGACAATAAGGCCTTTCAAACGGCTATCGACGACTCCTTATCGTTTGCAGCAGAGACAGATGCGGTGGTTACGCTTGGCCTAAAACCCACTCGCCCAGAGACGGGCTACGGCTACATCAAAGCCGACTTGAGCTACTCCTCCTCGCGAAAGAAAAACATCTTCCGGGTGGATGAATTCAAGGAGAAACCCACCTTGACTGTGGCTGAAGAATACATTAAGCAGCCCAACTACTTGTGGAATTCGGGCATCTTTATTTGGAACGTTAACACCATTATCAATGCCTTTCGCGTGTACGAGCCTGGCGTGTCGGAAATCTTTGAAGATCTCTTGCCTTACTACGACACCGACCAAGAACAGGGACTTATCAATGAGAAGTATCCACAGTGTGAAAACATTTCCGTGGACTATGCCATCCTTGAAAAGGCTGAGGAAATCTTCGTGTTCCCTGCCGCTTTCTCCTGGAGTGATCTTGGTACGTGGAACTCCTTGCGCGAACAGACCACTAAGGATTCATACGGCAATGTATGTATAGGCGAGAACATCAAGACTTTCGATACATACAAGTCCATCGTCCACGTCTGCGGTAAGCAGGAAGTAGTTATACAAGGTCTCGACGGCTACGTTGTAGCTGAGAAGGATGGTAAACTGCTCATCTGTAAACTTTCAGAGGAACAACGCATCAAACTCTTCCATTAATCCTCAATCACGCTCCTTCATGTTTGCCCAAACCATCCTTGCTTGGTATGGCACACACCAACGGCAGCTGCCTTGGCGCAATACGTCGAACCCCTATTTAATATGGGTGTCGGAAATTATCTTGCAGCAAACGCGTATTGACCAGGGCTACCCCTACTACCTGCGCTTCGTGGAGCAATTCCCCACCATCCAAGCGTTGGCCGAAGCCTCTGAAGACGAAGTGCTGAGGACATGGCAAGGCTTGGGCTACTATAGTCGCGCTCGAAATATGCAGGCTGCGGCACAGTACGTGATGAGTCATTACAACGGAGAGTTTCCCCACACCTATGAAGCCATCCGCTCGCTTAAGGGAGTGGGTGACTACACTGCCGCAGCCATTAGTTCGTTTGCATTCAATCTGCCCCACGCCGTGGTCGACGGAAATGTCTATCGGGTGCTCTCACGCTACTTTGCCATTGACTTTCCCATTGATAAGGCACAAGGCAAGAAACATTTCGCTCAGTTGGCTCACAAATTGCTACCCGAGGGACATGTGGCTATCTACAATCAAGCCATCATGGACTTCGGTGCCATGCAGTGTGTGCCCACTAGTCCGCAGTGCGACCATTGCCCCTTGAACGATAGTTGCAGGGCATGGGGGGAGAAACGGGTGTCCGACTTCCCCGTTAAGACCCACGTTACGAAGGTGCAGCAATGCCATTTTACTTACCTCTTCGTTTGCACGCCAAGCGGTCTGTGGTTGCACCGACGCGAAGGAGAAGACATTTGGAAGGGACTCTATGAGCCTCTATTAATTGAGAGTGAACGTCCCCTCACACTTAGTAGATTAAGAGCCCACCCGCTATGTTACTCGTTGCCCCATAATGGGGCGTGGAAAGAGCTACTGCTGGGGGTGAAACACGTGTTGTCACACCGCATCATTAAGGCCAATTTCTACCAATATAAAGCCCCAAGCGAACTCACACCACCTCAGGAATTTCGACTTGTGCCCTACGATAAATTAGACCTTTATGCCTTGCCACAGCTCGTGGCCAAACAATTAGAATTAGTCAGATAGAAACATATATATCACAACCCATTTAGAATGTCACGTAAACGCAAACCCCTCCCTATACTTGAAAATATCACCATCACCGACGTTGCCGCCGAAGGAAAGGCTTTGGCCAAAATCGACAACCTAGTGGTGTTCGTGCCCTATGCCGTGCCTGGCGATGTGGTCGACCTTCAGGTGAAAAAGAAAAAGCATAGCTATGCCGAGGCCGAAATCGTCCGCTTCCACAAATTTTCCGACAAGCGCATAGAGCCTTTCTGCAAGCACTTCGGCGTGTGTGGCGGTTGCAAGTGGCAATGCTTGCCCTACAAGGAGCAAATTCGCTATAAACAGCAGCAGGTCTACGATAACCTCACCCGAATCGGAAAGGTAAAACTCCCCGAAATCAGTCCCATCCTTGGCAGCAAACATCAGTCGCACTACCGCAACAAGCTAGAGTTTGGATTCTCTAACAAGCGTTGGCTCACTCAAGAGGAGGTCAGCTCGGGAGTGAAGTTTGACGTGATGGATGCCGTGGGATTCCACATTCCTGGAGCCTTCGATAAAATCCTCGACATCGACACCTGTCACTTGATGGACGACCTCAATAATCGCATACGCAATGACATCAGGCAATATGCCATTCAACATCATCTCGCCTTCTATGACATCCGCGGCGGACACGGCCTCCTACGCAACATCATGTTGCGCAATTCAGCCACAGGCGAGGTCATGCTGCTCATCCAATTCTGTATTCATAACGACGAGGAACAAACACAAGCGAATGGGTTGTTGGAGCACGTTCATACCAAGTTCCCAGAGATAACCTCACTGCTTTGGGTGAATAACTTGAAGTGTAATGATACGATTGGCGATTTGGACATCCACAACTACTATGGCACCGACTTCATCTATGAAACGATGGAGGATCTCCGCTTTAAAGTTGGCCCAAAGAGTTTCTATCAGACCAACACGGAACAGGCTTATGAACTCTATAAGGTGGCTCGCAACTTTGCCCAACTGACGGGCGAGGAGTTGGTCTACGACCTCTATACGGGAACGGGCACCATCGCCAATTTCGTAGCTCATCAAGCCAAAAAGATAGTAGGCATCGAATACGTGCCCGAAGCCATTGAGGACGCTAAGGTGAATGCGCAAATCAATAAACTAGACAACACCTTGTTCTATGCGGGTGACATGAAGGACATTCTCAACACCGACTTCATAGAGCAACATGGTCGTCCCGACGTAATCATCACCGACCCTCCCCGTGCTGGCATGCACAACGACGTAATCAACACCATTCTCTTTGCAGCCCCCAAGCGCATTGTCTATGTAAGTTGTAACCCCGCCACACAGGCTCGCGACTTGCAACTACTAGATGCTGACTATGAGGTAAAGGCCGTGCAGCCCATTGATATGTTCCCGCAGACGCATCACGTGGAGAACGTCGTGCTACTCGAACGCAGGGTGAAGGAGTAGAGTAGGCCTTGAGGAGAAGACCGAAACATCCTTCTTGATAGATGCAGCACTTCTCCTCTCCCCCTTTCTCTCTCTGCTACTTCAACCTCTTATGAGCAACTTAATCAAGCATAACCCCATTCTTCGTAACAAGTTGGCATCATTCATCGCAAAGGGTGATGCACAGGGCTTGTGTCTCCTACTTCAGTCGCTGCGCGTGTCGGAATTTCGCACAGCGGGCTATTTGTTGGCTGAGCAATTACTACCACAGTTAGCAAGCGGGGACTATTGGAACTTCTTCCTAAAGGTGGTTCCCACTTTTCCAAAAGCCTACCTCGGCACTTTCTTAAAGGCGGGGGTTCGACTCTATCAGCAGCACAAATTGCAACTAAATGAGGAGGCTCTTTCGCAGTTTGCACTCCAAACCAACGCCATCGATCATCACAAAACGATGGAGGCTTTCCTTCCCCTTCTTGCCTTCCCCGAAGAGGTGGAGACATTATTAAGAGCTCTTCATTCTTACGAGGCACGAAAGGCTTACACCTTCTTGCTTAAGGCAAACACGCTTTGCACCTTCTACCACCTATTCTGCCTGCTAAAGTTGGCCGATGAGCCAGCACTTACTAAGCAGGTCATCGCCTTGCTGTTGAGGCAAAACAAACCCATCTCTTACAACATGGCTAGTTTGCTTAAACAGTATTTCGGACTGCACGACGTGCCTTGCACTTTCGCCTTGCAGATTGAGCACTACAAGTTGAGCCGAGCGGATGAAGGCTACGCTTCGTTCAAGAAAGTAGTGCTACCTTAACACGCAATTACACCATAATGAAATTCTTCAACCTCTATTCTTCTTCTCTATTGGCCTTGTTCCTCTTGACTGCGACACCAGCCGCAGCACGCAAGAGCAAAAAGGCTTCCTCGAACAAACCCACCGCAGCGGCGAAAGCTAGCGTGACACAAAAGGGCTTGTTCACCGTAACGAAAACCGACGACGACTGGTTCTTTACCATTCCCGATAGTTTGCTAAACCGCGAGTTCTTGGTCACGGTTCGTTACACCTCTACTCCTGCTGGCACCGATAATTACGGCGGAGAGTTAACAGGGCAGCAAACGGTCTATTTCCAAAAGGTTCAAGGAGAAAAGCTTTTGCTACGCTCGCGCTTGCTGCTTAACCAAGCCGATTCGCTCGACAACATCAATAGGGCCATACTCGTTAGCAACGAAGACCCTATTGTAGGCTCATTCAAAATCGAAGGCAAGGAAGCAGGAGTAAGCAAAATCAAGGTGACTAGCTTCTTTCTTGAGGATAATCTGGCTTTTAGCGTCTCGCGTGACACCAAGCATTCTCTCGGATTACAGTCGCCCATCTCCTCTAGCTCCTACATCGAAAGCATTAAGACTTTCCCAATGAACACTGAGATACGCACGGTTAAGACGTGGAGTTCTTCCTCGTCCAACGTCTATGCCGCAGCCTACACGGGAAAGGTGACCTTGGGCTTGAACGTTTCTTTTGTGTTGCTGCCTAAAGTGCCCATGCGTCAGCGATTGTTTGACCCTCGAGTGGGTTATTTTGCTGATCGCTACACGCACTATGCCGACAATCAGCAGCGGGTGGAGCAAAAACGCTTCATCACCCGATGGCGCTTGGAACCAAAGGATAGTGCCGATGCGGAACGAATGAAGCAAGGAGAACTGGTAGAACCCAAGAAGCCCATCGTCTATTACATCGACCCTGCTACGCCCAAACAATGGCGACCTTATCTCATTCAGGGGGTCAACGACTGGCAGAAAGCCTTTGAAAAGGCTGGCTTTAAGAACGCTATCATGGCGAAAGAATGGCCTGAAAACGACTCCACCATGTCGATGGAGGATGCTCGCTATTCGTGTATCCGCTACCTAGCCTCGCCCACAGAGAATGCTTACGGCCCCAATGTACACGATCCCCGATCGGGCGAAATCATAGAAAGCCACATTTGTTGGTATCACAATGTGATGACTCTTGTACACGATTGGTACATGATACAAGCGGGTAACTTGGATGAAGCTGCACAGAAGATGAAGTACGACACCGAACTGATGGGGCAACTCATTCGTTTCGTTTCTTCACACGAGGTGGGGCACACGTTGGGATTGCGACACAATTTTGGCTCGTCGTCCACCGTACCAGTGGATAGCTTGCGCTCACGCCAGTTTGTGATGGAGCACGGACACACGCCGAGCATCATGGACTATGCACGCTTTAACTACGTGGCGCAACCCGAGGATAGCATCCCGATGCAAGGAATTTTTCCGCGCATAGGCGACTACGATTGTTGGGCTATTGAGTGGGGATACAAGCCCATGTTTAATGCCTTCGACGAGGTGAGCGACCATTGGGAACTTGAGAAACTAACCACCGAACGATTGAAGGGCAACCGCCGCTTGTGGTTTGGTGATGGCGAAACCAATCGCACCAACGATGCGCGATGCCAAACGGAGGACTTGGGCGACGACGCAGTGAAGGCAAGCAACTACGGCATACTCAACCTCAAGCGTGAACTTCCCCAACTTCCTAAGTGGACATACCAGAGCACGGACATCTTTGGCGACAATCTGAAGAATATCTACTTGCAGGTAGTCAACCAGTTCACCCGCTATTGTCTGCACGTTACACGCAACTTGGGCGGAGTTTATTATGACTATAAGACGGTCGACGAACAGGGCAGTGTCTACGGCGATGAACCGAGAGCCAAACAAGAGAAAGCGTTCAACTTTATACAGCAACACATCCTTTCTGAACCTCGCTGGTTGGTAGAACAAACATACATGAACCGCATTACATCCGACACGCAAGCCTACATCAATAAGTTGGGTGCACGCCTCTTAGGCTACGTCATTGCTCCCTCTGTAATCAATAGGCTTACTAGTACATACCCCGTAGAGGACTTCTTGAAAGCTCTCGTAAACGATGTGTTTAAAGAGGCCAAGTCGGGCAGTAAACCCTCTGCCTATCGGGCAGCCTTGCAGCGAAAGGCCGTAGAGTGCTTAACCAACTACTACACCGACTACCGCGGTAATGAACAATCGGCCGTAGTGCTTCAGCAACTCAAGAATATTCAACGTTGGTGTCATGCCGCAGTATCGCAGGCTCACTATGCAGCCTTAGCTGATGTCATCGACCGAGCATTGATCATTAAGTAGGCAAGGCAAGCATCAACGCACAACATCGAAATCTTTAATTCTGGCTCTCCATCAATCTTCAATGATAGGTGGAGAGCCTAAATTATGGGTAAGCATCCCATACAAGCCGTATCGTATGGGATGCTTACTATGGACGAAACAGTTGTAAGTGTAAACGATCGCAAGGATAAAACCCGCAAGGC
>CAVFOF010000136.1:0-6552 GCA_963623895.1 bacterium
GTTCCGTTTGGTTCAAGGTTGGCAAGTTGACGAACAAATAGCTCAACCCGAAACTGCTCGCTTGGCAGTGGAATGGTTTGATGCAAAACTCCGTCAGAGTGCTGCCGAAATGGCCGACCTCTACTCCAAATATCGTTTGAGCGAAGCCTTGATGGAGGTGTACCATCTCTTCTGGGATGAGTTCTCAAGTTGGTTCCTCGAAATGGTGAAGCCCGCTTATGGTTCGCCCATCGACAAGGTGACCTATCAAGCCGTGCTCACGACCTTCGACCACTTGCTCCACTTGCTCCATCCCTTCATGCCCTTCATCACCGAGGAACTTTGGCAACACCTTGCCGACCGCAAAGAGGGCGAAAGCATCATGGTGAGCGCACAAAGCATTGCTGCTCCTGCTGAGGGCGATGAGGCCATCTTGACTCAGGTAGAGATTATGAAGAACGTGGTGAGCGGCGTACGTGCTATTCGCAACGCTAAGAACATCTCGCCCCGTGAAGAACTTGACTTGCAAGTGATTGCTGCCGACCCAATAGCCAATTACAGCGAGTTGGTTGTGAAGATGGCCAACGTGAAGGGTGTTGAGGTTGTAGATACGAAGGGCGAAGGCGCAAGTAGTTTCATGGTTGGCACTACAGAATATGCAGTGCTCCTTGGCGGTTTGATTGACGTGGAGGCAGAAATTGCTAAGGCCGAAGCCGAACTCAAACATTTGGAAGGCTTCCTCAATGGTGTGAAGAAGAAACTCTCTAACGAGCGTTTCGTTAACAATGCGCCTGCTGCTGTGGTTGACCTTGAGCGTAAGAAGCAAAGCGATGCAGAAAGCAAAATTGCTACGCTGAAGGAAACGCTTGCCTCGCTGAAGAAGTAAACCCTTTGAAGAAATAGAACATTTAAAAAGGTCTAGTAGACGGAAATGATTGCAGAAGCGTTCATTTTCGCCTACTTGGATAATCCCAAAACATAAAGCACGAAGAGCGCAAGCTGGTGGCTCGGTGCTTTATGTTTTTTTATAGGTGGCTTACGCTAATTGCCATTCACACACTAATGATGCTAAAAAAGATTGTTCTTATAGCCTTATGCTTGAGTTGCCAGGTGCTTGTAGGTTGGGCGCAAACCAGCGTGCACGACGTGGTGACGCAATATTTATCTAATTACAAGGTAAGCGGGTATCAGCCCAACGACCGCATGGCTCTCGACTCCTTGCAAGCCGATGAGGCGTTGCACGAGGTGCGCATCTATGCCAACGAACCGTTCTGCTCGCAGCCGTTCACTCCGCAAATTGTAGATAACATTTACAACGAACTCCAGCGTCGACTGCCTGCGCCTTACAACACTTATCACCTAGCCATTTACAATAAGAAACAACAGCTTATTGAAGACCTCGTACCCAATATCTATCGCACTTCCGACCGTGATGAGGCACGCCTTTGGGGAAAGATTGATTATCAAGGCCGTCCTTGGGTGGAGAATACCTCTCGCCCTTATCGAGTGAGCAAAGGTTTACAAAATCGTCACCTCTTTATATGGCCCAGTCATGGTCGTTATTATAAGGAGGGCAGCTGGCAATGGCAGCGTCCGTATCTTTATTGCACCACGGAGGACATGTTCACCCAGTCGTTCGTCTTTCCCTATCTTTTCCCGATGTTGGAAAATGCGGGAGCCGTAGTGGTTTCTCCTCGTGAACGCGACTATCAAACCCATGAAGCGGTGGTGGACAATGATGCCAACACGGCTCAGGGAAGTTATGTGGAAGTGTCGCAAAATGATGCCGCTTGGTCCTCCTCAGCAGATTCTACAGGTTTTGCTTCCATCGGGCTACTTAATGACGCTAGTCTTCCCTTTGCCAGTGGCACCTATCGCATGGCTTCTGTGGTTAATCGCAAATCGCGCTTAGCCAATGCCGTGTGGACGCCCAACATTCCCGAAGCAGGTCGTTATGCCGTTTATGTAAGTTATGCCTCCCGTCCTAATTCTGTGCCCGATGCTCATTACACGGTGATGCATAAGGGCGGTCGCACCTCGTTTGTGGTTAATCAGCAGATGGGCGGCGGCACGTGGGTTTACCTCGGAACGTTCGAATTTGACAAAGGAAGCAATGCGGAAGGACGGGTTGTGCTAAGCAATCAGAGCGACTATCGTGGTGTGGTTACGGCCGATGCGGTGCGCTTTGGCGGTGGAGTGGGGCAGAATGAGCGTGGTACGGCAGGCACTTCGGCTTTGCCCCGTTACCTAGAGGCTGCCCGCTATTATGCCCAGTGGGCTGGCGTGCCCGATTCCTTATATAATACGGAGGCTGGGGCGAACGATTATGCCGACGATCTGCGTGTGCGAAGCAATATGCTCAACTATTTGGCTGGTGGCAGCGTTTACGTTCCCTCTTTGGTGGGTCAGCGTGTGCCTTTCGAACTCTCGTTGGCTATTCATAGCGATGCTGGCTATCGAATGGACCACTCCGTCTATGGCTCACTCTCCATATCAACTACACAAGATGGCGATGGGCGCACGTTCTATCCCTCAGGTTTGTCACGTCAAGCCTCTTCCGACTTTGCCCAACTGCTGCTAGGGGGATTGACTTCCGACCTAAGCCAAACTTTCGGCACGAACTGGACACGCCGCGAGCATTGGGATCGCAATTATGCTGAGACCCGAATGCCTGCCGTGCCATCGGCAATACTCGAAACCATGTCGCATCAGAATTTTGCCGATATGCGTTATGGTCACGACCCTTTGTTTAAGTTTGCTTTGGCTCGTTCTGTGTATAAAAGCATCCTTCGCTTTGTTAATTCCGAACACGGCATCACTGACTATGCCGTTCAGCCATTAGCTCCCCATTCCTTTGCGGTGCAGTTCACCGCTGAAGGCGATGCAGTGCGTTTGAGTTGGTCGCCCACCGTGGACTCTTTAGAAAGTTCCGCCGTTCCCACAGGATATGTGGTTTATACGAGTGTGGACAACGAAGATTTTGATAACGGCTTGTATGTGGGCAATGTGCCTCACTATGACGTACCTTTACAAGCAGGCCGCCTTTATGCCTTTCGAGTAGCTGCGGTGAACGCAGGCGGAGAGAGTTTCCCCTCCGAAACGCTGACTGCCTTTCGTAGCAAGCAAACGAATGCCAAGCGTGTGTTGGTGGTCAATGGTTTTACTCGTGTGAGCGGGCCAGCTTGGGTCTGCAATGCCGACTCTGTCGGTTTCCTTATAAACGAAGACCCAGGTGTGTCTTATCTTTCCACCACCGCTTTCTGCGGTAAACAGCAAGAGTTTAATCCGCAAACGGCTGGTGGGGCGTTGGGCTTATCTGATCGCGAATGGATGGGTAAGGAGATTGCGGGAAATTCGTTCGATTATCCTAGAGTGCATGGGCAAGCAATTGCAGCAGCAGATGGGGGAGCGTATTCCTTTGTGTCAGTAAGCCGTGAGGCATTTGCTCAGCCGTCATTTTCTACTCAGGGTTATGCGGCTATAGATTATTTTGCTGGATTGCAAGCCAATCTCTACTACAATCTTAAGCCCTTTCCCGTTTTTACTTCTGCTATTCGCAATCAGCTGACAAGTTACTTAAAGAATGGCGGCTCTTTGTTTTTAAGCGGAAGTTATATAGGCTCGGATGCAAATAGCAATGAGGAGGATAAAGAATTTGTGCAAGATGTGTTGAAGTATAAGTACGATGGTTCGGCACGCTGCGATAGCACCGACTACGTGAATGGTCTAAACCTTCAGTTTGCTATCTATCGCACACCTTCCAAAAAGCATTATGCCGCTCTTGCTCCCGATGCACTTCTGCCTGCTCATAGCAAGGCATTCACGGCCTTTGCTTATGGCGGGGGACAGAGTGCGGGCGTGGCTTATAGCGGAAAGACCTACCGCACCCTTTCCATGGGTTTCCCTTTTGAGTGTATCTGTAGCGAACAAGTGCGTCAGCAGTCCATGCAAGCTATCTTAACCTTCTTGACAAAGTGAGAAACTCTCCCATTTTTCCTCTCTCATGATGGTAGTTTTGTACGGCTTTCGCCTAAATGCAATAAAAAAGTTTGACATTTTGTAAAGAAAGTGTTACATTTGCCAAAAGAAAGCGCATTCATGTGTTTTCTTTAACCTCTAAACTAGTATTAATAGAAAGGAGAAAATCCTCCTACTTGTTAGGGAATTAGGCTACAAACTTGCTTCCCAACGTTAGTAATTTACAATAAAAGTGCATCGTTATGAAGATATGTGCTCCACTTCTAGCCGCTTTTTTCGGTTTTGCTTCGTTAACAACGATTGTAGGCTGCAAGGAAAGCATTGATGAAAGTGCTTATCGTGTGGCCGACAAAAAGCAGATTATCGAATTGTTGGAGGCCGATACGGCTCAGTATTCCGATATTTTAAAATTGTTCTCGGAGGTAAAGCTTGGCATTTCTGAAAAGTCGTCTACGCTTCGCAGTGTGCTTAGTGCACGTGGTAATTACACGGTGATTGTGCCCACCAATCAAGCCTTGGAAAAGTTCGTCAAAGAGGAGTTTCAGGTGAACACAATTGATGAACTTCCCAGCGATATTAAGAAGAAACTTGCCTACAACTGCATCATCGATAATGGTTCGTCAACAGCTTACGAGCTAGCCGATTTTCCCGCTAACGGCACGACCTTCGTGCTGGCCACCCTCGACGACCGTCGACTTACGAGTGAGCAGCGCGATGATGGCGATTATTATATCAACGGCAACTCCAAGGTGATTTCTAGCAACAATGAGGCTAGCAATGGTATGCTTCACGTGTTAGACGGTGTGGTTTACCCCACCACCGAGAGCGTGGCTGAGGTGATAGCAGCTACGCCCAACACACGCATTATGGGACAGTTGCTTAAGGAAACCACTTGGGCTGACTCGCTGAAAAGCCAAGCTGACGAGGAAGATGCTTACCTCTCGGAGCAAGCTAGCCACATCGGTACGACGGAAATGCCTATCCCCTCTGACCCCAATACAAAGGTTGACTTCATGGAGAAGCGTCGCATCCGCTACACGGCTTTTGTGGAAACCGATGAGGTGTTCCAAAAGGAGTGGGGATGTCCCGCTCCTGTGTACAATAGCCTAACGGGCTCAATCGAGAATTGGGATGACATTCTCAGCGTGATTAAGCAGAAGTGTGAAACTTTATTGGGCAACTCCGACTCCAACTACACGCATGCAGACAATGCCGTGAACAAGTTTGTGGCTTACCACCTCATCTATGGCGGAATGCCTTTAAATGGTATGGTGCAGCACTATAATGAATACGATTACGACTTTGGTACGGATGCGGGCAACCCACAGTCGAGCAACTACTCAGTCAACGTGTGGGACTACTATACCACTCTTGGCCCCAAGCGTGCTTTGCTCAAGGTAACACAGTTGGCAAAGGGTAATCACGAGTACTATCTGAACCGCATCAGTAAGTATGATAATAGCTTCACGGGCACTTACGAAGAACTGAGCTTCACGCCCAACTCCGTGGCCAATGGCCTTAATGTGCGTATATATGAACAGAATGAGTACACAGATGAAACTGGTAAAACAAGTGTACAATCAGGTTCAGCCATTAATGGTTATATTTACACCATCGACCACCTTCTTATCAATACGGAAGAAACAAGTCGTGCCCTTGGCTCCGAGCGTATTCGCATGGATTTCTGCACCATGTTGCCCGAAATCCTTTCAAACGATGTGCGTATGGGTGGAGTGTATAAGGTATTCCCCACGGGCTATTTTGACAACATCTCTCACGAAAGCAGTTCTACAAAGATTTGCTACCTCACGGTGAAGCGAGGAAGCGGAGCTAACTGGAGCGATGCTCAAGGTGATGAATTTTTGATTATGGGTGTCTACGACCTTATTCTTAAACTTCCACCCGTACCTGCCAGTGGTTACTATGAGTTGCGTATGTCGTCACAAAATAATGGTAAGCGTTCGATGATGCAAGTCTACCTTGATGACAAATCGTTCCCTTCCACTCCTATTGGTTTGCCCATCAATCAGCGTGAAATCATTTCTTCGCCCGACTTCCCTGGTAAGCCTTGGGTAACCGATGAAGAAAACTCCAACGATGAGGCCACTTGCCGCGAGAGCGACCGTAACCTTCGCAATCAGGGATACATGAAGGGAGCTAACTACTATTGCATTGGTGCAACAAAGGGTAAGACTCCTACTCGTAACTACAATTACGGCAACTCTACCTACTTTGGTGCGCCCCTTCGCTACATCTTGAAGAAGCAATATTTCGACAAGGACAAGACTTATTACGTACGTTTCAAGAGCGTACTTGATAATGATAAGACTGAGTTCTACCTTGACTACTTTGAATTTTGCCCTCGTTCTATTTACGACTCTCCAGAGGGCGAAGACATTTGGTAAACGCACACCATAAAACTCATCAAAAAATTGGGGAGGCGATGCGTCCTCGCATCGGTGAAGAAGAAACTCAAGTTGGGATTCATGTAAGAACCCCAAAATAGAAGCGCTAGAGGTTATAATCACTATAACTTCTAGCGCTTCTATTTGCGTTTATTTGACCAACGATAGGGAACGGATACGTTCCCTATCG
>CAVFOF010000137.1:0-6313 GCA_963623895.1 bacterium
ATGTATAATGGATAATGGATAATGGATAATGGATAATGGATAATGTACAATGGACAATTTACAATGAATAATGGATTGCTTAGCCTCTTGAATCGTATAATTAAAAACTACATATAACACATTCTACATTGTACATTATACATTGTACATTGCACATTATCCATTGCACATTATACATTATACATTGTACATTATACATTATCCATTATACATTATACATTATACATTATACATTATCCCATTATCCCTCCCCCCATGCGTCAGTTTCTTCGATATATATTCCTCTTCCTAGCCCTCGTGGCAGTGTTTGTGCTATCCAAGCCCTTGTTTGTGTTGGTGCAAAGCAGCGAACTGCGCCATGACGTAGATGCCGCACTCGTGATGCAAGCCATGCTCCACGGTCTGCCCCTCGACCTCGCCACTACGGCCTACCTCACCGCCCCCGTGTGGATTGGGCTAGGCCTCGCCCTCTGGCTGCGGCTCAAAGGGTGGCGCATCGTTTTTAAGACGTATGCCCTCGTGGTGAGTGCGACCTTAGCCTTGATACTCGTGGGCGATGCTTGCCTTTATAGCTTTTGGAATGCCAAACTCGATGCCACCGTGTGGAGCTACCTCGCTCAGCCTCAAGGCGCACTGCAAAGCGTGAGCATGGGCTATGCCCTCAAAGCCACCCTCTGCACCCTGCTCGTGGGTGTAGTGCTCTATTATTTGCAGACTTTCCTTTTCGTATCTCCCCAAAAGGAAGCGAATGCACAGACTAAGGATGAGGTAAAGCCTGATGAGACTACAAATGTTCAAAATAAAAAACACTCGCTCAAAATTCGAAATGTTCAGAATAAAAAAAACTCGCTCAAAATTCACATAGCTCAAACGGTGGGCTGGGCTGTGGGCTGCGGTTTGCTCTTCTTACTCATGCGTGGCGGCATAACGCAGAGCACGGCCAACGTGGGGATGGCCTACTTTAGCAATAATCCCTTCTTGAACCATGCGGCCGTCAACCCCGCCTTCTCGCTGCTGAGTTCCACGCTCAAGCAAGGCGACTACGCCAAACTCGGTCAATTCTACGACGAGGCAGAGCGCGCTCGCCGTTTTGCCCAGCTCCACTACAACACCGAGAGCCTCGACACGCCTTGTCTGCTCCGCACGCAGCGTCCCAACGTCGTGATTATCCTGATGGAAGGCTGCGGCGGCACGTTCGTCCATGCCGTCGACTCGCTAGCCGACCCCAACGTCACGCCGCACCTCAACCAGTTGGCCCGGGAGGGCGTGGTGTTCACCCAAATGTATGCCAACTCCTTCCGCACCGACCGCGGCACGGTGTGCGCCCTAAGCGGTTGCCCCGCACTGCCCAACCTCAGCGTGATGAAGCAACCCTCGCTCTGCGAAAAACTGCCAAGCATAGCCCGCTCGCTCAAAGCCGAGGGCTACGCCACCTCCTTTCTCTACGGCGGCGACATCAACTTTACGAACACTCGCGGCTACTTGCAGAGCACGGGCTACGACCAGCTCACCTCCGTCGACAACTTCCCCGCCTCCACCCGCCACACCCACCAATGGGGCGTGACGGATCACATCACCTTCGACACCCTCTACCACCGCATACTGCGCCTCCCCGCGCAGCCCTCGGCCTCAGCCAAGCCCTGGCACATCGGCTTCCTCACCCTAGCGAGCCACGAGCCGTGGCAAGTGCCCTACCACCGCATCGCTTCTAGCCCCGAGGCCAACGGCATGGCCTATCTCGACCATTGCATTGGCGAGTTCGTCGCTCGGCTGAAGCAAACGCCGCAGTGGCAGAACCTGCTCCTCGTCCTCTTGCCCGACCACGGCCTAGGCTACCCCTCGGGCCTCGACGACAGCCAAGAGCGCAAGAGCCACATCCCGCTCATCCTCACGGGCGGAGCGGTGAAAGAGCCGCAGCGCATCAGCCTGATTTGCAACCAGACCGACCTGCCCGCCACCCTCCTAGGCCAGCTCGGCATCAGCCACGAGCAGTTCCCCCTGAGCCGCGACGTGCTAAGCCGCAGCTACACCCACCCCTCGGCCACCCACGCTTGGCAAGAGGGCATCTACTACCTCGACCACACGGGCATCAGTGTGCTCGGCCTCAACACGCAGCCGCCCAAGCCCTTGCGCGAAAGCCCCACACCACGAGCGCAGCGCATCAGTGCCGCCAAAGCCCTGCTGCAAACGAGCTATCGCTATCTTGACCATCTTAGAACCGAACCTCATGCACAACAACCATAAGCTACTCATCACCGGAGCCTCGGGCTTCATAGGCAGTTTCCTCGTGGAGCACGCCCTAGAAGAGGGCTACGAGGTGTGGGCCGCCGTGCGGGCCACCACCAACCGTCGCTACCTCCAGGACGAGCGCATCCATTTCATCGAACTCAATCTAGGCAGCGAAGCCGCCCTGCAAAAGCAGCTCACTGAGCACCTTCGAGTCACGCAGCGCCCCTTCGACCACGTGATACATGCCGCTGGAGCCACCAAGTGCCGCCGAGCGGAGCAGTTCTTCACCGTGAACGCCGAAGGCACGGGCCACTTGGCCCTCTCGCTGCAAGCCACTGGCACCCTGCGCCCCGAGGGCCGCTTCGTGTTTATCAGTTCGCTCAGCGTGATGGGGCCTTGCCACGAGGGCGACGAGGGCGAAATCAGTTTGGCCGACAAGCCGCAGCCCAACACGGCCTATGGAGCATCGAAACTCATGGCCGAGAGCCTCCTGGCCGACGTGCGCGGGCTGAACTACGTCGTGCTCCGTCCCACGGGCGTCTACGGTCCTCGCGAGCGCGACTACGCCTTGATGGCGCAGAGCATTCGCCGCCACGTCGATTTTGCCGTAGGCTTCCGTCCGCAAGCACTCACGTTTATCTACGTGGCCGACCTCGTGCAAGCGGCCTTCTTAGCGTTGAGCCACGGCCAGCGCGGGGGCAAGTACTTCCTCAGCGACGGCAACGTCTACTCGAGCCGTGCCTTCAGCGACCTTATTCAGGAGCGACTGGGCGTGAAGGGCGTGCTCCACATCACCGCCCCGTTGTGGTTGCTGCGTGCGGTGTGTTGGGTGAGCGAGAAGCTGGCTCGCCTCCTTGGCACCACCTCTACGCTTAATTCCGACAAGTATCGCATCATGCGTCAGCGCAACTGGCGCTGCGACATCTCCGCCGCCCGCCAAGAGCTTGGCTACAAGCCCGAGTGGCCGCTCCGCCGAGGCGTGGAGCACACCTTCTAGCAACAAATTGGAGCAACAAATTGGAGCAAAAAATTAGAGCAACAAATTGGGGGCGACGCGTCCCCGCGTCGGCGCAAGAAGAAACTCAATTAGCTGAAAGTAATGCTTTTAAAATAATTTGCCCCCCTCTTAGAGTAGCGTCTAGCGTTGCTACTTGCGCCGACGCGAGGACGCGTCGCCCCCAATCTGTTGCTCAATTAGCAGAGAATAAAGCTTTTTTAAATAATGCGCCCCCCCTTAGAGTGGCCTCTAGCGTTGCTACTTGCGCCGACGCGAGGACGCGTCGCCCCCAATTTTTGGGTGAGTTGCCCCCAATCTGTTGTTCAATTTAAACCTAACACCTATTATACACAATGATAACCTCCCCCTACGGCGAACCCCTTAAAGGCAAGCATCAACTGCTGCTTGTGGAGTGGAGCACACTGCTCTACACGCTCTTCACCACGCTGCTCATCCTGCTGCATTGGCAGCAGATTCACACCCCTTGGCTCCTGCTCGAGGGTCGAGCCTTTGTGGTGGTAGGCATGGTGCTGCTGTGGCTCATCCATGGGGCACGGCCCAATAGCTATAGCCTCTTCTTGCGCTACCTTTTTCCGCTTACGCTCTTGGGGTATTGGTATCCCGACACCTACGAGTTCTGCCAACTCTTGCCCAACCTCGACCACCTCTTTGCCCAGGCCGACCTCATGCTCTTTGGCACGCAGCCCAGCATTGCCTTCTCGCAATGGCTACCGCAGAAGCTATGGAGCGAACTCTTCCACATGGGCTACTTTGCCTACTATCCGCTCATCCTGCTCACGCTGCTCGCCCCGCTCTTCGCTCGCAAGCCCGAGCTATTTGGGCGCACGGCCTTTGTGGTATTGGCCAGTTTCTTTCTCTATTATACGATCTACTTGTTCTTGCCCGTGGCTGGGCCGCAGTATTACTTTCAAGCCGTGGGCTTCGACATCATCCAGAGTGCCCACTTCCCCCACCTAGGCGACTACTTCCGCTCCCACACGGAGCTAGCTCCCTCGCCCGGCCCCGAGGGCTTTTTCCGCTCCTTGGTCGAGAGCACGCAGCAGAGCGGCGAGCGACCCACCGCGGCCTTCCCCTCGAGCCATGTGGGCATGAGCACGGTGCTCCTCCTCTTGCTGCGCCACAATCGGCAGCGCATGCTCTTAATCTGCGTGTTCCCGTTCTACGTCTTCCTCTGCTGCGCCACGGTCTACATTCAAGCGCACTACCTTGTCGACGTGTTTGGCGGCCTCGTTACGGCTCTCTGCTTCTACGCCCTCACCTCGTGGCTTTGGCAAAAGTGGGTGGAGGGAAAAGGCTGTATGTCCTAATAATCAATCCCCCTCGAAAATAATCTAACACGATAATTCCTACTTTAATGAAAATCCTTCCCCTTCTGCTGTTGGCTGCCTCCACGCTTGGTGCCACAGCCCAAACCACGTTGAGCAGCACGCCGCTGGCTAAGGACGGCGGCATCAGCTCAGAGATGTTGCAGCAAATCCGTAAGGCGCAGCCCGAGGCCAGCACTACGCGCGCCCTGCGCAATGCCTTGGCCGGCACGTCCATCCAGCAATTGGCGCAGAACGCCGACAACCCCTACACGAGCGACACGCACTTTACGAACGAAGTGCCCTCCTCGGGCATCACCGACCAGAAGAGCTCGGGCCGCTGCTGGCTCTTCACCGGGCTCAACGTGATGCGCGCCCAGATGATAAAGAAATACGGGCTTGGCAGCTTCCAGTTCTCGCAGAGCTACTGCTTCTTCTACGACCAATTGGAGAAGTGCAACCTCTTTTTGCAGAGCATCATCGACACCTCGAGCAAGCCCCTGAGCGACCAAACGGTGGATTGGCTCTTTAAGAACCCCCTCTCCGACGGCGGCACCTTCTGCGGCGTCATCGACGTGGTGAGCAAGTATGGCCTTGTGCCCTCAGAGGTGATGCCCGAGAGCTACAGTGCGAACAACACGTCGCGCATGGCCTCTATCCTCAGCCTCAAACTACGCGAATATGGTCTGCGCTTGCGCCAAATGGCGGCTTCGGGCAAGAAGGCTGCGGCCTTGCAGAAGGAGAAGACTGCGCAGCTCGCCTCGCTCTACCACATCCTCACCATCTGCTTGGGCGAACCCGTGCAGCAGTTCACCTACACCCTGCGCAACAAAAGCGGCGAGGTGGTGGACAGCACACGCACCTACACCCCGCAGCAGTTCTATGCCGAGCACCTTGGCACCGACCTGCGCTCCTCGTTTGTCATGTTGATGAACGACCCCTCGCGCCCCTATCATAAAACGTACACCATCGACCTCGACCGCCACACCTACGACGGCCAGCAGTGGACGTACCTCAACCTGCCCATCGAGGAGATTAAGCCCTTGGCCATTGCCTCGATTAAGGACAGCACGATGATGTACTTCTCATGCGACGTGGGCAAGCAGCTCGACTCGAAGGCCGGCCTCTTGGCACTTGAGAACTACGACTACGCTTCGCTCTTCAACACCACGTTCCCCCTAACCAAAGCGGAGCGCATCCAAACCTACGCCTCGGCCTCGAGCCACGCCATGACGCTGATGGCCGTGGACCTCGATGCCGAGGGAAAGCCCCGCAAGTGGAAGGTGGAGAACTCTTGGGGGGCAGCCTCGGGTCAACAAGGCCACTTGGTGATGACCGATGAGTGGTTCAACGAGTATATGTTCCGCCTCGTGGTAAACAAGAAGTACGTCACGCCCGAATTGCTCAAACTCTTAGAGCAAAAGCCCACGCTCTTGCCCGCTTGGGATCCTCTCTTCCGCAGCGAGGAGTAAATTTTGCCAGAAATTACCAAAAAATTGGGGGCGATTCACCAACAAATTGGGGGCGACGCGTCCCCGCGTCGGCGCAAGTAGAAACGCTTGTAGGACAAGAAGAAACGCTTGCAGGACAAGCAGAAAAGCTCTATTATCTTTTTAATAAATGAGTAAAGCTTCTAGCGTTTCCGCTTGCGCCGACGCGGGGACGCGTCGCCCCCAATTTTGTGCTCATTTTGTGCTCATTTTGTGTTCGTTTTCTCAATTTCTTCGTACATTTGCAGATATTACTAATTATAATGCATTTT
>CAVFOF010000138.1:0-6230 GCA_963623895.1 bacterium
GAACCAAGGTAGCGATGGAGCAACGACCAATCGTAGCTGCGGCCACTACCACCAAACTTCAACGTGGGGGTGTCGAAAAGGAAATAATCGACCTTACCCGTATATTCAGCCGTTTCGGCCACAAAAGTTTCAGTGACGGGAAGCGCTCGAATGACAATCAATCCACGCTCACGAAACGTTTGGCACATCTCGGGTGATGCCGTGCCATGAAATTGCACTGCCTTCAGTCCGTACTGCTTAACGTGATCTACCACCTCGCGATATTGTGGATGTACGAACACCCCTACCCTTTTGCCTTGGGTGGGAAGATAGGCAGGGGGACTGGCTACATAACGAGGCGAACGAGGATAAAAAATGAGGCCAAACCAATCGGCTCCAGTTCCTTCCACACTACGGATGTTGTCGGCATCGCGCAAGCCACACACTTTTATTATCATGATAATTGCCTAATATAGTCCGCCAAAGCATCGCCTGGGCGGGGTGTTTTCATAAATGCCTCTCCTATCAAGAAGCCTTTGTAACCCACCTGCTGCAAGCGTTGAGCCGTGGCGGCTTCGAGCAAACCACTCTCAGAGATGGGTAAAGCCCCTTGGGGAAGCAAGGGAAAGAGAGTCTCGGAAATCTGAGTGTCCGTCTTAAACAACTTGAGATTGCGATTGTTTACGCCGATAACATCAATGTGTGAGGAATAAGCAGAGAGTTCTTCAGCGCAATGCACCTCTAAAATAGTTTCTAGCCCAATCTCGTTAGCAAGCTGTGCCAACTCCTTGCATCGTTCGCTACCCAACACGGCTGCAATGAGCAAACAGGCATCTGCGCCAACTGCGCGTGCCTCGTAGAGTTGATATTCGCCCACTACAAAATCCTTACGAAGAATAGGCAAGGTGGTGAGCGAACGAGCCTCTTTCACATCTTGCAAGCTACCACCGAAATAGGTGGAATCTGTGAGTATTGACAAAGCGGCCGCACCAGCCGCTTGATAGGCTGGAATAATTTTAGCCACCTGTGCCGTGCGATTAATCCAATCTTTCGAAGGCGATCGACGTTTAAACTCTGAGATGATACCTCCCTTATGCGAAAGAAGCGACTGGCGCAAGCTGTGCGTTGCGGGCAAATTCCTTACCATTGCCTTAAGTTCGACCAAGGGAACTGCTTGCTCTGACGCCTCCACCTCTTGTTGCTTAGTTGCTACGATTTTATCTAAGATAGTGTCCATCCAATCAAGAGTTTAATTCTACGAAATGTTCGAAAGTTTTCAATGCCTTACCGCTTAGCAAGGAGGCACGAGCTTCCTCAATGCATGTCTCAATGTTTTTCTCAGGACAAATGGTGTTGATACCGAACGCAGCATTAACTATCACTGCGTTACGCTGAAAAAGCGTGGACGTGCCACGAAGCACCTTGTCGAAAACCTGAGCTGCATCGTCAACATTCTCTCCGCCATGAAGCGAAGCGGAAGGTGCTACATCAAACGACAATTGCGTAGGGCTGAAAATGCTCTCCGTGTGATTGGACATCACCTTGAAACTATTCGTGAGGGAGATTTCATCGTAACCATCTAGGCTCGTAACCACGGTAAAGCCTATACCCATTTGCTGCAAGGTGTTGGTGTAAAGTCGCATTTGCTGCAAATTGGCTACGCCCAAAAGTTGATAAGCCGTGTGAGAGGGATTTACTAGAGGACCTAACAAATTAAAGAAAGTCTTCACCTTTAAAGCCTTGCGTATGGGGCCTACGGCTGCCAAGGCTGGATGGAACAAAGGAGCATGTAAATAAGCCATTCCACATTGGTCGATGCTGCGACGCAGCTGGTCGGCATCGTTAGTAAATTTCACCCCGTGGTGCTGCAACACGGTGCTAGCTCCACTCACGGAGGAAGCACCATAATTGCCATGTTTAGCCACTTTATAGCCAGCACCTGCTACAACGAAGCAAGCGCAAGTGGAGATGTTGAACGTGTTTTTTCCATCACCTCCAGTCCCCACAATATCTAATGGTTGAAACTCACTCAAGTCTACCTCAACCGCCCGCTCGATGAGCGCATCACGGAATCCAAGCAATTCGTCGACGTGAATGTCACGCATGCGATAGACGGCCAATAAGGCTGCCACCTGCGTTTCGGGATAAGCCTTGTCGGCCATTCCCAACATCACATCGTGCGCCTCAGAACGTTGGAGGGTTTGATGCTCAAAAAGTTTTTCAAGTATATCTTTCATAACGGAGCTAGTGTCTTACAAAGTTCTTTATCATGGTTCTTCCCTCGGGAGTTAGTATCGACTCGGGATGAAACTGAATGCCGTGCACATCGTAGGTGGTATGGCGCAAGGCCATAATCTGGCCTTCATCGCTCAAAGCGGTTATCTCTAAGCAATCGGGCAAGCCCTCTTGTTGAACCACCCACGAATGGTAACGACCCACCAATAAATCCTTGGGAAGTCCGTCAAAGAGGTAGTCGGGCTTCACGATATGTGCGGGAGTTTGCACGCCATGAAACACTTGAGGCAGATTATAAAGCGTGCCACCAAACACCTCGCCAATAGCTTGCTCACCTAAGCAAATGCCTAAGATTGGCTTTAGCGGCGAATAGGTTTCGATTACGGGTTTGAGCAAGCCCGCTTCGGAGGGGATACCAGGACCAGGCGAGAGCACGATTTTGTCGTACTGGCTCAAATCTTCAAGTTGAAATTTATCGTTGCGCAACACGGTCACCTCGGCTCCCTCTTCTTCCAGATATTGAAAGAGATTGTAGGTGAACGAGTCGTAATTGTCTATCAATACTACTTTCATAACGCTGTTTTTTTTGTTTCGGCCAAAAGGATGGCTTTGCGCAATGCGCCTAATTTGTTGTTCACTTCTTGCAATTCATAGTCTTCATTGCTAGCAGCCACAATGCCGCCACCAGCCTGAAACCACAACTCGCCGTTGCGACTAACAAACGAGCGAATGGTAATGGCTTGATTGAGTGTGCCGTTTAGCCCGATAAAGCCGATGCATCCACCATAAGCTCCGCGATTATGCGGTTCGTATTCACTAATGAGTTGCAGAGCGCGCACTTTGGGCGCACCGCTCAACGTGCCAGCGGGGAAGGTGTCGGCTAGGAGCTTGATGGGATTGGTGTTGGGACGAACACGGCCACGCACTCTACTCACTAAGTGGATAACGTGGCTATAGAATTGCGTTTCCTTTAGGAACTCCACTTCCACCCCCGTGCAATGACGATTGAGGTCGTTTCTAGCTAAATCCACAAGCATCGTGTGCTCAGCATTCTCTTTCGGATCTGCTAGCAAAGCGGCGGCGGCTTGCCTATCGGCTTCGTAATTGCCTTGACGACGAGTGGTGCCAGCAATGGGGTCGATATAGGCCATGCCATCGTCGGCTATGCGACAATGCGTTTCGGGAGATGAACCGAAAATGCGAAAACCACCAAAATCGAAGTAGAATAGATAGGGCGAGGGATTGATACGGCGAAGTGCTCGATAGAGCTCGAAATCGTCGCCTTCGTAACGCTGCACAAAACGACGCGACAAAACGATTTGAAAGACATCGCCACGCTTGCAATGGGCTATGCCCCTACGAATGTTGGCCTTGTGCTCCTCGTCAGTAAGCGGAGAAGTGGTATCACCCACAACGTGAAATTCGTAGGTGGCGTAATTACGACTCATCACGGCATTTACAATGCGCTGCGCACGACTTTCTTCGCCTTCAGCAAGCATCTCGATGAGTTTGAGTTCACTGCTGAAATCATTGAATACGAGCAGATACTTATAGAGGATATAGTGGATATCGGGAGCATCGTTCTTACTTTCCTTGCTATCCTTCACCGCAATATTTTCGAAATAACGAACCGCATTAAACGAGGTGTAGCCATACAAGCCGCAATAGCCACTGTCTTCACCCTGAACATCGAAAAGATGAATGAACTCATCGAAGGCATCGGCCACGGAATAGTCATCAGCGAGCTTACGCTGATGTTGCGTTTGGTCGGGATAGACCATCACCGCCTCGCCATGGCTTACGCTGAAAGAGGCTAGAGGTTCAAGACCAATGAACGACTTATTGTTTTCTCCCCCGTGATAATCGGAACTTTCCATCAAAGCACTCTGAGTGAAGAGGTCGCGCACCTTTAAATAAGTACTGACGGGGGTGCTTAGGTCGCCAGGAAGGGGGATGCTATTTACTTTAAAATGAAACATAGAATGTGGGCTATTTAAGACGTTTCCTTATTTCTTCATAGTTCACAGGGCAATCACCAGCTGGGGCATGCTTTAGATAGGTTTCCATATCCTTATCGCCACGTCCTGAAAGGGTTACAACGACTACATCGGTGGGCGCAAACTTTAGGCGATGAAGGGCGGCCAAAGCGTGGGCTGACTCAAGAGCGGGCAAAATGCCATCCAAACGATTGAGCTCATAAGCAGCTGCCAAGGCTTCATCATCATTGATGGATAGAGCTTGAGCACGACCCGTTTTTACAAGGTGGGCATGCAAGGGGCCAATGCCTGGATAATCGAGACCTGCGGAAATGGAATAAGGCTCCACGATTTGTCCGTCATCGTTCTGAATCACTAATGAGCGGAATCCATGAAGCACGCCCTCTTGACCCATATTAAGCGTGGCAGCAGTCTTGCCCGTTTCTACACCCATGCCTCCTGCTTCTGCATAGATGATTTTCACCTCATCATCATTAAGAAAATTGAAAATAGTGCCAGCTGCATTCGAGCCTCCGCCGATGCAAGCCACCAAATAGTCAGGAGTGGGACGACCTTCTTTCTCTTGCAACTGCTTACGAATTTCCGCACTGATTACGCTTTGTAAACGAGCGACCATGTCGGGATAGGGATGCGGCCCCATCGTAGAACCTATCAGATAGAAAGTGTCATCGGGATGACAACACCAATCACGTATGGCTTCGTTGCAAGCATCCTTCAGCGTTTTGTTCCCACTCTCAACGGGCACAACCTCTGCTCCTAACAGACGCATTTTCTCTACGTTCGGACGTTGGCGTTGCACATCGAGCGCACCCATGTACACTACGCAAGGCATGCCCATCAATGCACACACCGTAGCAGTAGCCACACCGTGCTGCCCAGCTCCTGTTTCGGCCACAATGCGCTTCTTGCCCATACGACGAGCCAATAGCAGCTGGCCAATGGCATTGTTGATTTTATGCGCTCCTGTGTGATTAAGATCTTCTCGCTTCAAATAAATCTTACAGCCATGCAGTTGGCTCAAATTCTTGGAAAGGTATAGCGGTGAAGGGCGACCAACATAGTCGCGAAGTATCTGGTTGAACTCTTCCTTAAACGCTTCATCATCAAGAATTTTCCGATAGTTCTGTTGTAACTCCTCTACGCATTTGTGGAGTATTTCTGGGATATAAGCACCGCCGTAGCGACCGAAATAGCCTTTATCTGTTACTTCAAATTTATTCATTGTGGTTAACTTTTTGACAGGTTGTGAATAGGTTTAATTGTGAGAAACAGCTTTTTAGTCCAAAGAGTGATTTCGCATTCTATTAAGTATTACAACTCTAGTTGAGCAAATCATTTATAGTGCGCTGAAAATTAAAAACGGCCTCGTCGTAAGTTTTGACGGGCCGTTCTAAAATATCATAATCAACTATGGCATTCAAGTTTTGGTACAAGTAGTCAAACTTACAACTGAGAGAGAAGTAAGCAACGCCACCAATACAAATTATGTGCTGAGCTAACGTGATTCATAACTATTAGTATCTTTCTATGTGCAAATGTAAAGCATTATTTTAATATAAGCAAGCATAATGTAAGTTTTTACCCTATTTTTATTTCATTATTCCATCTATCGAGAAATTCCCATGACATAGGAACTGATTTAGGTTCTACCAGAACACAATATAATAGGAAGAGAACACTCATAAACAATAACCTCACCCCTAGCACACTAACGAAAAATACCGCTAACCCACAACTAGAGAGGCAGCTTTGCTTAAAAATAAAAAAAACTGCACCTATAAAGATGCAGTTTAATATTTTATGTCCTTCGTCCGCAAAAAGCGTTAGAAGGGACAGGGAATCTTATGAAGATGTATCTCTTCGGAACAAGATTAGTTCTTGAAGAAATCCTTAACGGCTTCGTTGGGAACCATTTGTTCGTCGAAGATATAAGCACCAGTTTTGGGGCTCTTTACCATCTTGATTACCTTGGTGTATGAACGTCCGTCGGTCTTACCTTCCTGGAGCGTTGCGACTGTT
>CAVFOF010000139.1:0-6194 GCA_963623895.1 bacterium
CTTGTCAACATAGACATAGCCATCCTCTCTGATTTGTTCAAAGCTTTGTATTCCTATAGGGTATTTCATTTCAACTGCATTCTATGAATATTGGGGCAAGTTACTAATATCTGATGAGATACGCAAAAGTTACCCCGTTTATCTACCATAAAATCCTTAAGAAAGCACTCCCCAACTACCAAAATGCTATTTTACCACAGCATTTTCCAGTTTCAGCAACCAGCGTTTGGCCTCTAAGCCTCCAGCGTAGCCCGTTAGGGTATGGTTCGCCCCGACAACGCGGTGACACGGACAAAGTATGCTGATGGCGTTAGCCCCAATGGCCTGAGCCACGGCTCGCACGCCCCTTTCGCAGCCCACTCGGTGGGCGATGTCTTTGTAGCTGCAAGTCGTGCCATAGCCCACGTCGAGCAAGACTCGCCACACCCGCTGCTGAAAGTCCGTGCCCACGAAGCGCAGAGGGAGACTAAAGGCTTTGCGCCGCCCCATAAAATACTCATCAAGCTGCTTCGTAGCGCACTGTATTACAGCCGATGGGGCTTCCCTCCATTCGCCGCCCAACGAGCGGAGCAGCCGTTGCCTATTGCGACGAGCCATCGGCCCTTCCGCCCAATCGCAAAGGCAGAGAGATTCACCCACTGAGGCCAAAAGGAGCGGGCCACAGGGGGAGGCGTAATATTGGTAGCAGATGGGAGCATTCGAGGGTTGATTCATAGTCTAAAGAGTTCAATTACGATTTCGACAAAGCAGCTAATTATGGCATCACAAAGTTAAACCTTTCACCCCAATTATCGATGCCGACGAAGCAATAATCGAAGCTTTTTCACAGAAAAAATCACCCCATCTCCGCTCTCTCTACCCGCCTAAAAGGTTAGGCCGATAGGTTTCACGATTAGGCCACTAAGACGCAACGATTAGGCCACTAAGACGCAACGATTAGGCCACTAAGACACAACGATTAGGCCACTAAGGTAGCACCATTAGGCCATTAGCTACGCAACGATTAGGACACTAGTGAGGGGCAAACACCATTGACCAGAACGATAAAAAGAGGGTTTTTCTAGCCGTGGATGAAGGAAAAAACCAGAAAAGTTGTAGCAAAGGTTGTAGCCAACCTCAACGCCACTTATTTTATTAATATTCAGCAAATTACGTTTACCGAAAAAGTGAGTTACAACAAAGGTTTTAGCAAAAGTTTTAGCAAAGGTTTTACTACCCCCATCTATTAGGCCACTAAGCAAAAAGGGGCAGAAAAACGACCCTTACAACAACAACTACTACAGCCAACAGAATAGCAAACAGAATAACCAACAGAATAGCCAACAGAATAGCCAACAAAAACACACCGCAACGTATTGAGTATCAGCAGATTGCAATTTCGATAAATATAAGTTACAACCAACAGAATAACCAACAGAATAACCAACAGAATAGCCAACAGAATAGCCAACAGAACACATCGCAACCAACTGAGTATCAGCAGATTGCAGTTTCAATAAATGTAAGTTACAGCCACAACTACAAAAAAAGAGAAAAAGAAAAAGAACCAAAAAGAAAAAGAGAAAAGAAGAAGAAGATAGAAGAAGAACCCCCTCAATCCCCCTAAAGGGGGAGGCGCGTAACGCACCTGCACGCCCACGTATACACACGAGCACACGCATACGCACGAGGGCAAAGAGCCAGCCCATCAAGCCAAGCAAATTTGCAAACCTATCCAAAAGCATTTTCCACAAATTTTGTTTTTTTTTTTGGGGGGGGTAACGCATCCCCAATTTTGTGGTAAATTCTTCCAGTTTTCCCTAAATCCGAAATTTGAGCAGGAAGAAAGCTTTCGCCGTAGAAAACCACGGAGATTAGTTGGGGAAACGGGATATTATCAGTAACTTTGCAGCGGATAATTGCGTCAAGGCCGTGGCAAACACTTTAGACTCGGCTTCATTGGCACACACAAAAAATTGCATACATCCCCATCCCGAATGAAGAGTTTTCTCTCAATCATACTCTGCGCTATGCTCTTCCCCCTGCTGGCCTTAGGTCAAACGGTGGAAGCCACTGCCACTACCCCCAAAACCGAGGCAGCGGCCGCAGAAGCGCAACCCGACTCCGTCGTAGTGAGCCTACTCACCTGCACCCCTGGCTCTGAAATCTACGAGCTTTACGGCCACACCGCCCTGCGCGTACACGAAGTGAGCCGACAAAGCGACTGGGTGTTCAACTACGGCACATTCTCCTTCAGCCAACCCCACTTTCTGTGGCGCTTCGTGCTCGGCAACACCGACTACGAGCTGGGCGTAGTGCCCTACAACTTCTTCTACGACGAATACGTGCGAGAAGGTCGCGGCATCGAAGAGCAAGTGCTCAACCTCACCTCGAGCGAAGCACACCAACTCATCCGCTCGCTGAGCAACAACCTACAGCCCGAAAATGCCACCTACCGCTACAACTTCTTCTACGACAACTGCACCACCCGAGCCTTGCAGCAGATTGAGCAGGCGGTGGACGGAAAAGTGGTGTGGCCACAAGCTGAAAGCGGCAAAACGCTGCGCCACATCGTGCATGAATTCTCCGCTTGCAGTCCGTGGAACAAGTTTGGACAAGACCTCTTGCTAGGCTCTGAGGCCGACGAGGAGGCCGACCTAAGCAAGCAACAATTTGCCCCCCTCTACGCCCAACGCTTTGCCGACAAAGCCAGCATACAAAGCCCCACGGGCGAGCGACGCCCCCTCGTGAAGGCTACACACACCCTGCTACCCGCACAAGCCGTGGCACAAAAAACGTTCCCCGTTAGTCCGATGGTTGCGTTTGGCATACTTTTTGCATTTACAGTTCTCATCTGCATTGTGGAGTGGCGACGAGAAACCTACTATTGGGCCTACGACGTAGCGTTGCTAGCCTTGCAAGGATTGGCGGGCTGCATCATAGCCTTTCTCTTCTTCTTCTCCCACCACCCAGCCGTGGGAAGCAACTGGCTAGTAGCCCTATTCAACCCCCTCCCCCTCGTGTTCTTCCCCTGGTACATGAAGGCTTGTGCCAACGGCAAACGAAGTATGACAGCCTACGTGGAGGTGGGACTCATCGCCATCACCCTCGCAGCTGGCATCTGCGGCTTGCAAGCCCTGCCCCTCGAGGTGTATATCCTGATGGTCGTGCTCATCGCTAGAATGGGCATGCACCTCAAAATGACCGCCCAACGCCCGTCGAACAAGAATTAACGCTCTGCGAACAAGAAATAACGCCCAGCGAGCAAAAACCAACGCTCAACGAGCAAAAAAGTACAGAAAAAAATTCGTGAAAAGTTCACCCCAAGCCCAGTCATCGCACGCCTCGGCCATGCGCCTGCCCTTGCTGATGTCGTTGCTCACCGCAATGACACTCTTGTCTGCGCCCGATGCTAAGGCAGCCAACACTGGCGTGCCTCGCGTGGTGGTGAACATTCTCATCGACCAACTACGCACCGACTACCTCAACGCCTTCAAGCCCCTCTATGGACAGGAAGGCTTTGTGCGTTTACTAAGCGAAGGCACGGTCTACACCCAAGCCGAATACCCCCACTACCACCCCGACCGCGCCTCGGCAGCTGCCACACTAGCCACAGGCACTACGCCCTACAACCACGGCGTGGTGGGCATGAAATGGCTCGACCGCGAAACGCTCCGCCCCGTGTTCTGCGTGGACAACAAGAGCTACCAGGGGGTGCAAACCGCAGAGGCCTCCGCTCCCACCTTCTTGGGAGCCTCCACCGTGGGCGACGAACTGAAAGTGGCCACGGAGGGCAAAGCACTCGTCTATGCCATTGCGCCCTACCGCGATGCAGCCATCCTCACCGCAGGCCATGCAGCCGACGCAGCCGTGTGGATTGATGACAAAACGGGACAGTGGTGCAGCTCGTCCTACTACGGCACGTCGCTCCCTTCTTGGGCTGCCGTGCTCAACAGCAACAGCCTGAACGACAGGTTGAAATCGCTCACATGGAAGCCCTCGTCGGAGCTTGTGGGCAACTTCTCCTACTTCCTTTCGGGAGGGATGAAGAAGCCCTTTGTGCATAAGTTCGTGGGAGCGAACCGCTTCGCTTCGTTCAAGACCTCAGGATTGGTGAATAGCGAAGTGGCCAAAGCTGCCACACAGTGCATCAACGGCACGATGATGGGCACCGACGACGTGACGGACTACCTAGCCCTCACGCTCTACGCTGGCAACCTCGACCACCGCACGGTGAGCGAAAGCCCCATGGAGCTGCAAGACACCTACGTGCGCCTCGACCAAGCCTTGGCGCAACTCATCCATACGGTTGAAAACAAGGTGGGCAAGGGCAACGCCTTGTTCGTAGTGACCTCCACGGGCTATGCCGACGAGGAGTCGGCCGACCTTAGCAAATATCGCATCCCCACGGGCATTTTCGATGTGGAGCGTGCGGCCGCCTTGCTCAACATGTACTTTGTGGCCGTCTACGGGCAGGGGCAGTTTGTAGAGTCGTCCTTCGGCACGCAGCTCTACCTCAACCACAAGTTGGTAGAGCAGAAGCAAATCAACCTTGCCGAGATGCTGGAACGTGCGCAGGACTTTCTGCTTCAGCTTTCGGGCGTGAAGGACGTGTACACCTCCTCACGCTTGCAGCAAGGGGCTTGGACACCAGGCATTAGCCGCATGCGCGGGGCATACAACCCTCGCTACTCGGGCGACATCCTCATCGAGGTGACGCCTGGTTGGCACTACGTGAACAAGACGACGCACGAGGATCAACTGGTGCGCGAATCGTATATTCCATTTCCCATCATATTTTTAGGCGAGGGCTTTAAGGCCGAGAGCGTGCCTACGCCCCTCACCATCGACTACATTGCCCCCACCCTGTCGAAGGCAATGCGCATCCGCGCTCCCAATGCGTGCGACAAGGCTCCCCTTCAATAACTTGAGCGTTTTCTTTCGAATAGATTCTGGAGAAACTCAATATTCTTGAGAAACTCAATTCTGTAGAAGCTCAATATACTTGAGAAACTCAATTCTGGAGAAACTCACGAGAAAAAGGCGAGCAGAGAGAACACGACACGGCGCACCTCGCTAGGCTCTGAAGCTGCGAAAGCGTACGCACGGGGAAACGTGAGTGCTCCTCTACACCATCCGTTATTTACAAAAAAACTTCCCCATTTACTTACCCCAACGAGTGTGCGTAGCTCTTAGGACGGATACCTCGCCCACGCATTAAGCGACATCGCCACAGCACCTCGACACTCCATTTCATTAGCTAAAAACATATCCTTCTATGGACATCAATAAAATTCTCAGCAAACTCTTTGGCAACAAGTCTACTCGCGACATGAAACTCATTCAGCCGTGGGTTGAAAAAATCAAAGCTGCCACCCCCACCATCCAAGCTCTCGACAACGACGCATTGCGCGCCAAGACGAAGGAGATTCAACACACCATTCAACACTCGGCCGACGACCTCAAGGAAAAGATCGAGGCCTTGAAGGCGAAGATTGAGGACACTCCCATCGAGGACCGCGAGGTGATTTTCTCACAAATCGACAAACTCGAAACGCAGGTGCTCGACAAGATGGAGGAGGCGCTTAACGATGCACTGCCCGAGGTGCTTGCCATCGTGAAGGACACAGCTCGCCGCTTTGCCGAGAATGAATTTATCGAGGTAACGGCCAACGACTTCGACCGCGAACTGGCTACGAGCCACGACTTCGTGCACATCGAGGGCGACAAGGCCATCTACCAGAACCACTGGGTGGCTGGTGGCAACGACACCGTGTGGAACATGATTCACTACGACGTGCAACTCTTCGGTGGCGTGGTGCTTCACCAAGGTAAGATTGCCGAAATGGCCACGGGTGAGGGTAAAACCCTCGTGGGCACGCTGCCCATCTTCCTCAATGCTTTGACGGGTAATGGGGTACACGTCGTGACCGTGAACGACTACCTCGCAAAGCGTGACTCGGAATGGATGGGGCCGCTCTACATGTTCCACGGTCTTTCGGTGGACTGCATCGATAAGCACCAGCCCAACTCTGAAAGCCGCCGCCGCGCTTATCAAGCCGACATCACCTTCGGTACGAACAACGAGTTTGGCTTCGACTACTTGCGCGACAACATGGCCATGAGCCCGAAGGATCTCGTGCAGCGTCGCCACAACTATGCCATCGTCGATGAGGTCGACTCCGTATTGATAGACGATGCCCGTACACCGCTCA
>CAVFOF010000140.1:0-6175 GCA_963623895.1 bacterium
CTTATATTTTTTAATACTCTTGAGTCATTTCAGCTACTTCGTCGTTCACCTTCTTGGCAAAATCGGCAATGCTGAGCACACCTTGGTCGCCCTCGCCCTGCTTACGCACGGCTACGGTGCCGTTGGCGGCTTCCTTCTCGCCCACAACGAGCAAGTAAGGCACGTGTTTCATTTCGTTGTCGCGAATTTTACGGCCAATCTTCTCGGAACGGTCATCAACATAGGCGCGAACGTCTTGAGCATTAAGTTGCTCACATACTTGCTGAGCATAGTCGTTGAACTTATCAGAGATAGGCAACACGGCTACTTGGTCGGGAGTAAGCCACAAGGGGAACTTACCAGCGGTATGCTCAATAAGCACTGCTACGAAACGCTCCATTGAGCCGAAGGGAGCACGGTGAATCATTACGGGACGGTGCTTCTGATTGTCGGCACCAGTATATTCCAACTGGAAGCGTTCGGGGAGATTGTAGTCCACCTGAATGGTGCCCAACTGCCAACGGCGACCGATGGCATCCTTCACCATGAAGTCGAGCTTGGGACCATAGAAGGCTGCTTCTCCATACTCAATGTGAGCGGGAAGTCCCTTCTCCTCGCAAGCTTCGATAATCGCACTTTCAGCACGTTCCCAATTTTCTTCCGAACCGATGTACTTTTCACGATGTACTTTATCACGGAGAGAGATTTGTGCCTCAAATTTATCGAACTTCAACGCTTTGAAGATAATCATAATGATGTCCATCACACGGAGGAACTCATCTTTCACTTGCTCGGGAGCGCAGAAGATGTGGGCATCGTCCTGAGTAAAGCCGCGCACACGCGTCAATCCGTGGAGTTCGCCACTCTGTTCGTAACGATAAACCGTACCGAATTCTGCGCAACGGAAAGGCAATTCCTTATAAGAACGGGGACGCCATGAGAATACAGCACAGTGGTGAGGGCAGTTCATGGGTTTGAGCATGTACTCTTCGCCTTCTTCGGGAGTGTGGATGGGTTGGAAAGAATCCTTACCATATTTTGCGTAGTGCCCCGAAGTGACGTAAAGGTTCTTCGAACCGATATGAGGAGTCATTACTTGCTGATAGCCATAACGCTTCTGAATCTTCTTCAAGAAATCCTCCAAGCGCAAGCGCAAAGCCGTACCTTTGGGCAACCACATGGGCAAACCCTTCCCTACGAGGTCGGAGAACATAAAGAGTTCCATTTCCTTACCAATCTTGCGGTGGTCGCGACGCTTAGCCTCTTCGAGCATTTGCAAGTATTCGTCGAGCATTTTCTTCTTGGGGAAGGTGATGCCGTAGACGCGTGTCATCATGGGACGCTTTTCGTCACCACGCCAATAGGCCGAACTTACCGAAGTTACTTTGATAGCCTTGATAGGAGCGGTGCTCAAAAGGTGAGGACCACGACAAAGGTCGGTATAATTGCCCTGAGTATAGGTGGTAATGTGACCATCTTCGAGTTCGTCAATCAACTCGTTTTTGTAAGTTTGGCCACGCTCAGCAAAGAATTTCAACGCATCGGCTTTTGAAATGTCTTCACGCACCAATGCTTCTTTCTTCTGAGCCAACTCAAGCATTTTCTTTTCAATCTTAGCGAAATCGCCTTCACCAATAGCCACACCTTCGGGCGGCATCACGTCATAGTAGAAGCCGTTCTCAATGGCGGGACCAATACCGAATTGGGTGCCAGGCCAGAGTTCCTGCATAGCCTCGGCCATGAGGTGAGCGGAAGTGTGCCAGAAGGCATGCTTGCCCTCTTCATCGTCCCACTTATAGAGGTTGATAGAAGCATCTTGCGTAATGGGGCGGTTCAGTTCTACTGTTTCGCCATTTACACCGCATGCGAGCACATCTTGCGCCAAGCGTTGTGAGATGCTTTCTGCGATTTGAAGACCCGTTACGCCGCTTTCATATTCGCGCACCGAGCCGTCGGGAAATGTAATCTTTACCATGTCAAATGGGTATATTAAATCTTAATTGTAGGCAAAGTTAGTGTAAGGCTAGCAAAGAACAAAGCAATTGCCCACTTTTTTCGATGTTTTCAAGAATTGCCATGCTACGTGCTATACAACATTAGATAGTAAGTAAACCTTCATCCTACGAAAGTTCGCAAGACAAAGGCTACAAATAAGCAGATTTAGCTATAAGTTATCAGTCCAAATCCGAAATGACAGAGTTCTTCAGGACTTCCCCAATTGGCACATCGTCAATCTTCAAAGGTTCTATAAAGATTATTTTGACTCGTTACTTACCTAATCTTGTTCACACTGCCCAAAACGGCTACTATGTTCTAAAACTCTAGTCTAAAGCCTTTCTGCTTCATCTCTTCATACATATCATGATTGAACATATAGAGGTAGGCATCTTTTTTGGCAGGTTGCTTCACGGTCTCGTCCAACTGGGTCAACAAGCCTAGATGGAGCATTTTGTTGTAGAAATTGCGTCGGTCGAACTTTACATTAAGAATAGCCTCGTAGAGTTGCTGAAGAGCCTTCATTGTAAACTTCTCGGGGAGCAACTCAAAGCCAATTGGCTCGAAATGGATTTGCTTGCGCAAGGCTCGCTCCGCCTTGCGCAATATTTGGTCGTGATCGAAAGCCAACGAGGGCACTTCATCAAGCGAAAACCATTGTGCCTCAGCTGCATCATCTGCAGCCCTGACCTCCTGCAATCGAACCAATGCATAATAAGCAATGGTGATGACGCGCTCACGAGGATCTCGATTGGGAGCGGTGAACGTGTGGAACTGGCGAATGTAGGCCTCAGTCAGCCCCGTTTCCTCCTGTAGTTCTCGCAAAGCCCCCTCTTCGGCCGATTCGTCCATCTTTAAGAAACCACCTGGAAAGGCCCATTTCCCTTTGAAGGGATCTAACCCACGCTCTATGAGCAACACTTTTAATTTAGTACCATCAAATCCGAATATCACGCAGTCGGTCGTTACGCTTGGATGCGGATATTTATAGCAATATTCTTGTTCCTTCATAATCTTATTGTGTAATATAGACACAAAGGTAACTACTTTCGAATACAATGCCAAACAATCTGCGTAGATTTCACACTTCGCCCGATAATAAATGCAATTACACTCAGTGCTTTGCTCCTTTCGCCATTATTTCGTACTTTTGTTGCAAATCCATCTCAAAATAGCCCACCCGATGAAATATCCTATAGGAATACAGAGCTTCGAGAAGATTATAGAAGACGGCTTCACTTATGTTGACAAGACCGAACTCATCTATAATTTGGTACACGAAGGAAACATCTACTTTCTATGTCGCCCTCGGCGATTTGGAAAGTCACTGCTCGTGTCTACACTGAAATGCTATTTCGAAGGGCGACGCAAACTCTTTAAAGGACTTGCCATCGAGCAATTGGAGAAGGATTGGAAGCAGTACCCCGTGTTCCATCTCGACTTTAACGGCATTAACTTCACAGAAGTTGGGATGCTCGATAAAGCACTTGAATGTTTCGTTGGAAAACAAGAGAGCATCTATGGAAAAGACCAGTTTGCTAATACAATAGGTGCACGTTTTATATCGGTGCTTAAAGCTGCACATGAGCAAACAGGACAACGTGCAGTGGTGTTGATTGATGAATACGACAAGCCCATGCTCGACGTGCTCGACCAAGAACTGTACATAACAATCGATGGTCAACAGCGCAAACTCGAAGATTGGAATCGCGAAGTGTTGAAGGGCTTCTATAGCGTGTTTAAGGCTGCCGATGCCGACCTCCAGTTCGTGTTGCTCACAGGTGTAACGAAATTCTCGCAAGTGAGCGTATTTAGCGGATTCAATCAGCCCAATGACATTAGTATGGACGAACAATATGAGGCTCTTTGCGGCATCACTGAAGAAGAACTCTACACTATTTTTGCCGAACCCATTCAAGCAATGGCTCAACGCTACAAACAGTCGGCAGAGGAGATGAAGCAGATGCTAAAGCGAAAGTATGACGGCTACCATTTCAGCCCCAATATGCTCGACATCTACAACCCATTCAGCATTCTCAATGCCTTAAGTAAAAAAATTCTCAACGACTATTGGTTTCAAACGGGCACTCCCACCTACCTTGTGCGCCTACTGGCTCATTTCAATGAAAATATGAACGAGATTACAGGGAAATATTACCCTAGAAATCAATTTGTTGACTACCGAGCTGACGTGGAATCCCCATTGCCCATGATTTATCAAAGCGGCTACCTCACCATTAAAGATTGGGACATGTATCTCAACTCCTATCTACTAGATTTCCCTAACGACGAGGTAAAAAATGGCTTTTTGGCAATGATTACGACCAATTATTTGCAACCGAAAGAGCCTACTGACGCCTTTGTGCTACAAGTGGTGAAAGCCATGCAAATTGGCGACTGCGCTCAACTCGAGAAACTGCTCACCTCTTTCTTCGCCAGCATTCCCTACACGCAGCGACGCAAAGATAATGAGCGAGAGCGCGAACGCTATTTTCAATACACCTTCTACCTCATTCTGCGCCTAATTAGCTGCTTCACCGTCTACATCGAAAAGGAGCAGAGCGAAGGCAGAGTAGACTGCGTGGTGGAAACTCCGAAGCACGTCTACATCTTCGAGTTCAAACGCGACGGCTCTGCAGCCGAAGCTCTCAAGCAAATTGAGGAGAAAGGCTATGCCCGAGAGTATGCAGCCGACGAGCGCACACTGCATCAAATAGGCTGCAACTTTTCGTCAGAAACAGGCACTATCGATGGTTGGATTTTAAGATAACGAGAAATTATGAAGAAAGTCATTTCCCTTTTAACGATGCTATTGGCTCTCTGCGCCACGGAACTACAAGCCAACGATGGGGTGTATTTCACCTCAGGAAATTTCCTAATTCCCTTAAAGGAGACCAACATTGCAGCCTCACGCGAGGTGCTCACCATTACCATCGGATGCGACAGCTTTGCCACAGTCGACGTCTATTACGAGCTATTCAACAACGCTCAACCCAAGACCCTACAGATGGGCTTTGAAGCCAGCACGAGCGACAACTCGGGCGAGCGATTAAACCCACTAGGCATTCACCCAGACATTGTGGACTTTACGGTTGAAATGAACGGTGTGCCACTTAGCTACCGCAATGGGGTAGTAGCGTTCGACTACCAGAGGCTACGCAACGGCGATACCCTCTCAGCCATCGACCCCTCACAATGGAAAGGCCAAGGCGAAGCCCCCGATTCAGTCATCTACATGAGCAATTCGCTCTACAACGCCCAACTCGACAGCACCATCACGTTTGCCTATGCTTACTACTTCGATGCCCCCTTCAAGCAAGGCCTCAACACCATACACCACAGCTACCGATACCGCATGGGCTACAACGTGAGCGAGCGTTTCTGCATACCCTATTGGCTCACCCCCATCACCCGTTGGGCCAATCACCAAGTAGACGACTTCACCCTGCGCATCAAGGCTGATGACACCACCCCATTCTGCCTAGTCGACAGTTTGTTTCGAGCCGCCTCATTCACCTCAAAACGTGGCAACGAAATCATGCACCTATCCAACGAATACGGCACAGAATTTATCTACACCACCCTACAGCCCAACGACACGGTGGAGTGGCACGCTAAAAACTTCCGCCCCACAGCCGACATCTACCTCAGTGCCCCCTCGTGGGAAACAAACAGCCCAGCCGAACGCTACCGACTGAGCCGCCAAATTGTAAAGACCTCCACAGGCAAGGTAGCTCGTTTCTTGGCAAACTGTGGCGATAGCTACCTTGTAAGTGGTCAAGACGAATACTTAGTAAAAAAGAAGGGCAGCATGCTCCTTACTCGCAGTGCCGAAAACGGCGAAGGCTACTTAGTGCTCAACACCGACGAAGCCCGCTGCGTGAACGTACGCCAACGCCCCTCAACGAACGCTCGCGTGCTGACCACCCTATGCGACAACGACGAGGGCATCCCCGATGTTTACCCTTGCCTAGGCCTTGTCAGCTCGCAAGACCGCCTTTGGTTTAGAACCCGTGTCAACGGCAAAGTGGGCTACGTGAGCCAACGCTTCATGCTCTGGGATGCGGTAAATAGCTATTAGGAGTTTCTATAAGGTTTAGCAGTCGCATCTATTAAGTAAGTGAGCAAAATTAGTTTATGTTCAAGGAGTCGCTTCATGGGGTAAGGGAATCGTAGACTCTTTGGGCTTGTTTTATACTAA
>CAVFOF010000141.1:0-6167 GCA_963623895.1 bacterium
GTCAACATTGTCGTCAAATAAGAAAAACTATTAGGCGGCTAGTGAAGAACTATTAGGCGTTTAAGAAGAACTGTTAGGCGGCTAAGAAAAACTATTAGGCCGCTAGTTTGTGCTGGGATTTTTTGCTGAGATTTTTATTAGAAGATCATATAAACCTTTTTTGAGCAAATTATCCCCCTCCCATAAACTTTACAAGTGTATTTTCTGTTACTTGCACTAAATACTTTCACTTGCATTGATTATCAGGCATTTCAGAAGTGCAAGCAGCACTTACACTCTACCTACATTTCTATCACTATGCTTACACAATGCAAGCAAACCAATAGAAGAAGAATTTAAACTTTTAGAGCCATTTTGGGGGCTAAAACTATAGTGCAAGCAAGTGAGGGGGGATGTAAGTAAATATAAACGTTGCTTGCACTCTTGAAACGCTTGATAATCAACGGAGTGCAAGCGTTTTGTGCAAGTAACAGCAAAAGCGTTTGTAAACTTTATGGTAGTGTATAAGGTCTATTCTCAACCAAAAGAGTACATTTTTTATGCAAAAAATATGCATTCTTGAAGAAATGATCACAAAATTGGGGGCGACGCATCCTCGCGTCGGTGCAAGTGGAAACTCCCTTCTTTTTAATGGGGTTTCTTTCTATTTTTGCTTCTTTCTAGCGTTTCTTCCCCAAGCCGACGCGAGGACGCGTCGCCCCCAATTTTGTGATAAATTCTTCAAGTTTTCTCTAAATCCGAAACTTTAGTTAGTTATCTGTTCAAAATAATATAGCCAGCTCTAGTTGAGCTAGCTATTTTTTCTTATTCCATTTTGGGGAAATCTTATTGATTGAAATTAGTCTTTTACTTTAGCATAGGGCTTACGTATAGTCCTTAAGTTTCCTATTATCTGAAAGCAATGTCAACGATAACGTTAGCTCCAACTTTTGCGTTCAGCCTCTGCACGAGCGAGGCTCGCTGCATGAGCAGTTGGGTGCGTAGGGCGGGCGAATGCAAGGTGACGTAGAGTGTTTGGTTGTAGATGGCCAAATTGTCGGTCATTTTTGCTATGTCTGGGCCAACAATCTCCTTCCATGAATCGATAAGTCGGTGCTCGTTGAGTGGGGTCTCCAGTTGTGATTGTCGCAGGAAACGAGCGATGACGTTGCCAATGTTTTCTTCCTTTTTACGCTCCATGGGCTACTCAGGTTTTTCGGCTTCAATCTTAGCGATGTTTCCCACAACGGGCGATAGCTGCACGTGGGTGGTGCTCTTCTTGTTGAAAAGTTCGCCACCGAGGTGTTCCACTCGTCCGAATTGAGCAAATGGGAACGACTGGGTGAAGTAGGTTTTGCTCTCGCTAAACACTTTCACTTCGGCTCGGCTTGGCACGATGTAGCGCACATCATCCACCTCCTTTTTCGCCTTGTTGTTCGCTTCGGTGTTGACGGCGGGCAATGTTTTCAGGTCGGTCACGCTTAGGTAGAGAGGGGTTCCTGCGGGGTCGTCTAGATCGACCATGCCAAGGTGTTTTGAAAAGTTGCAGATAGGCTGCTTGGTAATGTCGGCCTTAGGGGTGAGGTCGAAGGTAAAAACGTGGGTTTCGCTATAGTTCGAACCTTTGAATAGTTGAAGCAAACCTTCCTCTTGTGTGTCGAGATTGGCTAGCATGAGCTTGAGCTGTTCGCCGTCTTTTGGCATGAAGTCGGCCTGTCCTTTGGTGAGCAAACTGCGATTTTCACGAATGTCGTAGATTTCGTTGGCTGTGAGTTCAGCCATTTTCGCACTGCTTCCGGCCGATAAAATCTCCTCTGTCTTATAATCCGCTCCATTAATTGTTTTACCCTCAATCTTTGTGACAGAAGGCACAGGGAGATTTTCTTCTTTGTAGTTCACTTCATCGTTTATGGCAACGAGTCGACCATCGGGGGTGAGCGTTACTAAGGGAGCAGAGGTCTTTTGTTTGAGTTTGATGCTATAAGCTTTCGATTTGTCGGCTTGGCCATAGGTGTAGAGTTGCACCTTGTCGATAGCCCAAAGGTCGAATTCGGTTTGTGGTACGTCCTTCAGTCGCAAGTAGCGTTCGGCATAGTTGCAGTATTCCCCTGGGGTGAAGTGAGTGCGGGTAGCAGTCACCACCACTCGTAGGCTTGTGGTGGGCAGAAAGTAGGTGATGCCCTCGCTGGTGACACCAGGCTCGTAGGTGGTTACCTCAGTTTGTGCAAGAGCCGTAAAGCTCAATATTATTTGGCTGATGAGGAAGAGTATGCGTTTCATTGTTTTGAGAATGGGAGAAGAAGTGTTATTCGTTGGAGGCCGTAAGTGTCTTAAAGGCTTGGGGTAAGTAAGCGATGAGGTCGGAGGCCGTGAGGCTATGCTCTCCTAGGGCTTCGGCTGCTAAGTCGCCAGCCAATCCGTGGAGATATACGCCTAGGCGGCATGCTGCCTCGAGGGGATATTGTTGCGCCAGTAGGGCAAGGATGATGCCCGTGAGCACATCGCCGCTTCCCGCTGTGGCCATTCCAGAGTTGCCCGTTGTGTTGAAATAGACGTAGCCTCGAGGGGTGCAGACGGCCGTATAGTGCCCTTTCAGGCAAATAAAGAATTTATGTTGCTTTGCCATGTTGACGGCTTCAAGCAAGGTGCTATAGGAGTCGGCATTGCAAATGCCCAAACGTTGCATTTCCTTGGCGTGAGGCGTGAAGATGGTGCCTGCTGGCACTTGCGAAATCCATCCTTTATGACCGCCTAGGATGTTGATGCCATCGGCATCGATGAGTAGGGGGCAGTTGGTGTGGCTTACCTGTTCGATGAAGGCTAAGGCTGTTCGTTTGTCTGTGCCGAGGCCTGGGCCGATGGCCACTGCGTTATAGAAATCGGCATTTTCAGGGGTGGAGAAGATACGCTCGTCCTCGTCGTGGTTGAGCACGGCTTCGGGTACGGCAATCTGCAGCACCTCATTGTTTTTTATGGGAGTGTGTATCGTCACTTTTCCTACGCCCGACTTGAGGCAAGCTTTTGCTGCAAGCACAGCAGCACCAGCCATTCCAAATTTTCCAGCAATGAGCAGTGCGTTGCCGAATGTGCCTTTGTGGCCAAAGGGGGGACGCTGCTTGAGCAGACCTTGAATCTCGCTTTTGTGGGTGAGGTGGTAGGGTGTGACGGCATTGCTCAGAAATTCCTTGTCGAAATTGAGGGGCAATACGTGCGTCTGTCCCGTGTAGGTCTGGTTGTCGGCAAGAATGAGAGCTAGTTTGGGCAACCCGATGGTGAGGGTGTGAGTGGCGTGAACGATGGAGGAAGGCGAGTTGAACGTGTTGTCTTCACACATCAAGCCTGAGGGCATATCAATGCTCACCACCTCAGCTTGAGCTGCATTGATAAATTTCACCAAGGCCGCATAACCACCGCTAAGGGGCTTGTTGAGCCCCGTGCCAAACAAGGCATCAATGATTAGGGTCTTAGAAGATAGTTCGGGAGCTTCAAACTTTTGCAACACCTCGGTGAATGTTACGTCGGGACATTCTGCCTGCAAGCGTTCGGCATTGGCTGCGCAGTCGGCACTTAGCGAGTTGTTGGTGTTGAACAAGAACACCTGAATCTTTCGATAGCCAGTTTGGGCGAGTAGTCGGGCTAAGGCCAATCCGTCGCCGCCATTATTGCCTGGACCAGAGAATATCACGAGGTCGCGGTGGTCGGCAGGATAATGTTTTGTAATGAATTTTGCCACTTGTTGGGCGGCTTCTTCCATCAGGTCGATGGAGGCTATATTGCGTGCTTGGATGGTTTGAACATCCAGTTCTTTCAGTTGATGTGCGTTGAGCAACTTCATGAATCTTACTATCTTTTAAAAAACAGTGGGAGAGGGGAAGGCTACTAGCTTGGGGGAGCTATCGGTTATCCTACGAACACCATTTCTCCGAAGCTCATTTATAACATTCCTCCTAGAATTTCCACCAAGGCTTCTTCGTGGATTTTTCTACGGGTTCGCTCGTTAAGGATTGAACGTATTGCTCGTAGTTCATTCTTTTCGACACCATTTGGTAGATGGTTCCCCAGTCGGGCAGTCCGCCCACGTTGCGGTCGTCAATAAAAAGGTCGGCTTTGATTTTGCGGCTGAAGTTGGCCACGCCTTGGCGGTCGTGGGCATCGTCGTCGAGGTCGGAGTTTACAGCATAAAAACGCACACCGCGCTCTTCGCACCATTTCACGGCTTCTTCGAGCAACTTGCCTTCTCTCACACTCCACAAGATGAGTTTGTGACCATCCTTAATGAGTTGACGCAGACTTGCTGTGGCAAAAGGTATCTCCTTGCCAATGGCGGGGTATTTGTGTTCCACAATTGTACCGTCGAAATCTACTGCTATTGTCATAATTCGTGGGGTGTATTAATGTTCCTTATCGTATTCGTCTGCTAGTTTCAGCAGATACTGTCCGTATTGGTTTTTTGCCATGGGCTGAGCTTGCTTGCGCAGTTGTTCTGGTGTGATCCAGCCTTGTTTTAGGCCGATGCCTTCAAGACAAGCCACCTTTAGTCCCGTGCGCTTCTCAATAACTTCGATGAAGGTGGAGGCTTCACTGAGGCTGTCGTGTGTGCCCGTGTCGAGCCATGCAAAACCAATGCCAAGCGTCTGCACCATGAGTTCGCCATCGTTGAGGAAGCGTTGGTTGACGGTCGTGATTTCGAGTTCGCCGCGAGCCGATGGCTTAATGTTTTTAGCCACTTCCACCACTTTGTTGGGGTAGAAATAGAGGCCAACTACGGCGTAATTCGACTTAGGCACTTGGGGCTTCTCCTCAATGCTTACGGCTTTACCCGAAGCGTCAAACTCTACTACCCCATAGCGTTCGGGGTCGTTCACGCGGTAGCCAAAGACAGTAGCTCTGTTTTCTTGCTCAGCCTTTCTAACCGACTCACGGAGCATTTGGGCGAAGTTGCTTCCGTGGAAGATGTTGTCGCCCAAAACGAGGCATACGCTATCATTGCCAATAAATTTTTCGCCAATGAGGAAGGCTTGCGCCAATCCGTCGGGCGAGGGCTGCACGGCAAATTCAAAGCGTACACCAAAGTCGGAGCCATCGCCTAGCAGACGCTGAAAGCTAGGCATGTCTTGTGGGGTGGAGATGATAAGTATGTCGCGTATGCCTGCTAGCATCAGCACCGAGATGGGGTAGTAGACCATCGGTTTGTCGAAAATGGGGATGAGCTGTTTGCTGATTCCCTTCGTGATGGGGTAGAGGCGGGTTCCGCTACCGCCGGCAAGAACTATTCCTTTCATACGTAAAACAAGGGTCTATGGGGAGAAAATTAGAGGGCACTTGCTCTATGCAGTGCGTTAAGCAAGGCTACTTATGATTTTACAAAGATAGTTCTTTTTGTTTAGATTGCTCCTCCTTTCTGATAATATTCTTCTTTATAGGCCTTTTTTTGTTGGTAATGAGTGGCTCGTGACTTCTGGATGGGGGGATAGAAAAAGATGGGGCTGCACAAAAACAAGCACTTCGTTCTGCGGGCTTGTTGTGAGCAAGCGGAGCAGAACGAAGTGCTTCTAGCTTTGGGTGATAGCCTCAGGTGAGTCTATCTCTATAGGGGATGTCTTTATTTGTTGATAGCGTTTGTAATCAAGATGGTGATACTTGTTACAACGGATGCTACGGAGAGCCAAGTGGCGATGCTTCGCACGGAGTTGTCGTTGTTGGTGGATTGTCCCATCTTCACTTTGTTGGGTTCAACGTAGACAATGTCGTTTTGTTGAAGGTTGTAGACGGGGGAGTTGAAGAGATCCTTCGAGCGAAGATCCACGTAGTAGGTCTTGCTGGTGCTGCCTTCTTGACGAATAACCTTCACGCAGTCGCGACGGCCAGTAATGTTGAGGTCGCCAGCTCGGCCGATAGCTTCAAGAATGGTGAGGTTGTCGCGAGTGATTTCTTGTTGACCAGGGTGAGCTACATCGCCGAGGATGGTGACATACTGGTTGTAGGCTGCTAGAGTGATTACAGCATCGTTGATGATGCCTTCGCGATATTTGGCTTGAATGCGTGCGGCTGCTTCTGAGCGAGTAAGTCCGCCAATTTCGATACGTCCGATGCCTGGAAGGTCTACGTTGCCGTTCTCGTCAAGGGTGTAGCGCAGGTTGTTAGCGTTTTGCGTGCTTGAACTGTTCGCACCCGGATTAATGTTGTAG
>CAVFOF010000142.1:0-6029 GCA_963623895.1 bacterium
GCGGATGAGCGTGGAACCATTGATAAGTTCGCCATGCCCGTCGCGCACCAAGCCGCCGAGGGTGACGCACGAGGGCAAACTAAGGTCTTTTACGGGCTTGCGAATAATCTTTGCTTCGGGCGACACACTAAATTCTGCCACGTCGGCATTCGCCACCGTCAGGCTCTTCACCGAGGTAATGTCCGCCTTCAGCATCATCTGGTAGATGTGGCTCGCAGCAAACGTCTTCTTGTTGATAATCGTGCCGATGTCTAGGCTCTCCGCCATTCCTATATAATCGGTGTTCTCCACCATCGCCACCGTTTTGCGCACTCCAAGACGCTTGGCGGCGAGGCAAGCAAGGATGTTGGTCTCGGAATTCTCGGTCAGGGCGCAGAAGGCTTGCGCCTTACGAATGCCCTCCTCCTCGAGTAGCGAGAGGTCGCGCCCATCGCCGTGGATGATCATGGCGTGGCGGTTGGTCACCACCTCGTTGAGGCGAGCCGCACGCTGCGCATCGTTCTCTATGATTTTAGCGTGCATGTAGTCGGGCATGGCGTTGGCGAGGTGTACGGCCGTGCTGCCGCCCCCCATCACAAACACGGTGGAGACGTCGGGGTATTCCTCCTTTCCCGCAATGTCGCGGATGTAGTTGACGTATTTCGGAGTGGTCATGAAGTAGACCACGTCGAGCGAGCGCAAGTAGTCGTTGCCGTGGGGGATGAGCGTTTCGTCGTCGCGCTTAATGGCCACGATGTGGTAGGGGGAGTCGGGACCGCAAAGGTCCTTGAGCGGTTGGTCGAGGATTTTGGCGTTCTGCCTCAGTTTCACGCCCAGCAGGATGAGCGCACCATCTTGCACCTCCCACCACTGGCGTATCCAGCTGCGCTTGATGTTGTGGAGAATCTCTTGGCCGGCTAGCATCTCGGGGTAGATGATGGAACCGATGCCTACGGTGCGGAAAAATTCGCGGTGTTGCGGTAGGGTGTATTCGAAGTTGTCCACTCGAGCCACCGTCTTTTTCGCTCCAAGTTTGGAGGCGAGCATGCAGGCCGTCATGTTGTGCGCTTCGTCGGGCGTGACGCCTATAAATAAGTCGGCCCGCCCCACCTCGGCTTCTTGGAGAGCTAAGATGGAGGAGGGGGGGAGCGGAAGGGTCAGAATGTCGAAGTTGGAGGAGATGTCCTCGAGCTTCTCTGCCGACTCGTCCATCAGGGTAATGTCGTGGTGTTCACGTGAAAGGAGTTTGGCCAAGTGGGTGCCCACTGCCCCAGCTCCTGCTATGATTATCTTCATCGTTTGAGCGAAGTAAAGTCTGTTCTTGGCCGTAAAGTTACTACTTTTTGGCGAGAAGCACACTTCTTCAAGCATATTCTGCTTCTGCGGAGGTTCTTTCGGCGGTTCTGCTGCGGTAGGGGCGCATGAAGCAAAAATAGCCACAATGAGGGGGCTACTTACCTATTTTTTGTAAACAGTGGGCTTACAAAATAGCTTTTTTTAAAAAAATGAGCCTAGTTTAGTTGTTAATTACTAAAATCTTCCTTACCTTTGCCACCGATACTTACGAGGAAAAGACTATGAAGATTTAATGAAGAACTACCTACATCTCATTTATTTCTTCAAAACATAGAGGACAACACATACTACCTATCCCTTGCTTCCGCAAGGAGAACCTCCCGATGTTAACCTACCTACCTACACGGTTCTCTGCGGTGAGCTACCCGCTCTCTCTATCTGTGCTCAAACGTTTACGCTTGTTTGCGTATTTGGGTGTAGTCACTAGCTAGTCTTTCTCCTTCCCTTGCCCCTATAGCGTTGATAATAACAAATACAACCTATAATAAATTAATTCATCTAAAAAATGAGAAAAATTACGTATTTTTTGGCGTTGCTCTTAGCCTTTTGCGGAGTAACCGCCTCGGCGCAAAGCGTGTTGCAAATCTCCGATGCGCCTACCACCAGCGGATGGGCTGAAAATACCCATTGGTATTATATTCAGAATGGGTTTACAGATGATTACCACTCCACACAAGGTTATTGGTCTACTAATTCTGCTTATATTTACGAAAGCACTGGCGGATTGACGACAATCAATGAAACCAAACCCACCGATGATTACGGTTTGTGGTGTGTAGTAGGTGACGACACCAATGGCTACAAGTTCTACAATAAGGGCGAGGGTACAACCAAGGTGTTGGGTATTACTGGTAGCGAGGAAAATGCATGGATGAAGATGTATGAAGACAACACCACTACCGATGGCGTAACCTATTTGTTTGATAAGGCTACCTCTAACACCGTAAGTGGATGCTACTGCTTCATGTTGCATGATTCTACCAACGATTGGCTAAATAACCGTGACAAAGGTGGTGCTTGCCATTTCGGCAAATGGCAAGATGCTAAATCTGGCCCCAGCGACAAGGGTTCTTCCATCAAGTTTACGGCTGCAGAAAACGTTAACGTAACCTACAACTACCTCATTAATGGTACGAAGTATACCTCAGTTACTGTAGAAACGGAGATTAACGCTACTCCTAGCGCTCCTACCGTAGCTTTCGTAACCAATGGTGCATTGAGCAAGACGGATGCCATCACTGAGGAATGCGAAATCGACGTAACTTGCACCGAGAACCTCCCCTTCACTGCTCAAAGCACTTTCGATGCTAGCTCAGCTACTTGGTATGTTGTTGCTCTCCGCATTTGCGACGGCAAATATTATTGGAACGCTAGCGACGATGCCATCAATTGCCCTGCTTACACTTCTGAACATTGCTACGATGTAATGCCCGAAAGCACTCAGTGGGCTTTCGTTGGTGACCTTCTCAATGGTTTCAAAATCTACAACAAGGTGGCTGGTGCTGAAAAGAGCGTAGCCATTAGCGACGGAAAGGCTGTGTTGAGCGCTGAAGGTCAATCCTTCAAGCTTTACACTACTAACTACACAAGCATTGCTAACGGTTTCTGCCTCTCAGCTGATGGTACGAACTACATCAACCTTCAGAACAACTTGCCCAAAACTTGGACTGGTAAGGATCAAGGTTCAACTGTAACCGTTTACGCTCCCAATGACGCTGTAGAAGCAAACATTAACGAATTTGTTGCTAAGGTTAACTCTCTCATCAATTTTGAGAAAGCTCGCCCCGCTAATGCTCTTGGTGCTTACGATATGACTACTATTCAGACTCTGATTGATAACAAGAACTACGTTGAAGCTGAAACTGAATATAGCAAAGCCACTAGCCGCTCAATGGAAACTATTACCGCTGGCTACTATCGCCTCGTTAATGGTAAGGACAAGAAATACCTCACTCCTTATTCTTCTGCTGATGGCATCCTCGCCCACGCTGAGGCTACTCCTAAGGCCGTTAACAACGTGTTCTACGTTAAGGCTAGCGACACAGAAGGTCAATTCGTTCTCCTTGCAAACTCTAAGGCCGTTTCTTCTTGTAACACCAAAACCACTGATTGGGGCGTAGCTTTCACCATGGTTGACGAAACTGCAACAAATGCTGGTAAGTTCGCTTTCGAGCCTATCGCTTTCAATGGTGCTTATAACATTGCTGAAATGACTTCAACCATTTCGGGCAATCGTAATTACTGTCACGAGAACAGTGGCAATCTCGTAGGTTGGACTAAAGCTGGCAATAGCTTCGACGAAGCTTCTTCATGGTTCATCGTTCCCGCTACTGAAGCTGAAATCAGCTTGAACCCTGTAGACACTGCTTCTTACGCTTCTGCTTATCTTCCCTTCGCTGCTACCGTAACTGGTGCTAAGGCTTACACTGGCGAACTCAACGCTGAGGGCAATGAGCTCAACCTCGCTGAGGTAGCTACAATCCCCGCTGGCGTAGGTGTTATCCTTAAGGGCGAAGCTGACGCAACTACTGCTACGCTCACAATCTCTAACGAAGCCGTAACTGGTACTTCAGCTCTCGAAGGAACTTACTTCCCCGTTGCTCTCAGCGATGACAACCGCGATAACTACCGCGTACTTGGTAACTACGAAGGTGTAGTTGGTCTTTACGCTCCCAGCGAAGCTATCACTTCTCTCGCAGCCAACAAGGCTTTCTTGAATGTAAGCAACGCTGCTCAGGCTATTGCCTTCAACTTCAACGGCGACGTTACAAGCATCAACAGCGCTAAGGTGAACGGCAGCGTGCTCGCTCCCGTATTCGACCTCAGCGGCCGTCGTGTAGCTAATCCTGTTAAGGGTGGCATCTACATCCAAAACGGTAAGAAGTTTGTAAAATAAACAAAGTTGTTTCACCCCTAAGATTTTACCTACACAATGAAAAAATCATATAACAAGCCTGCTGCTCAAGCAGTAAAGCTCTTCGTAGAAGACGACATGCTCCTCACCATTTCAGGTGGCAAAAGAGTCGACGCTCAGTTCTCTGAACAAAAAGGCTGGAACAGCGACGATTGGTCGGGAGTAGTTGAAGAAGAAGACCTCGACTAATCAAGTGTCAATCATCAATAATTTGAAGGCAAGCACCAAGCTCAGGTGCTTGCCTTTTTTTGCTTCAATTTTATGATGAGAGAAAAAAAGATTGTAATTTTGTAGAAACAAACTTTAAACAACTAAGCACACCCCAAAAATGGAAATAGTAGATCGCTTTCTGAAATACGTGAGCTTCGACACACAAAGTGCCGAGGACGCTGACTGCACCCCTAGCACGGCAAAGCAACTCAAACTGGCCGAATACCTGCGCGACGAACTCACGCAGATTGGCCTCACCGAGGTAGAGCTAGACGAGAATGGCTACGTCTATGCCACACTGCCCGCCAACACCGATAAACCCGTGCCTACCATCGGCTTCATTGCCCACATGGACACTAGTCCCGACTGCTCGGGAGCTAACATCGAGCCCCGCATCGTAGAAAATTACGACGGCGGCGACCTCGTGCTCGACGCAGAAGTTGGCATCATTACCTCGCCCAAGAAGTTCCCCGAACTGCTCGACCACGTGGGCGAAGACCTCATCGTAACCAACGGCCACACCTTGCTTGGAGCCGACGACAAGGCGGGCATTGCCGAGATTGTGCAGGCGATGGTCTACCTTTTAGCTCATCCCGAAATCAAGCATGGCCGCGTGCGTGTGGGCTTCAATCCCGATGAAGAGATTGGCCTAGGAGCTCATAAGTTCGACGTGAAGAAGTTCGACTGCGAATGGGGCTACACCATGGACGGCGGCGAATTGGGCGAGCTAGAGTATGAGAACTTCAATGCCGCTAGTGCCAAAATCGAAGTGCGCGGCGTGAGCGTGCATCCCGGTTATGCCAAAGGCAAGATGATTAACGCCGCCTTGGTAGCCGCTGAGTTTGCGGCGCAAATGCCCGTGACCGAAACCCCGCAACACACCGTGGAGTTTGAAGGCTTTTACCACTTGCTAGGCATAGAGGGCAACGTAGAGCACGCTACGCTGAGCTACATTATCCGCGACCATAGCCGCGAGCGTTTCGAGCAGCGCAAAGCCTTCGTGCAGAAAGCGGCCGAATGGATGAACGAGCGTTACGATGAAGGCACGGTGACGGTCACCATCAACGACCAATACTATAACATGCGTGAGAAGATCGAGCCCGTGCCCCACGTAATTAGTCTGGTGGAGCAGGCCATGAAGGAGTGTGACATCCCCTGCCGTGTGCGGGCCATTCGTGGCGGAACGGATGGAGCGCAGCTCTCGTTTATGGGGCTGCCCTGTCCCAACATCTTTGCTGGTGGCTTAAACTTCCACGGCCCTCACGAGTTCTTGCCCATCCCCTCCCTAGTGAAGGCTTCCGAACTGGTGGTGAAGATTATCGAACTTACAGCTAAACGTTAAGTAGCGGCCTAAAGGTTGGCTTACATAAGCTAGAGCTAGAAATTGGGGGCTGCATTGTTCCTCTCAATTTCTAGCTCTTCTTTAGTCGTTATATTTTGAACATTAACTCAAATTTCGGATTTAGGGTAGACTTGAAGAAATTATCGCAAAATGAGCACAAATTGAGCACAAAATTGGGGGCGACGCGTCCCCGCGTCGGCGCAAGTGGAAACTCAAGAAGTATCTCAA
>CAVFOF010000143.1:0-6009 GCA_963623895.1 bacterium
GCCCATATCCGCGTTCCCCTCATTGGTACATACCACACATTCGCCTGTTGAGGCCACGGCAAAGTTGGCTCCCGTCATAGCCGCATCGGCGGCTAGGAATTTCTTGCGCAAGTTGCGGCGCGCCACGTGGGTGAGGTAAGTTTGATCGCAGTTGCCAGGTTCACAGTCCTCCATCTCTCGGGTGAAGAGTTCGCCAATCTCCTCCTTCTTCACGGCGATAGCAGGCAGCACGATGTGTACGGGTTTGCGGTGGAGCATCTGCAAGATGCGTTCGCCCAAGTCGCTTTCGAGCACCTCAATGCCCTGCTCCTCAAGATAAGGGTTGAGTTCACACTCCTCAGAGAGCATCGACTTGCTCTTGATGAAATGTTTCACCTCATGTTGCTTCAAGATGCTAGCCACCGTCTCACGGTATTCCGCCGCATCCTTAGCCCAATGCACGATAGCGCCGTTGCGGGTGGCGTTCTGCTCAAACTCTTGCAGCAGTTCCTCCAGGTGGGAGTTGCTATACATTTTCAGTTGCGAGGCTGCTTCACGCAGTTGCTCCCATTCGGGCACGTCGTGTGCCATACGGTCGCGCTTGGAGCGCACTTGCCAAAGGGTTTCGTCGTGCCAAGCGGCTTGCTGCTTATTTTCTAGAAACTCAGCAGCCTTTGTTGCGTGTTTAGACATTGCCTGAAAGTATTTGTGCGATGTGAAGGGTTTTGATGTTAAGTTTCTCACGAGCGATGAGGCCGTTTTGGTGCATAAGGCACGAGCAGTCGGCTCCCACGATATACTCGGCTCCCGTTTTCACGTGGCGCATCACTTTGTCGCGCCCCATCTGTCCCGACACGGCGTGCTCTTCCACGGCAAACATGCCTCCAAAGCCGCAGCATTCGTCGGGTCGCTCGGGTTCGACAATCTCAATGTCGCGCACGAGGCTGAGTAGGTTGCGCAGTTTGTTGTAGTAGGGAATGTTGCGCTCGCTAGGCGACGACAGGCCGAGCAGTCGCACGCCGTGGCAACTGTTTTGAATGCTCACTTTGTGGGGGAAACTTACGTCTAGCTTCGTGGGGCGCACCACGTCGTGGATAAACTCGCAAAGTTCGAAGACGCGTCCTTCAGCGTTGCAGGGGTGGGGGAGTAGCGAGTCGTAGTGGTCGCGTACGAAGGAAACGCATGAGGCTGATGGTCCCACCACATAGTCGTAGCCAGAGAAGAGTTCGTCGAAATGTTCGGCCAAATGTTTGGCTTCACCCTCGAACCCCGCATTTCCCATGGGCTGACCGCAGCAACTTTGCCGCTCTGGGTAGACCACGTCGAGGCCTAGCTGCTCGAGTAGGTGCAGAGAGGCCATTCCCACCTCGGGGAAGACGGCATTGATGTAACAAGGTATGAAAAGTGCAACTTGCATGGTGTGTAGGTTGTGTGTTAAGTGCTCAAATGTTTACGGAGCCAAGTGTTCGTAAACATTGTTTAGAGTTATGTTTGTGCCACAAAATTAACAAAAACATCGCTTAGCTGGTTGGCTTAGGTGAGGCTTTTTTTGCTTCGAAGCCATTCGTTAACATTCCGTTCGGATGAGGGTGCACAGCTAGCGTTGCTGTGTGCAAGTAATGGGCAAGAAGGCGATTTTTTAAGCAAAGTTTTTGCTTATTATGCGTTATCTATTATCTTTGCAACTTAAAGGGGGGATTTTCTCCTTCCCAAAAGGGGCATTACTCCTTCCAAAAAGGTCATTTTCCCCTTAAGCCCAATCGTTTTACACCCCTTACACGAAGGGAGCAGAAATCGCTTGTCCATGAAAATTATCCTTAATCCGAAATATGAAAGACTTCGCAGCTACCTCGTTCACCTTGACGAACATTTTGAGAAGGAGGGTTGCGAAATGCATGCGGGGCGCAACGTTATTCGTACGCTGCAAGTGGGCGGATTGTCCCTGTGTGTGAAGCGTTTTGCCCCACCAACGCTGCGACGCAAGGTGCAGCAGATGCTTTTTAAGAAATCAAAAGGAAAACAAGCCTATCTCAGTCCGCTACTTCTGCGTGAAAGAGGTTTTGAAAGCCCTGAGTCGGTGGCTTTTGTGCGCTATCGTCATGGCCTTTGGCACACCACTACTTACTTTGTGAGCCTGCTTTCCACCTATCGCTACAACATGCTGACGCTCTTTAACGAGCCGTTGGAGGTGCAGCGGGAGGTGACGGCACATTTTGCTCGCTTTGCCGCTCATCTACACGAGGACGGGTTTATGCATCGCGACTTTTCGTCGACCAATGTGCTCTACGATAAAGTGGGCGACCGCTACCATTTTTCGCTAGTCGACACTAACAGCATTAAGAGCGGCTCGGGCGTGAGCCTTGAGGCGGGCTGCAAGAATTTGGCCAACCTTTCGGGCGACGATGCCTTCTTCGCCTTGTTGGCCGAATGCTATGCCGCTGAGCGACATGCCGACCCTATTAAATGTGCTCGCCTTATCAACGAGGCTAGGTCTAAGTAGCTTTCCATTCCATCTCTTTATAAAGAAGCTCTGCGAATTATAATGAAGCTCCGCGAAGTGCCGTTGATTTGCTTTAGTCTATAAGCAATGCAGCACTTAGCGGAGCTTTTTTTGTTGAGCGCAGTTAGTTCATAATCACTAAGATACCGCCCGAAGTGGCTTCGCTAAAAGTGACTCCTCGATAGCGAAGCAGTGAGCGTCCGGCTTCGCCGCTTTTCACTATTCCGTTTTGTTGTAGGTCGTAGGTACGCTTGCAGCGTGAGCAGCTCAACTCCTCTTGTCCGCTGAAGCTGAGTGTGGGGGTGATGAGCGACTGCTCGTAGCAGTTGGGACACACGAGGTCGTAGGCCAGGAGCGGATAGTTCATGTTGAGGTCGGGTAGCGAAGAATGACCCACTACGAAGCCGCTCACACATTGCGGCTGGCCGTAGTTTTTGATGTCTGCCGTGTAAGGGTAAGTGGCTGTAGAACCATCGGAGCAGCGAAACTCAAAGGTGTTCGTGCCTAGACGAATAGAGCAAAATAGTCCGTTGTTCTGCACGGCGGTCAGAAGGGGAATAACGCCGCTGACGGGGGCAAATTTCAAGAAGGCACGCTCGTGGGCATAGGTGTCGTTGGCTTCGTTGCTGCATGAACTGAGCGTGAGTAGCGGAAAAAGGAGGAGAAGGAGGAGCGGGCGAAGAGCAGCGAAAAGTTTCATAAGGAAAACGAACTTCTAGATAGGGTTGACTATTTGTGGCGAAGCAAGATGTAGAGCACGACTGGCACGCCAATTAAGGGCGTGATGGCGGCAAGCGGCAAGGTGCCCCGTTCGCCTGGTAGGTGTGACAAGATGAGCGAGAGTACGGCTACTGTAGCTCCGAGCACGAGGGTGAGGGGCAGAAGGCGTTGATGATTGGCCGAGCGGAGCAAGAGACGCGCTAGATGGGGCACGGCTAGACCGATAAACGAGATAGGGCCGCAGAGGGCGGTAGTAGTGGCGGTGAGTAGCCCCGTGAGCAGCAGTAGCAGCGTGCGCACTCGCTTTACTCGTATGCCCAAGTTGCTCGCATAGTCGTTGCCCAAAAGTAGCGCATTGAGCGGAAGAGCTTGAAGCAGAATGAGTAAACACGGAAGCATCACACACCCAGCCATCACGGGGAGGCGGCTGAGCGAAACGCCCGAAAAATTGCCTAGTCCCCACACGATGTAGGAGCGCACTCCGTCGGCCGTGGCGTAGAAACTGAGTAGGGAAATGAGGGCTGAGATGAAGAAACTGATCATAACGCCCGTGATGAGCAGAGCCAAGTTGCCCCTCACGTAGTGGCTGCAAAGCGTGATGAGCGCAATGACGGCACAAGCTCCCACAAAGGCCGCCACGATGGTGAGCGTGACGCCAGTGAGGGTCGTTCCGCTCAGGCCTAGACTTCCGCCAAAAGCTAGCAGTGCGAGGGCGGCTCCTAGCGAAGCTCCGCTATTCACTCCGAGCAGGGCAGGGTCGGCTAGTGGGTTGGCGAAGAGCGTTTGCATCACGAGTCCGCTCACGGCTAGCGCAGCCCCAGCGAGGATGGCGGTGAGCAGTTGCGGCAGTCGCGACTCGAACACGATGAAGCGCGAAAGGTCGTCGCCCCCTCCGCAAAGTGTTTGCCACACTTGCTGCGGCGTGATGCTCACACTGCCCACAAGCAGCGACACCACGCAAAGCACGAGGAGAAGAGCGAGAGATAGTTTCATGAAAAAACTGTTTGGATGGTGGTTCAACAAATGGCCACCAACTGACATTCAAATCTGCTAATAAGACGTTTTGTTACCTTTGAAGGGGTACGTAGTAGGAGGCCGCTGAAGAGAGTGAGTCGTCGCTTGTGCCAAATACGGCCGAGAGGTTTTGCAACAATCGTTCGGGGTGGAAGGGCGTTTCTTCGTAGAAAGGGGTAAATAAGGTGTTGCAAGCAAAAATGTGGCGTTGCTTCCACGCTGCGAATTGAGCGTACTGCGCACAGTCGCGCTGCAGTTGGGCGTAGGTTAAGGGCGTGGGTTGACCGTATTTAATAATCCAAATGTCGGCTTGATGGGCTTTTGCAAACACGCTTTCGAGGTCGAGTGCGAGGCTTCCGCTTTCTTTGCGGTCGGCCCAGAGGTAGCTTCCGCCCGCATCGGCAATGAGCTGTCCCATCGTGCTAGCCCCACCTGGCTGATACCATGTGCCGCCTGTGCGGAGGTCGCACATCACGCTAGGGCGTTTTATTTTCTTTTTCGCAATCGCCTCTTTCTGCGTAAGATATTGCTTTTCCACTTTGCCGAAGAGTGAATCGGCATAGGCTGCTTTGCCCACTAAACGGCCATAGAAGCGCATCCACTCGGCACGGCCAAGGGGCGAGGTTTCCATGTAGTCGGCACACTCAATGAGCGGGATATTCGTGTGACTCAGTGCGCCATAATCGGCATTTTCGAAGGGCGAAACGAGCACGGCATCGGTCTGCGCCGCTCGCATTTTTTCTACGTCGGGCGTCATGCTAGCCCCCATGTTCTGCACGCTAGGGTGGGTGGCCAAGTAGCGTTTCACCTCGGGGCTGACGATGTAGGCCGTGTCGGTCACGCCCACAAGCCGACTGCCCGCACCTATTTCGAGCAGAAGCCCCGTGTGTACGGAAGTTGTCACCACCATGCGCTCTAAGGGCGTGCGCACGAGTGTGCCTTCGGGGTGATGAGTGGGGAGTGGTTGCTCGCAATTGACTAGCACGTAGCTATGCAGCGTTTTTCCTGAGTGCCAAGGGTCGGCAATGCGTACCCAAGTGAAGCTATCGGCCTGCTCAATCTGCAGCAGCAAGGCATGGCTAAGTGCCAACTCCGTGCTGTTGGTCGATGGTCGGTCGGTGGTGCATGATGCGATAAACAATAGGCTGAACAATGAAGCAAGAAGGGAAGCGAAGCGCATAGCTCAGAGTCTGGTTAAAAGTTAAACGGTGATTTCGCCCGCAATGCTTCGATTCATCAGGCGGATGATTTCGTTGTGCGAATAGCCGTGGCCGAGCAGCAGCATGAGTTTCGTAATCATGCTCTCCACCGTAGAGTCGTAGCCGTTCACCACACCAGCTTGCAGCAACTGTAGCCCCGTCTCGTAGCGATGCATCTCCACCGTGCCTTTATAACATTGCGTAATGTTCACCACGATTACTCCTCGGTTTACCAGTTTGCGGATGCTCTCCACAAACCAAGGCTTTTGCGGAGCGTTGCCCGCTCCAAACGTTTTCATCACCACGGCGCGCAGCCCGTTCACGCTGAGCATCGTGTCGACCACCTCCTTGCGAATGCCAGGGAAGATGGTGAGAATCATCACATTGTTATCGAGCAAGAAGTGCGGTTCGAAGGGCGCATCGGGGCGTGGCTGGCGAATGAGATGTGTTTCGTATTTAATGTGTATGCCAGCGTGAGCCAGTGAGGGCAAGTTAAACGAACGGAAGGCATTGAAGCCTTCAGAATTGATTTTCGTGGTGCGGTTGCCGCGCATCAGTCGGCTTTCGAAGAAGATGCATACCTCGGGCACCATGGGC
>CAVFOF010000144.1:0-1186 GCA_963623895.1 bacterium
CTATAACATTATCCATTGCACATTATCCATTGCACATTATACATTATACATTATAACATTATGAAACACCCCCACATCCCCCTAGCCCTAGCCCTAGCCCTCACGTTCACCGCTTGCAGCGACAACGACCTCGACACCAACGGAGCAGGCAACAACGGCTCCAACACCGAGCTAACCGACCAAGAGTATGAAACCCACCAAGCCCTACTCCGCCTGCTCAGCTCCACAGCCGAAGTCGACACCCTGCCCTCCAACTGGAACACCACAAGCTACACCGTAGAGCCCACCATCGGCGAACCCATCGACGCAGCCAACCCCCACGTGCGCTACCTCTCCACCAACAACGCCGAAGAAGCCTGCCGCATCTACAAAAGCATGATAGCAGCCGCCAGCGACGGCACAGCCACCAACGACACCTGGAGCCACGACGGCATCGGCACACTAAAGTTCAACGTGCTCAACCAAGCCGACGCCTACGCCACCCTCGACGTCAACGTGCAGCAGCTACCCACGCTCGAGCAAATCCGCTTCGTACCCTCCTCCGCCATCGGCGACAACGCCGTGACCGACCCCTACTACAGCCTAGGCGACATCATCCGCCAAGAAAAAACAGGCGAACAACCCACCTACTACGTCTGCGTGCGCCCCGCCGGAGGCGACAAAAAAAAGTCGCACTGGTGCAGCCTACAGCTCAACGGCACCAACATGACAAACCCCAACTTCATTGATTTCACCAATCGAGGCTACCAACACGTCACCGTGCCCACAGCCACAGGCAAACCCCAAGCCGAGAATGAGCGCATGGTGCAGAACTACTTCAACGTGCTGCGCCTCATCGCCAACCCCACCTACTACAACAAAGACGAAGTCACTAGCATTGGCGAAGTGAGCAAAGAAAAGTTCACCACCAAAGACCTCAGCAACCTCAACTATATGTGGGAAGACCTAGGCGTTTGGGACAACATAGCACCCAACAACACCTTTAAGGACAACCTGGCAAAAGAAAAAGCCCTTTTCCGCCTCTTCTATCATGGCTACAGCAAGAACACAAAGTTCAGCGGCCCGAACGAGTACAACCTCTACACCCTAGCCATCAAAACGGGCGAATTCATCAACAACCAACCCGGCGAATACCGAAACCTCAGCCCCATCTTCAAGTACGCCTTGCCCAGTGAAACCAGACTTG
>CAVFOF010000144.1:1196-5967 GCA_963623895.1 bacterium
GGCTAGTCCCCTCAACAAAAGAACCAAAAGATTTCAGCGATCTCAACGAAAAAGGCAAAATCACCTTCGACATCAACGACGAGATCACAGGCGAAATCTCCAACTGCTACGTAGTGAAGTACAAGTCGGGAGCACAACTCGACGATCGCTGGTTTAGCAACTACGACTACGACCCCTCAAGTAGCTTCAGCAATCGCAACACTTCAAACAAAATCACAGACGTTCTAGTGCAAAAAGAAATGAAGAAGATCAACATAGTTAGCTCAGACGATTTCTATCCCTACTTCGCCTTTGGAGATGTAGCAATACCTAGGGAGCAAACCAAACCCTACGTATGCGTACTTGAAGAAACCATAAAATCAAGGGATGAATACGTTAAACAGAATGCAACACTCAATTCTTACGTCTATTTCATATCCTCCGAAAACATCGACGATACGAAGAAACTGGCCACCGCACAAGCAAATCACGCCAGCGAAGAAATAGCCAAGCAAATCATCACCCGACTACTCGATGCCCACATCTACGATCTAAACAAGAATGACAAGGTAAACATCCCCCGCATCATTCAGTTAAGCAGCTACATGGATGAATACAATAAAGCAGCAGAAACGCTCAATGAAACACTGAAAGAACTCAATACCATACATTTCAGCACTGGCACCGACGCCCAAAATAACACCTATTACACCGCATCGGCCAATATCTTCATTGACGAGAGCTTCATAAGCAGCAGCGCTACAAAGAATAAAGTCACCGTCAACTACTACCCTCAAGGAAAGCCCGGCAATGCCAACGTAAAACTAGAGTTCAACATTCAACCCACCACTGCAGACGACAAAGAAATCCTACTACTCGGAAAATGGCTCGACCTCAACACCTATCAAGAAACATTCAGCAAAAGCCGCACCCTCACCACTCATACCGCTGCGCGCAAAGCCCTCAAACGCTCTATCAACGAAGCCTATAAGCAGCTAATCAAAGCTGCTCAATAACAAAAAATCACCCCAAAATTGAGCAACAAATTGGAGCAACAAATTGGGGGCGACGCGTCCCCGCGTCGGCGCAAGGGAAGAAACGCTAATAGACTAGCAGAAAAGCACTCATCTTTTTAAAAAATAATGAGTAAAGCTATTAGCGTTTCCACTTGCGCCGACGCGAGGACGCGTCGCCCCCAATTTGTTGCTCCAATTTGTAGCTCCAATTTGTAGCTCCAATTTGTAGCTCAATTTTGAGGTAATGACAGTGGGGACAATTTTTTTTTCGCCTTTTTCCCAACCCAAAGGCCAAACCTAAAAAATATTGCCTAAATTTGTCCCCATTAACATTAATATAAACACTACCCCCTAAAATCCACCCCCTCCAAGCAACATTGTACATTGTACATTATCCATTATAAATTGTACATTATAAATTATCCATTATACATTATAAATTATCCATTATAAATTATCACATTATGAAACACCCCCGCATCCTCCTAGCCCTAGCCCTAGGCCTAGGCCTACAGTTCGCCTCCTGCAGCGACAACGACATCAACTCCAACGGAGCAAGCGACCCAGACACCAACACCGAGCAAACCGACCAAGAATGGCAAAAGCAAATCGCCCTGCAACGCCTCCTAGGAGCCTTTGCCAGCATCGACTCCCTGCCCGACAACTGGAACTCAACTGACTACCACGTCAGCGAGCCCACCATCGGCCAAGCAGCCAGCGACGCCACCCCCTACAGCGTGCGCCTCGTGCCCACCACCAGCGTAGAAGAAGCCTACCGCGAATACTGCAGCTACATAGGCAAAGCCTCAGGCGACGACCCCACCACCGACACCTGGCAGACAGACGGCATCGGCACGCTCACCTTCACCCCCAACAACCAAAGCGACCTCTACGCCACCCTCAAAGTCAGCATCCAGCAGCTCCCCACGCTCCAAGAAATCCGCTTCGTACCCGCCTCAGTCCTTGGCGACAACACAGCCGACCAAACCTACTACCACAACTTTGGCGACGTCATTGAGGTTGACGGCTGCAACTGGGTCTGCGTGCGCCCCGCCAATGCAAAGAATAAGCTAGGAGAAACCCACTGGTGCACCTTCCAGCTCAAAGATGACAACTTCAAAGCCGTGGAAAAAACCCTCACCCTACCCACTGGCCTAGGTAAAATTGAAGACAAGAACCAGCGCATGGTGCAAAACTTCTTCAACCTCCTGCTCTGCATCAACGACCCCAAAACATACGAAGAAGCAACAGGAATTGACAAAATCGACAAAACCATCTTCACCCAAGACGACGTAAAGAAACTCCACGACCTATGGCAGAGCAATCACATCTGGGATAAGATTATACCCACCTACTACGTCAACCATCACGGAGCAGATGCAACCCAAACCTTCCTCGAAAGAATCGTAGGCGACGACAAAAAAGCCAACGTGCTCTACTATGGCTACACGGGAAAGTACAACCTATTTAAGCCCAACACCTACAAGGTATACGACCTCGAGCTAACGCACGCTAAAAACCAAAAACTCTTCTCTGCCTCCCCCAAAATGGTCGACGTAGAGTGGGGCACGGAAGAAAATAAAGACCTCAGCAATATTGTCTACCAACCCTCTTATCTTAACGGTGAACTCCTCGGCGAAGACTACAGTTACAGTAACCTCTTCATTGTGAAATACCGCACTGGAGCACAACTTCAGGGTCGCTGGCTCAAAGACGCCAACGACAACAAGCCCACCGAAAGCCTCCAAAACACAGCCAAAGGCGTTACCAGCGTTTTCATCTACAACGAGAGTAAAAGCGATGGCATCAGTCTAGGTAAGCCAGGCTTCACACCCTACTTCACCTTCGGCGACATGGTACGTGCAGGCACCGACTTTGAGGACAAAGAGCTTCACACCTGCATCATACCAGCCAACAACAAGTATGGCACAAAAACCGAGGAAGTTAACGACTATGCCTACTTCATCAGCAACATCTCACAGCCAAAATCAACCAATCACTACGGCGAAAAAGTAACCGACCAAGAAGCCCTCTGCATCGCCTTCCAACTGCTGAGAGTATACGCTTGGTATGATCTAAATCAGTATTATATTTACCCCTGTAGCGATTTTGATGTAGATAATCTAAAAGAGTTTGACCAAAACGCGCTCAATAATACTTCATCTACCTACTATGATAATAAAGCTATCTACAATTACCAAAAAACAGGCTCTGGCAAAGAGCTATGCTACAGCCTAAGCGTCAACTTCTACACAGGAAACTCCATCGTAGACAAGACCACCAAGAAGCTCACCCGTGCCACCACCTACACCGTGAAGTACTACCCCGAGCTGAACGAAAAATACTACTACACCAAGAAGACGGCAGCAGCTAACGACGAACATTGTGCCCACTTCGTGCCCGTATTCAAATACAACGACAACAATTCGCAATACCAAACCTACGGAGAAGGATGCTACAGCACCGAACAAGAGATCCGCGATTTCTACAAAGACAACTGCAAAAAAATCTTCAACCTCAATTTCCACAAAGACAACGACTAACAATTGGTAATCACTTAACGACTGGGGGGGGGAGACAATCCACTTCTCTCCCCCTGACAAAGACCCACCTGAAACCCCTGCAAGGCGAAGCCTGGTAGCTACAGCCTCTTTAAATTTTGCTTATAAGCTATTAGCGTTGCTACTTGCGCCGACGCGGGGACGCGTCGCCCCCAATTTGTTGTTAAGAAGCCTGGTAGCTACAGCCTCTTTAAATTTTGCTTATAAGCTATTAGCGTTGCTACTTGCGCCGACGCGGGGACGCGTCGCCCCCAATTTGTTGTTAAGTTGCCCCCAATTTATGTTCAATCTGTTGATCAATCAAGAAAAGCCAAGAAGAGCCTAGGCTGCCCTTCTTGGCTTTTTTCATATTATCCAATCTCGCTCTTGCCGACCTACTCCGCACGGCTCAGCTCCACCGCATCCTTCTGCAAGCTAAGCTGCATCGCCACCGAGGGAGTAAAGCGACAACGCACCGCCTTAATCAGTTTCGAGCTGACCTGCGAAGCCTCAGCAGCACCCTCCAAACTCACAATCGTGGGGCGAAACGAGCCCAAATTGCCCAAGCGCACCGTGTGGCCAGCCTGAAGAAACTTCGTCACCACAAACTCCAAGGCCAACAACACCGACTTCACGTCAGCACGCGTCAGCGTACACTGCTTCTCAATCAGCTCCACCACCTCAGTCATCTTCGAGGGCAAAAGGTTGGTAACCACGGGAAAGTAAAACACCTCTTCAGTGTCATTCTTCTTCAACGAACGTACTTTAAATTGAATCATGATAAATCGTTTTTTTTTAGATTTGAAAAGTTAGTAATTCCATTTTGCTAAGATGAATTTCAAGAAAGAGCGAGAGCCTAAGCCTCCAGCTCAAATTCGGAGGCCACTACCTCAAAGCAAGGGCAAGCCTTCCCCGAGTTAAACTCTCGGTGGCCATGCACCGTGGCGAGCGGAAAGTTGAGCCTCAGCAGCTGCACCAAGGCGCGGAGCGACCGCCGCTGACGCGAAGTGCGCGTATCCTTTGGCGTAAGCCCGTCGGCAGTCAAGCCGCCCACATAGCAGATGCCGATAGAGTGAGCATTCTGCCCCTTACAGTGAGCACCCACCTGCTCCAAGGGCCGCCCCCGATGCACCGAGCCATCAAGGTAGACCACATAGTGGTAGCCCACATCGCAAAAGCCCTGCTGACGATGCCACTGGCGAATATCATCGACCGTCACATGCCGCCCCTCGGGCG
>CAVFOF010000145.1:0-5963 GCA_963623895.1 bacterium
GTTGAAATATGTGCGCCTCACAAAATTAGGCCGTTATGCGTTCGGTCTAGACAAAAAATACACTTCCCCAATTAACAACAACGAAGCCAAAGGGCCGATATTCGAAATGGACAGCGAGCGATTGCTTATCAAACTGCTCGACCCCGAAAACCCCAAGCGACTTTCACTCGATCGTTTTGCCACGGCCGTCACGCCCAACCTCTATCGAGTAGACACGAAGTCGTTCCTCAAAGAGTGTGAAGACAAGTTCACGCTTGAAGAGAAAATATTGAGTTTCCAGCATATTATGGGCAGCGAGTTTTCCCCCATCTGGATCGACTTCTTCGACACGCTTAAACAGCAGTGTCAACCTCTGGAAAAAGCAGGAAAAGCCTACACCATCCGCCGTATCAGCAAGGACAACAAGCGACTTCAAGAAATCATCATGACAGATGAAAAGCTGAAGCAATACATCGTTCGAGCCGAGAACTACTTGATACTTATCGAAAACAAAAACATGGATGAAGTGACGCACATCCTTCGTAACTATGGCTACATACTCTAGCAGAGCACCACTCCACAGCAAAGGCCTCCCACATCAGCGTGTGGTAGGCCTTTGTTATTCCTTATAATACAAAGTAGATTTACTATGCAAAGCCTAGCGGACGAACATCCCATAAGCAGAGTGCCCTTTGACTTGAGCCAAACAAGCTAACCTATAGTCATAAAAAAAAGGGCTCACGCCCTTTCCATCTTTGTGGTGCGAGGCACTATTTGCCACGCCCACCGACTCTTTCGAGTCATTCATCTAACAGTTACCTTTCTACAAATCTTTTTACCTAAATCTTATACAATTGCTCCTTCACAGGAGGAAATAAATTAGGACTAACATCCTAACAATCAAGCTTAGTTTTTGTCGTTTTACGAGTGCAAAGATAGAGAGTTGCGCTGCATCATGCAAGTGTTTTAGCCTAAAAAGCCACTTCTTTTGCATTATTTACACCCTTACCATTCGTTTTGTAAACTACAGATACAATTCAGCCAAACCCCAACGAGATTTTCCATGCATTTTCACAAGGCCATCCACCGCCTTATCGTTGCCATATAAAATACGCTTTCATTGACACAATTTCTGCTTCATTTTCTTCACCTTCTCTGAACGGCCGTCCAAGCATCCCCTGAACGGCCGTCCAAGCGGTGCTTGAATGGGCATCCATAGAAGCCGTAAAAATCATCATACATAACACACTCATACTCAAACACTTACAAACTGTCATTTCATTTGTATCCACCACCAGCTCCAACCTTTTCACTCTACCCGTCACCATCCATTAAACATTGCTAACAACGAGGAAGTTATGTTTCAATGATTTCTCAACATGAAAAATAAAACTTACCTTTGCACACCACATCCATAGAGCGGAAATGCGGCTCACTCAGCAAGCAATATCCACTCTCTCAACCAATCCCTACATAAAATGCAAGAAATCCCTTTTAATAAAGACCGCGGAATAAAAAGTAGCCTAGCCGACGCTTGGCGCATCGTAGCACTCAACTGGAAAGTATATCTTAAGCGCATAGTCCCCTTCCTACTCTTTGCCGCCACCTCCACCGCTTTCTTCCTAGCCCTAGCCTTGCTCTACATGCGTCAACAACTCTGCCCCGCATGGCTCTTCTTACAGTCGAGAGGAGAAGCTGAAATCGCCAAACAAATCGCCCTGCCCACGGCCGCCAATGCCATTTATCTATCATTAGCCCTCGCATTGTGGCTATTTAGCCAGCTGATTTTCCTCACTAAATCGACCACTTTAATCGCGGAATATAAAGCCGAAAATCAGTTTCTAGCCACCACCTCCCCCAGCATCACTCACAAGGAATGGCACATCTGCTTGAAGTGGCTCTACACCTCAGCTCTCACACTATTCGGAAGCGGCTTGCTTATCGGCCTTTTCGTGGCGGCCGCCCTCAAGTGGACACTTTGGTTGCTCATTCCCATCCCGTTTATTGCGCTTTTCGGCAGTTCGTTCGGCTTGCTTTTTTCGCTCAAGCACACGCTCTTTGAGCAATCGCTAAAAAGCAGCAGCCTCTATGCGCTAAAACACGCCCTAGGCACTCCCTTCATCGCATGGTTGCTATCGCTCATTCCCGTAGGCCTCATCTTGGCGATTTGCAGCTGCCCACTCCTATTATATATAGGTAGCCAATGGGCCGCCGTGCAATCATCGCTCACAGGCGACGCCGTAGTGCCCCCCCTGCTTGTCAATTTACTCTACTTTCTCATCAATAGCCTCTGCCTTTCTATCGCCATTCTAGCAGCAAGCTATTTGCTATGGACTGTTACGCTCAAAACGAACAAGCAAAATCGCTAACCAACACGCCCCCATCAGAAGCTACACCCTCGCTAACAAAAAGCAAAGATTACGTTACAAAGTTAAAAAAACCACATTTTCACTTTGCAGTTCACCGCCAAGAGTGTACCTTTGCAGTGGTTATTACATATTTTTATGAAGAAAGAACAGTTAGTGCCCAACTACCTATTTGAAACAAGTTGGGAAGTATGCAATAAGGTGGGAGGCATCTACACCGTACTCTCATCACGCGCCAAAACACTAATGTCTAAATACGGCGACCGACTCGTCTTTATCGGTCCCGACTTGAAACAACCTACGGCTAATGTTGATTTTTGTGAGGATGAACGGTTGTTGCCTTTATGGAAAAAGGCCGCAGCAGATTTAGGCTTAAAGTGCAAAATTGGCCGATGGGCGGTGCCAGGAAATCCTGTAGCCGTACTCGTTGACTTTACCCCCTTCTTTGAAATTAAAGATAGCATCTATGCCGAAGCATGGGATTTATTCCGTGTAGACTCCCTTCACGGCTATGGCGACTACGACGAGGCCTCCATGTTCTCGTATGCCGCAGCCCGATTTGTGGAAGCCGTGGTAGCATTGTGCCTAAACAAGGACGACAAAGTGGTGTACCAGGCCCACGAGTGGATGTCGGGGCTAGGCATGCTCTTCTTAAAGAAGCACCAACCCCACGTGGCCACCATTTTCACCACCCACGCCACGAGCATCGGACGTTCCATTTGTGGCAACGACAAGCAACTCTATGCCTACTTTGAAGGCTACAACGGCGACCAAATGGCACAAGAGCTACACATGGACTCGAAGCACAGCATAGAGAAGCAAAGTGCTTGGAGAGCCGACTGCTTCACCACAGTGAGCACCTTCACCAACAAAGAGTGTGCACAACTGCTCGACAAGCCCGTCGACGTAGTGCTACCCAACGGATTTGAAAACGATTTCGTTCCCAAAGGCAATTCATTTAGTGCTGTGCGCAAGAAAGCCCGCCGCAGCATTCTAAACGTGGCAAGTGCGCTGACAGGCTCAGTGTTGCCCGACGACACACTCATTGTGTCGACTAGCGGACGCAACGACTACCGCTGCAAAGGCTTCGACGTGTTCCTTGAGGCCATGGCGCAACTGCGAGCTCAACTCAACGAACAAAAGAGCGAGCAACAGGTGTTGGCACTAATCGAAGTGCCTTGTTGGCTTGAAGGCCCTCGAGCCGACTTGCAAGAGGCACTGAAGCACAGCCCCATCGGAGTTGCTTCCCCCCTGCCCAACCCCATTATCACGCACAATCTACACAATCTTGACGAGGATCGCATCGTGTGTACCATACGTCAGCTCGGCCTTGAAAACTTGCCCACCGACAAAGTGAAGGTCATTCTTGTGCCCTGCTACCTCGAGGGCAACGATGGCATATTCAATCAGCCCTACTACCATCTATTGGCAGCCAACGACTTGGCACTCTACCCCTCCTACTACGAACCTTGGGGCTACACCCCACTCGAAAGCTGCGCTTTCCACACACCATGCGTCACGACCGACTTGAGCGGATTCGGACAATGGGTGAACGAAACGTTGGGTCACGAGGGTACTTTGGACGACGGTGTGCGCGTAATCCACCGCGATGATAGCAACTATTTCGACGTGGCACGCGAGATGTGCGAAACCATCAAGCAGCTACTCCACACTCCAGAAAAGGAGCGCACCGCTATTCGCAACCAAGCCACCGCGATGGCCAACAAGGCGCAATGGAAGCACTTTATCAAGTACTACTACGAAGCCTACGACTTTGCACTCAGACGAGTGGAGAACGCACAATAGCTCCTGTGGCCAACTGGCCTCTAAATTAAAACTAAAACAATCTCACTATCATAATCAATGAACATTAAAATTAGCAACGCAAACCAACCTTCATGGAAGGTGGTGAACGTAAAAAGTCACATCCCCGAAGCCCTCAAAAAGCTCGACGAGTTGGCACACAACTTGTGGTGGGCTTGGAACAATGAGGCTCAACAGCTCTTTGCTAGCCTCGACGAGGAACTTTGGCATAAAGTAAAACGCAACCCCATCGATTTGCTCCGCAGCATTGACTACGATCGCTTGATTGAGCTCTCGAAGAATGAGGAGGTTATTGCACACATGGACAAGGTGTACAGTGACTTCCGTAAATATATGGACGTAAAGCCCAACGCCAAGCGTGCCTCTGTAGCCTACTTCTGCATGGAGTATGGTTTGAACGCTGTGTTAAAGATTTACTCAGGCGGTCTCGGCGTGTTGGCTGGCGACTATTTGAAGGAAGCTTCCGATAGCAACGTTGACATGGTAGCAGTAGGCTTCCTCTATCGCTATGGCTATTTCACTCAAAGCCTCTCGATGGACGGACAGCAAATTGCCAACTACGAGCCTCAGGACTTCGACCGCCTACCCATCGAGCGCGTAGTCGACGCAGAAGGCAACCAAGTAGTTGTAGACGTGCCCTACCCCAACTTCATGGTACACGCAGGACTTTGGGTGGCCAACGTGGGGCGCATCAAGCTCTACTTGCTCGACACCGACAACGAGATGAACTCTGAGTTCGACCGTCGCATCACCCACTCACTCTATGGTGGCGACTGGGAAAACCGCATCAAGCAAGAGTACTTGCTCGGTATCGGTGGTATGCTTGCCCTTAAGAAACTAGGCATCAAGAAAGATATCTACCACTGCAACGAAGGCCATGCAGCCCTTTGCAACGTACAACGCTTGGCTGACTTCGTAGAGAGTGGTCTCAACTTCGACGAAGCACTAGAACTCGTGCGCGCCTCTTCACTCTACACCGTACACACCCCCGTACCCGCAGGCCACGACTACTTTGATGAAGGCTTGTTCAACAAATACATGAACCAATTCCCTGGCCGCCTTGGCATTTCTTGGGATGACTTCATGGGGTTAGGCCGCACAAACCCCGACGACAAGGGAGAAAGATTCTGCATGTCCACCTTCCTCTGCAAGACCTGCCAAGAGGTAAACGGTGTGAGTTGGCTTCACGGCCGCGTTAGCCAACAAATGTTCAAAGACATTTGGCCAGGCTATCTACCCGCAGCCGAGCGCAAGAACCACGCAGAGCGCAGCCACGACGAATGGTTCGACCTCTACAACCCTCATGCAGAGGAAAGCCACGTGGGCTACGTAACCAACGGCGTACACTTCCCCACATGGTGCGCCAAGGAGTGGAAGACCGTCTACGAAAAGTACTTGGGCAAGGAGTACATCAACGACCAGAGCAACGAAAAGATTTGGGAAAAGATCTACAACGTGCCCGACGAAGTAATCTGGAACACTCGCGTCACACTGAAGAACAAGCTTATCGACTATATCCGTGCCCGCTTCCGCGAGAACTGGCTGCGCAACCAAGGAGACCCCTCACTCGTGGTTAGCTTGCTCGATAAAATCAACCCCAACGCCTTGCTTATTGGCTTCGCCCGTCGCTTTGCCACCTACAAGCGCGCCCACTTGCTCTTCACCGATCTCGACCGCTTGTCGAAGATTGTCAACAATCCCGACTACCCCGTGCAGTTCCTCTTTGCAGGCAAGGCTCACCCCGCCGACGGTGCAGGTCAAGGATTGATTAAGAAAATCTACGAGATTTCACAG
>CAVFOF010000146.1:0-5915 GCA_963623895.1 bacterium
ACGAAAAAAATGCTTACACAAAGTTTATATAAACGTTTATATTTTTCTCCAATTTCAGGAATGAATAATTATTCATTTTTTCGACTTGTTATTTGAAGACTTATTCTTTAAATAATATGGAGGAAATATAAAAACAATAAATTTATTCACCAACGCATATCACTGATTAAAACACAAGAACCATCCTCTGTCTTTCTGTTTTTATTAGTGGCCTAATAGGGAAAACTAGCCGCCGATTAGTGTTTCACTAATGGCCTAATCGTTTTTACTAGCGGCCTAATCGCTAAGGAAGCATTCCGTGCGCATGGTGAGCGTGCCGAGGGCGCACCAAACATGCTTAATAGTGTAGATTATATTAAGCAAAAAATGAGCACCAAATGATCAAAAAAAAATTGGGGATGCGTCGCCCCCAATTTTTTAATCATTTGGTGCTCATTTGTGCTCAGTTAGCGTATCGCCCTATAGAATTGCCAACAAAACAGCGCGGCTGCCACAAACAGTCCGAGGCTGAAGGCTAGATACAGGCCGAGAATGCCCATGTGGCAGGTGAAGGCTAGCACATAGCCCGCAGGGATGTTAATCACAATGAAACTCACAAAGGCTATCCACATCATGGGCATCACGTGCGAAGTGCCGCGCAAGGCATTTGCAAAGCATATCTGCATGGAGTCGCCTAGCTGATAGAGAATGAGCGGGGCAATGAGTGTGAGCGCAAGGCTAATCACCGCTGAGTCGGTGGTGAATAAGCGAATGATGTCCTCACCTAAGAAATAGAATAAAGCACACGATAAGGCCGCCATGCAGAGCAAAATGTGTATGCCAGCACGTGCCGAGAGGCGCACCCCTTGCTTGTCGCTCTGTCCGCAGAAGTGGGCCACACGGATGGTGATGCCCGAACCAAAGCTATAATAGAGCAAGAAGCCTAGGCCGCTGATGGTAATCATCACCTGATAAGTAGCGAGGTCGAGCGCACTGAGCCAGCCGGCCATGATGCCGCTCACGGTGAAAGCTCCGCTCTCCATGCCCATCTGCAAGGAGATGGGGAGCGAATGATGATTGAGTCGGCGCAATTCGCTCCATTTTGTTTTCAATCCGAAAAAGCCACGGCGATAAATGCCGTAGGACGGGCGCATCAAGAACAGCACTACCATGATGAGAGCCATCACGATGCGCGACGACATGGTGCTGAGACCTGCTCCCAATAGGCCGAGCCGAGGGAAGGGGCCGAGGCCGTAGATGAGCAACGCATTGCCCACGATGTTGAACACATTACCCGTGAGAATCACCCACATGCCAATGGCCGTTTGCGAAATGCCATCGGTGAACTGGCGTAAAGCGTTGAACACGGCCATGAAGAACACCGAGACGAGCAGCGTAAGATAGTAGGGGCGCACCAAGGGGAGAATTTCGGCGGGTTGCCCCATGTGGTGCAAATTGAAATAGCCCACGGTAAGCAAAGCCATGAGGCAGAGGGAGAACACCACGTTGGTGAGGAGACCATACTTCAGCGTAGCGCCAGCGGCCGTGCTTTGGTTGCGGCTAGCTAGCGAACTGATTAGCGGCGTGATGCCGTAGCTATAGCCTAGGAGCAAGTAGGTGATGAGGTTGAACACGGAGTTGACAAACGAGGCCGCAGCCAGCGACTCTGTGTTGAAGTGCCCCACCATCATCGTGTCGGCAAAGCCCATGATGATTACGCCAATCTGCCCGATAGCGATGGGGATGCCTAGTTTGAGGATAGGTTGGTAGTAGCTGCGCCAATGGTTGTTTTGTGTCATAGCGGGCTACAGGCTAAAAGTTCTTGCCACCACTTGCTGTTTGCCTTGGCCGAAACTGATGGTGAAGGTGAGAGGAGTGGTAGCCCCGATTTTGCGCACGGCCACTACGGCGGCCTTATAGCGAATGCCTTGGCCAGGCTGCACGCACTCTACGGAGGTGGCGGCGGAGATGACAATGCGCTTGCTGCTACAGAGGATGTTGGGTGATACGTTGTAGAGAGCCTTGTCGCCTCGGTTGTAGATGTCGAACACGAGGTAGGCCTTCTCGTTGAGGTCGATGCGACGATTGTCGTTTTCGTCGAGGAAGCGCACGTTGGTCACTTCGAGCGACTGAAGGTCGGACGTGTTGGCGTAGGTTACATCGCTGTTCATCGTCTTGTAGCTGCCATACGCCACTCCGTTCTTGTTGCCTGATGAGGGCATGGTGTAAATCTCGTCGCTGCTGCTGTAGCCGTAGTCGCTAGGAGAGGATTGATTTTGTGAATCGTTGTGGCTGGGGCGTCGCGTTTTCTGCGTAGAGGAGGACGCAGCCGCCCCAATAGCTCCGCCTATCAGCATGCCAGCCACTGTGCCCTTGTCGCCGCCCCGTGGGCCGCCCATCAGTCGGCCTATGCTTGAGCCGAACATTCCGCCCAGCGAAGCACCTGTTGCGGCTCCCTGAACTTGTCTATAACTGCTGCATGAGGAGATGATTACCGTAAGGCTCAGAAGAGCTACGAAAACTGTTGAGGTTAGGTTTCTTTTCATCGTTGTGTCGTTTTAGGGTGGTTCTATAAATTACCACCATCTAATATTCAAATTAGATTCTTTGACGTTTTGTCATCTTTTGCCACTCTTTTCCGTCTTTTTTGCTTGTTCTCTCAGTCGCATAGCCCGCTATGCTCCTTCGTTCACAAACAAAAAGGAAAGAAAAAAACACCAAAAGCTAACAAAGCTAATTTATAGAACCACCCATTAAAAAGCATTTAGGAGCTAGCCCAAAATGATTGATAGGTCACTTTGCGTTTCTCTACTCTACCATTTTGCGGCAAGCTCCTAAGTGAGCGTATGTTATTGGATGTGTGTGTGTTGCGTGGTTATTTCACCGTGATGACTAAGTACTTGCTTACGCTCCAGAAGGTTTGCGGATTGGTGATGCGCAGGGTGTATTGCCCTTGTGCGTCCTTGTCGAGCGAGTAGGAGCCAGCGGGGTGGCTTGTCATGAGTTTCGCACTTTTTGAGTAGAGTTTAATCGTCTTCGTGACGCGAAGGTCGATGCGGGTGAAGTAGTCTTTGTTGAAATCGTTGTTTTTCAGCACGCTGCTTCCCTGAATGATGCGTTGCTCCTTTAGTTCGCGCTTCGTGCCAAACACGTAGTAGGCGGTGTTGAGCTCCTTATCCTGCGCTGCCATGGTGCGTGCCTTCTCCTCGTTCTTTGAGGCTAGGTCGCTCACGTTGTTGTTGAGACTATTAATCTGTTCGCCTTGTTCGGCAATTTTGATGTCCTTCTCTGCCAGCTGGGCACGTAGCTCCTCAATTTCCTTATTTTTTTCGTCGAGCTGCTTGTTGAAGTTGGCCACCATCTCTTCCAGTTTAGCTCGGGTGCTTGAGTTGCTCTGGTTGGAAGTGCGCAGTTGCTGCTGAAGGTTGGCGATGAGTTCGCGGTTGAGCTTGAGTTTGTTTTGTATCAGCACCATGTTGTCGAGGATGCGCTGCTTGTTGCCTTGCTCACCCTGTCGGCTCTCTACGTTCACGATGCCTTCGGCCTCATTGATTTGGTCGAAGCCGTCTTGTATCTGCGAAAGGGTCTCAATCATGTCGCTCGACTCGTTTTGTGATTGCGTTAAGGCTTGACGCAAGGAGTCGATGGTCGCTGCGCTAGGGTCGTAGGCTTCTTTTTCCTTCTCTTTCTTCGTGCTACACGAGGCGATGAATGCGCAAGTGCACACAACGGTAAGCAGCCAAATAAACTTTTTCATAATTAAGCTAATTAATGAGTATGTTTTTTGTGTGTAAGGGAAGTTTTTTCGTCTGTATCTCTAGGTTACGAAGGACGGGGAGGGGGCTAGTCTTCGGCGTGGCTTTCCTCCGCCTTGTTGGCGTAGCGCGATTTCTTCTTGGCCTTCGGGGCTTCATACCCCTCTACAATAAGTACGAACTCGCCTCGAGGCTCCGTCTCTTCGAAATGGGCTAACACCTCGGCCAACGTGCCGCGCACACTTTCTTCGTGTATTTTCGAAATCTCTCGGCAAGCCGAGCATTGACGCTCTGCACCGAAGGTTTCGATAAACTGCGTAAGCGTTTTCACCACGCGATAGGGCGACTCATAGAAAATCATCGTGCGAGGCTCTTCTTGCAGGGCAGCTAGGCGAGTGGCGCGCCCCTTCTTCTGCGGTAGGAAGCCCTCAAAGGTGAAGCGTTCACAAGGTAAGCCTGAAGCTACTAATGCGGGCACGAAGGCTGTTGCCCCTGGCAAGCATTGCACCGTTACGCCCCGCTCTACGCAAGCTCGAACGAGCATAAAGCCTGGGTCGGAAATGCCTGGTGTACCAGCGTCAGAAATCAGAGCCATCACCTCGCCCGCAGCCATGCGGGCGGCAAAGGCATCGGCCGTTTGGTGTTCGTTGAACTTGTGGTGCGACACCAATTGGTTCTTTATCTCGAAGTGCTTCAGTAGGATGCCCGAAGTGCGAGTGTCTTCAGCCAAAACCACATCCGCCTCTTTCAAAATGCGAAGAGCGCGAAGCGTGATGTCTTCCAAGTTTCCCACGGGCGTGGGCACTAAATAGAGTTTTCCCATGGTGCAAATATATAGACAAATTACCTTTGCACAAACTTTTTCCTCTGCTTTTCCTCGTTTTTTACGCTTTTATGGATAAATTTGCCTTGAAATGTTTTCTAAAAATTATCCTTCTAGCTCCTACAATGAGGCTCTGAGGGGTGCTTCTTTTCGTATCTATCGCAATGAATGCTTCACAATCATCTTTAAACGCTGCGCCTAACTGCTCCTCGAAGGGCAGAGGGCGTGCCCCCATCACCTTCGACCGCTTTATTCGAGGCTTGATAGCCTTGGTGTTGGTGGTGGGTGCGGGTTTGGCTCTCTACTTTTTGAGCGGGGTGCTTTTACCCTTCTTTATTGCGTGGATGGTGGCCTATCTGCTCTATCCCGTGGTCCGCTTCTTTCAATATAAATGTAGACTGCGCAGTAGGTTGCTCTCTATCGTCATTACGCTGTTGCTTACCTGTGGCGTATTGGGCGGATTTGCCTATTTGGTCGTTCCGCCCATGATTGAGGAGGTGGGACACCTTAAAGATGTGGCTTTGTCTTACGTGCAAAATGGAGCAAAGAACACGGCTATTCCCGAGCCCGTGCAGCGTTATTTGCATCAGCACATTAGTGCTTATAAGGTGGAATCGTTTCTCCAACAAAAGGATGTGATGGCGGCTTTAAAGTCGGCAGTGCCTAAGGTGTGGAGCGTACTATGGAGCACGGCTGGCTGGATTATCAATATCGTGGCCTCGCTCATTGGTTTGCTCTATTTGCTCTTCATTCTCACTGATTACGAGCGTTATGCCAACGCATGGATAAACTTTGTGCCGCGCAACAAGCGCATCTTTGCTGCCCAACTCGTGGCCGACATTGAGCATGGCATGGCGGGCTATTTCCGTGGACAAGCTCTAGTGGCTTTGAGCAACTGCGTGATGTTCTCCATCGGATTCCTCATTATCGATTTCCCCATGCCCATCGGCTTAGGTTGCTTAATCGGGGTAATTAGTTTCGTACCTTATTTACAGGTAGTCGGGTTCGTTCCCGCCACCCTATTGGCCTTGCTCAAAGCGGTGGAGACGGGTGAAAACTTTTGGTGGTTGCTCTGTCTCGTGCTCATTGTTTACCTTGTGGTGCAGGTGTTGCAAGACACTATCTTCACTCCGCGCATCATGGGGAAAATCATGGGGCTTCCTCCAGCCATTATTCTTCTCTCGCTCTCCGTGTGGGGCTATCTGCTAGGCATTATAGGTTTGATTATCGCCCTTCCCGTCACCACGCTCCTCATCTCCTATTATAAAAGGTATGTAGTAGGCAATGAGCGTATCAATATTCCTCTTGACGAATTCACCGAAGAGGATATCGCCGTGGAGCGTGATAAAGGCATATAC
>CAVFOF010000147.1:0-5881 GCA_963623895.1 bacterium
TGCCATCTTGCTTCTACGAAAATGTTAAATTTTCAATAGTTTAGATGACTTCAATAACTTTTGATGCAGCAAAACTACACTATTCAAATAAATAGGGGAAGAAAATGCTGTTTTTTATGTCTTGGAAGGGTAAAAAAGTCGCTGCCTACTGGCTGAATGCATCGGCGGCATCGGCGGTTTTGCTTGGTAACTACATTTTGTGAAGCTATTAAGCCGTGAAACTGACAATAAATAAGTAAATTTGCAAGCTAAGTGTATATTTATCACTAGCGCAGAGAGCTATCAAAGCGGCTCCAATCATTCACACTCCCTACTCTATAAGCCAATAAAATCAATTCCACATACACGATGTCTGTCGAAATAAAAAAAGTAAGCAACAAGCGCGAACTCAAAAAGTTTATCCGCTTCAACTACGAGTTTTATAAGCACAATCCCTACTCCGTGCCCGACCTCTACGACGATATGCTCAACACCTTCTCGCCCGAGAAGAATGCCGCCCTAGAGTTTTGCGAAGCCGACTACTTCCTGGCTTACAAAGACGGGGAAATCGTGGGACGCGTGGCAGCCATCATCAATCGCCGCGCCAACGACACTTGGCAGAAGAAGTCGGTGCGCTTTGGCTGGATTGACTTTATCGACGATCTCGAGGTGAGCCAAGCCCTCATCGACACCGTGAAGCAATGGGGACGCGAGCGCGGCATGACCGAGCTAGAAGGCCCCTTGGGCTTTACCGACATGGACGCTGAGGGTATGCTCGTGGAAGGCTTTGATCAACTCTCGACGATGGCCACCATCTACAACTATCCCTACTATCCCCAACACATGGAGAAGCTGGGCTTGCAGAAGAGTGCCGACTGGGTGGAGATGAAAATCTACATTCCCGATGCCATCCCCGAGAAGCATAAGCGCATTTCGCAAATCATAGCTCAGCGCTACAATCTGCACATACGCAAGCTGAAGAGCCGCAAAGAAATTCGCGAAACGGGCGTGGCACACGACATTTTCCGCCTTATCAACGACTCCTACGCTCCGCTCTACGGCTTCTCGCGCATGACGGAACGACAAATCGATCAATACGTCAATACCTACGTGCCCGTGCTCGACCTGAGAATGGTGACCATCGTGGAGAATGAGCAAAACGAGATAGTGGCCGTGGGCATCTCGATGGCCTCCCTCTCGCGTGCGCTGCAAAAGGCCAAGGGCAAGAAGTTCCCCTTCGGCTGGTTCCATCTGCTAAAAGCCTTGATGCTGAAGCGTCCCAAGGTGCTCGATCTGCTGCTCGTGGCCGTTCGTCCCGACTATCAAGACAAGGGTGTGAACGCACTGCTCTTCACCGACCTTATCCCCGTCTATCAAAAGCTTGGCTTCGAATATGCCGAAAGCAACCCCGAGCTTGAGGTGAACGACAAGGTGCAGAAGCAATGGCAACACTTCAAAACGGAGCAACACAAGCGCCGCCGTTGCTATAAGATAGAAATCTAGTCAAAAGCTCCACTCTTTATATATATGTTATTATATGTAAGGACGCTTTGCTATAACTATATATAAGCCACATCGTAATTATATATAGAAATAACCTCCTCTAAGACCCTAAACGCATGAGCGAAGAAATACTACCCCTCACCCCGAACACTGAAAACGCTGCCGAAGCCCCCGTGGTTTACGACGAGAGCAAAATACGCCACTTGGAAGACACCGAGCACATCCGTACCCGCCCAGGTATGTACATTGGCCGACTAGGCGATGGCTCGCACGCCGACGATGGCATCTACGTGTTGCTCAAAGAAAGCATCGACAACAGTATCGATGAGTTCAACGAAGGCTTCGGTAAGCGCATCGAGGTGAACATTCACGACAACCTTACGGCCGAAATTCGCGACTACGGCCGCGGCATTCCACTTGGTGCACTGGTGGCCGCCGTGTCGAAGTTGAACACAGGTGGTAAGTACGACACCGCCGTGTTCACCGCCTCGGTAGGTATGAATGGTGTGGGCTTGAAAGCAGTGAACGCCCTGTCGAGCCGCTTCATAGCTCGCAGTGTGCGCGAAGGGAAAATGCACGAAGCTATCTTTGAAAAAGGCGTGCTTGTGAGCGACACCGAGGGCGACAGCGAGGAGGAAAACGGCACCTACATCTTCTTTGAGCCCGACCCTCAACTCTTCCAAAACTACCACTTTCACGGTGAGTTTGTGGAGAACATGCTGCGCAACTACACCTACCTCAACACGGGGTTAGCCATCTTCTACAACGGCCGACGCATTCTGAGTCGTAACGGCCTCGAGGATTTGCTCAACGACAATATGACCGCTCCAGGGCTTTACCCCATCGTGCATCTCACGGGGCCGAGCATCGACATAGCCTTCACCCACACCTCGCAGTATGGCGAGGAGTACTACTCCTTCGTTAACGGTCAGCACACCACGCAAGGAGGTACGCACCAAAGTGCCTTTAAAGAGCACATTGCCAAAGCCATCAAGGAATATTTCGGCAAGAACTACGACGTGCAAGACGTGCGCAACGGCCTCGTGGGAGCTATCGCCATCCGCGTAATCGAGCCCATGTTCGAGAGCCAGACAAAAATTAAGCTCGGCTCACTCACCATGGCTCCCGACAAGGACTCCAAAGGCAATCCATTCCCCCTTTCGGGCGTGAGTGTGAACAAATTTATCGGTGATTTTATCAAAGAAAACGTCGACAACTACTTGCACATGCACACCGATGTGGCCGACGTGATAAAGCAGAAAATAGAAGAGAGCGAAAAGGAGCGCAAAGCCATAGCCGGCGTGACGAAGCTAGCCCGCGAGCGAGCCAAAAAGGCCAATCTGCACAACCGCAAGCTACGCGACTGCCGCATTCACCTCAACGACCCCGCTCCCAAAGTGAAAAAGAAGCAAGAGGAGCAGGAAGACGAAGATCCTCGCCTCAACTCGAGCATTTTTATCACCGAGGGCGACTCCGCCAGCGGCTCCATTACCAAGACACGCAACGTCAACACACAAGCCGTGTTCTCCCTGCGAGGTAAGCCGCTCAACTGCTTCGGATTGACGAAGAAGGTGGTGTACGAAAACGAGGAATTCAACCTTCTGCAAGCCGCTCTCAACATAGAAGATGGTCTCGACGGGCTGCGCTATAACAAGGTGATTGTAGCCACCGATGCCGACGTCGATGGCATGCACATTCGCTTGCTCATCATCACTTTCTTTCTGCAATTCTTCCCCGATCTCATCAAGAAAGGTCACGTCTATATTTTGCAAACCCCGCTCTTCCGTGTGCGCAACAAGAAGAAGAAAGTGCGCGGTGGCAGCTTAAAACCCAAAACCGTGACCGACAGCAGTGCTGGTGCGGCTATCTTGAAGAAAACGCAAGCTAGCGACCGCTCAGAGTACGAAACCATCTATTGCTACTCCGAGGAGGAACGACTGGCCGCCATCGAGAAACTCAGTCCCAACCCCGAGATTACCCGCTTTAAAGGTTTGGGCGAAATCGATCCCGAAGAGTTTAAAACCTTTATCGGCCCCGACATTCGCCTAGACCCCGTGACGCTACACAAGAGCGACAACGTGAGCAAACTCTTGGAATACTACATGGGAAAAAACACTATGGAGCGACAAAGCTTCATCATCGATAACCTCGTCGTAGAGGAAGATCCAGCAGAGGAAGAAACTTCAGACTAAAGCACAAACAGACTTGACATTAGCAATGAGAACCGCCATATTCCCAGGGTCGTTCGACCCATTCACCGTGGGGCACGCTAGCATCGTGGAGCGCGGATTGCCCCTGTTCGACCGCATCGTGATAGGTGTGGGTGTGAACGATAAGAAACGCTCGCTCTATTCGCCCGAGGAGCGCGTGGAAGCCATCCAAAAAGTCTACGCTAACGAGCCTCGCATCGAGGTAGTGGCCTATTCCGACTTAACCATCGACCTCGTGAAGCGGGAGAAGGCGCAATTCATTCTCCGTGGACTGCGCTCGGTGAAGGATTTTGAGTACGAACGCGACATCGCCGCCATGAACAAGCGGCTCTCGGGCGTGGAAACGGTGATGCTCTTCACCGAGGCTCACCTCTCGGCTATCTCTTCGAGCGTGGTGCGCGAACTCATCGCCTATGGCAAGGACGTGTCCGACTTCCTTCCCTAATATTCTTCCTCTTTATAAGGAATGTCACAAAACAAGCGCATACAAACACCTATTATATATATAGCACACAGAAAAGAATTATGAAGAAATTTATTCTCCTTCTGCTCAACCTCACGCTCGTGGTCAGTGCTTGCGCCCAATCGCAGTTTGGCGATGTCGACTTCGAGCAAATAAAGAAACTGCAGATGGCGCAAGTGGCTATCACGAGCCTTTACGTGGACAGCGTTGACCAAAAGAAGCTCGCCGAGGACGCTATCAACGGCATGCTCAGCAAGCTCGACCCCCACTCATCGTATACCAACGCAAAAGACACGAAGAAACTCAACGAGCCACTCAACGGAAACTTTGAAGGCATCGGCGTAAGTTTCAATCTGGTGAAGGACACGCTGCTCGTGCTACAAGTGATAAGCAAAGGTCCTTGCGAACGAGTAGGCGTAATGGCGGGCGACCGCATCATAGCAGTGAACGGCACTACCATTGCTGGTGTAAAGATGGATCGCGACAGCATCATGAGCAAACTGCGTGGCCCGAAAGGCACCATCGCCAACCTCGAAGTGGTGCGAAGAGGAACTAATGGCGTGATCCACTTCAAGGTGGTGCGCGACAAAATTCCCCTCAACACCGTAGATGCCGCCTACCTCATCGCTCCCACCATTGGCTACATTCATCTCGACAGTTTCGGAGCCAATTCAGGCAAGGAAGTGCGTAGCAAAATCGAAGAATTGCAAAAACAAGGCATGAAGGACGTTATCCTCGACCTCGGCATGAACGGCGGCGGCTACTTGAACGCAGCGCAAGAAGTGGCTAGCGAATTTTTGCCCGAAGGCTCCATGATTGTCTACACCGACGGCCGCGTAATGCCCCGACAAGAACTCAAGGCTGAAGGTAAGGGGTTGATGCAGACGGAAGGCCGTGTGGTAATCCTAGTAGACGAATTTACCGCCTCGGCCGCTGAAATTGTGAGCGGAGCCGTGCAAGACCACGATCGCGGCACAATCATCGGCCGCCGCACCTTTGGTAAAGGTCTCGTACAGCGCCCCATCGATCTGCCCGATGGTTCGATGATACGCCTCACCGTGTCGCACTACTACACGCCCTCTGGCCGCTGCATCCAGAAGCCCTACGTGAAAGGCGAAAAGAGCGACTACGACCAAGACCTAGAGAAGCGTTATACCCGAGGCGAACTCACCTCAATCGACAGCATCCACCTCGACTCGACCAAGGTGTATAAAACGCTCAACAAGCAACGCACTGTGTATGGTGGCGGTGGAATTATGCCCGACATCTTCGTGCCGCTCGACACCACCACCTACTCGCCCTACTACCGCGCCTTGCGTCGTTACAACCTCATCAACGAGTACACCCTGCGCTACGTAGACGAGCACCGCAAGGAACTGAAGAAGAAGTATAAAACGTTCGATAGCTACGTAAAGGACTTTGAAGTGCCCGCTTCGCTCACCGACTCCATCTTTGCCGAAGGCGAGCGCAAGAAGGTGAAGCCCAAGGACGACAAAGAGCGTGCCGCCACATTGGCCGACTTGCAATTTACGCTGAAGAGCACCATTGCTTACGACCTATGGGATCGCAACGAATACTATCGCCTCATTAACGAGCGCAGTGACATGGTGAAACGCGCCTTGCAATTCCTTAAGGAGGGGAAGTAGAGGGGAATGGATAATGTACAATGGATAATGGATAATGTACAATGGATAATGTACAATGTATAATGTACAATGTACAATGG
>CAVFOF010000148.1:0-5856 GCA_963623895.1 bacterium
CGCCAAGCACAGTACGGCAAACAAACGAGCTAAAACAGCGAAGAATAGAACGAAAAAAACGTCAGGTAACTCAAGGCTACCATTTTTACGTCTGCTTTTTATGCGTTTAATCTTGATTTGCGTGGCTGCATTAGTGTGCTATTTTTGTTATGTTTACATAGTATCTCCTTATACATCTAAATGGCAAGCGTTGTATGGCAATGAAAACTATCCAGAGGGATTTTCCATCCACGGCATTGATATTAGTCACCACCAAGGCGAGATAAATTGGAAAAAGCTTCGAAATGCAGAAGTAAAGGGCGAACCCATTTGCTTTGTATTTATTAAAGCAACCGAAGGGAGAAGCCTTCTTGATGAAAACTTCAACGACAATTTCTATCAAGCACAAGAGTATGGTTTCCTTCGTGGTGCGTACCATTATTTCAAACCCAACGTTTCGGCTACAGAACAAGCAAAATACTTTTTAAAACAAGTACACCTTGAGAGTGGTGATCTCCCTCCCGTGCTCGACATAGAGGAGAAAGGTACGCTCACTGTGCCCCAACTTCGCAAAGCGGCATTAACCTGGCTAAATCGTGTGGAAAAAAAGTATGGAGTGGCACCTATAATATATACGAACTACAAATTCAAAAGGGATTACCTCAACACGGAGGACTTTGAACGTTACCCCTACTGGATTGCTCATTATTATGTGAGCAAGCTTTCCTATAAAGGTTCTTGGCGGTTTTGGCAACACACCGATTGCGGACGATTGGACGGCATTCGAAACAAGGTGGACTTGAACATCTATAATGGTTCGATGTACGATTTGAAGCACCTTTGTATTGAGTAGTTTCAACCTTTTTTACAGCGTTTTCCATTTCTTTTATATTGTACGACCTTTTCACTCGTCATTGAGTGATTAGCTTTCCTTTTCTTCCCCGATTACAATTAACCTATAATTCCTAACATTTACGTTATGACTCCCCTTCTTGACATTCAGCACCTGACCAAGCGGTTTGGTGCACTTGAACTATTTAATGATATCAGTTTTTCAATAGGTGAAGGCCAAAAAGTGGGGTTGATAGCACATAATGGTGCGGGAAAGAGCACGTTGCTGAACATCCTTTCTGGGCATGAAGATTATGAATCGGGAAGCATTGTGGTGCGCCGTGATGCTAATATTGCCATTTTAGAGCAAAACCCTCAGTACGACCCTGACTTAACTATTATCGATGCTTGTTTTCAACGTTCCGGTAAACTTTCTTCGTTGATTAGCCAATACGAACAATGTCTTGCTACCCCTGGCAACCCTGGACTTTCCGAACTCGTAGAGGAGATGGAAAGGCAGGAGGCTTGGAGTTTTGAGCAACGAGCTAAGCATATTCTTTCGAAGCTCAATATCAACAATTTTCTTCAACCTATCGGGAAACTTTCGGGTGGTCAACTAAAGCGTGTTGCATTGGCAAACGTATTGATGGCAGAGCCCGATTTACTCGTGTTAGATGAGCCAACCAACCATCTAGACCTCGCCATGATTGAATGGTTAGAGGACTATTTGCGGCATTCAACGAAGGCCTTGCTTATGGTTACACACGACCGTTATTTTTTGGATAACGTGTGCCAACACATCCTTGAACTTGACGCTCGATCGATGTTCAGCTACACAGGTAACTACGAGTATTATTTGGAAAAAAGAGAACAACGGATCACCGCTCAGAATGCCAACATAGCTCGTGCAAACAATCTTTATCGAAAGGAGCTAGACTGGATGCGTCGCATGCCTTGTGCCCGAGGAACGAAGGCTCGTTATCGTAAGGAAGCTTTTTATGAACTAGAGCAACGTGCTAAGCAAAGACGTGAGGAACGTGCCGCTCGGCTTGAGGTTAAAAGCGGATATATTGGTAGCAAAATATTTGAGGCGCAATATGTTTCGAAGTCATTTTCCATTCCTAACGCTGAGAATGGTACAACCGAAAGAGTCATCCTTAGGGACTTCTACTACAACTTCTCTCGCTACGAAAAGATGGGCATTGTGGGAGAAAACGGCACGGGAAAGAGTACGTTCATTAAACTGCTTCTAGGCCTTGAACCACTCGACAAGGGCAAGTTTGACATTGGCGAGACGGTGCGCTTTGGTTACTTTTCACAAGATGGCATGGACTTCAATGAGCAAGATAAGGTAATCGATGCTATACGTAAGCATGCCGAGTTTATCGATCTAGGTGGCGGTCGTCGCTTAAGTGCCATGCAGTTCCTAGACCATTTTCTCTTCCCTCCTTCTCGTCAGCAAGACTACATCTACAAGCTTTCGGGTGGTGAACGACGTCGCTTGCAACTTTGCACCGTGTTGATGAAGAACCCCAACTTCCTTGTGTTGGATGAGCCGACCAACGATTTAGATATTGCCACCCTGCAAATACTTGAAGAATATCTTCTAGATTTCAAAGGCTGCGTGATTGTAGTGAGTCACGATCGCTATTTCATGGACAAGGTAGTTGATCACTTGCTAGTATTTAAGGGTGAGGGCGAAATAGATGATTTCCCTGGCAATTACTCAGAATACAGCGAATGGCTCTCGCTTAAGACGAGTCAGGAGCAGAACGAGAAAACACAAGAGAAAAAGAAGGAAACAACGCAAAGCCGTGCAAAAACCTGGGGCGGGGAAAAGAAACGAAAGATGTCATTCAAGGAGAAACAAGAGTTTCAACAATTGGAAAAAGACGTCGAGCGATTGGAGATGGAAAAGCGCTCCATCGAGGCGGCCTTATGTTCAGGTATTCTCTCTGTAGACGATTTGACAGAGAATAGTAAACGCCTTCCCCTGTTACTAGAGGAACTTGACGAAAAAAGCATGCGTTGGCTTGAGCTTAGCGAAATTGAAGATTAATCTAATCAATTGATTATGAAACCATTGGCAGAGCGTTTACGCCCCACTACGCTCGAAGATTATATAGGACAAAAGCATCTTGTAGGCCCAGGAGCAGTTTTGCGTCAGATGATTGATTCAGGGCGTATTTCATCCTTCATCTTATGGGGACCCCCTGGGGTTGGGAAGACCACCCTTGCAAAGATTATCGCCCAAAAGCTCGATATTCCCTTCTACACTCTTTCAGCTGTCAATAGCGGTGTGAAAGAAGTGCGCGAGGTGATTGACAGAGCCACCAAAGGCCGTTTTTTTAATGAGCAAAGTCCCATTCTATTTATTGACGAAATCCATCGTTTCTCCAAATCGCAGCAGGACTCGCTATTAGCTGCTGTAGAGACTGGAGCAATCACCCTTATCGGTGCCACCACAGAAAATCCCTCGTTTGAGGTAATTAGGCCTCTCCTTTCACGTTGCCAAGTCTATGTATTGAAGAGTCTTGATCAAGAAGAACTTGACGAGCTATTACAACGTGCTCTCACCAAGGATGTCGTACTAAAGGAGCGTCGCATCAAAGTAGCAGAAAAGGAAGCCTTGTTTAGGTATAGTGGCGGAGATGCACGAAAGATGTTGGGCATACTCGACCTTGTCACTTTCGCATCTACTGACGAAGAACTCGTCATCGACAATGCCACTGTGACCGAGTGCCTACAGCAAAATCCACTAGCCTACGACAAAGACGGTGAAATGCACTATGACATCATATCGGCTTTCATAAAGAGCATCCGCGGAAGCGATCCCGATGCGGCCATCTATTGGCTAGCTCGAATGATAGAGGGGGGAGAAGACCCCAAGTTTATAGCTCGCCGACTTGTGATTTCCGCCTCTGAGGACATTGGCCTAGCCAACCCCAATGCCCTGCTCTTGGCAAATGCGGCATTTGATGCCGTGTCGAAGATTGGGTGGCCCGAGGGACGAATTCCCTTGGCGGAAGCCACTATCTATTTAGCCACTAGTCCCAAGAGTAATTCGGCCTATCAAGCTATCAACAACGCACTAGAGTTGGTTAGGAAGACGGGCAACCTTCCTGTCCCCCTTCCCATTCGCAATGCACCCACCCAATTGATGGCTCAATTAGGATACCACGATGGTTATCTTTATCCCCACGACTATCCGAACAACTTCATTCCTCAACAGTATCTTCCAAAAGAGATTAAAGACCAACTATTGTGGCATCCGTGTGAGAATCCGCATGAGCATGCAAGCAAGGAGCGCATGAACGCATTTTGGAAGAATAAGCAACGTTAATTACACCTTTATACGTATACGTGAACAGAAATGGCAGACGGAAATTTCAATCGCACCCACCTACCCTATCGTCCCTTTCAGAGCGGCTTAAACGCAGGCAAAGCGCAAATGCACACCAAGGCTATCAGAGCCTTCCAACAGTGGTTGGAGGAGCAAGGCTATACTGAGCAAAAGAAGCATCAGCACGAACTTCGTTTTCGCGAATTATTGCCGTTGTAACAAGATGAGAGCCCGACCCAATCAAGAGACTATTTCTAAGAATTTTGCCCACCAATTTCGCTTGGTGTGCTTCCTTGTTGTACCCCTATGTCTGCTTGTTTTAGGGATAGCCATAACGTCATGTAGCAGTGCAAAATTTTTGGGTGACAATCAGCACGTTCTTGCCAACGTGAAGTTGACCACCAACGACAGCCACGTCAAGCCAAGTAGCTATAAAGACTATGTGCGTCAGCACTCTAACGCCAAGTGGTTCTCATTGTTTAAAGTACCACTTGGTATTTATTGCTTATCGAAGGCCGACTCGGGGAAAGGCACTAAGGGCTTATCCAATTTGTGGCGAAAGATAGGCGAAGCCCCCGTTGTGTACGACAAGCAGCTCACCCACTATAGTCAGCAAAACATTCAGCAAGCACTCAACAGTCAAGGCTATCTGCACGCAGAGGTCGATACCCTAATAGCCTATGAGAAACATAAGGCGAATGTAGAGTATCGGCTCGATCCGCATGAACGTTACTATATCAATCAACTCAACTACGACATTGAGGACGAACAGATTAGTCGTATTGTACGATCCGATTCCGCAAACAATAGTCTTCGTCGGGGAATGCCGCTCGACTTGAACCAACTCTCAGAAGCCAGACAACAAATCATTAACATGCTCCATAATCAGGGGTATTACTATTTCAATAAAGAACTCGTCAGTTTCGATGTCGACACCATTCGTGGAGGCACAATTGCCAACGTTACCCTGCAAATAAAAATTCCCTCCAATAGTAGTTCGTCACGCGTCTACCAACCCCAACACTTCCGCAAAATTACCCTTAATGTTACTGACTTGGGGGATAACGATAGCCTTGATGCTAGTCCAACGATACACTATCGAGGCATAGATTTCAACTTCGAAAAAAAAGCTAAAATCAACAAGCGAGTGTTGCAAAGCCACATACTGCCCCGCCCCGACAGTTTGTACCGACAGCAGATGGTGCAAACCACTTATAGCAACCTTTCTTCCTTGCCCATAGTTGGCGTTACCAATACAAATGTTACTCCAGTTGTAGGTACTGACTCTCTTGATTTAAACATCAATATCTACCCTACGAAGACGCACTCCATTGCCTTAGATGTGGAGGGCACGAACACAGTGGGGAACCTTGGTGCTGCATTTGCGTTGACCTACAACAATAAGAATCTATTCCGTGGTTCAGAGCTTCTTTCCCTCAAACTTCGAGGGGCTTATGAAGCCATAACAGGACTCGAAGGGTACGCCAATCAGCACTACACGGAGTGGAGTGCTGAAGCGAATTTGAGGTTTCCGACCTTCCTTTTTCCTTTCCTAAGCCTAGAGTACAGACGTAGGCTGAATGCCATCTCAGAGGCAAAGGTGATGTACGATACGCAAGATCGTCCAGAATTTCATCGTAGAGTGCTCACCGCTAGTTGGGCCTATCAGTGGAAAAATCCCCAACGCCAACAATGGCAAAACC
>CAVFOF010000149.1:0-5758 GCA_963623895.1 bacterium
GTATGCTATATAGCAACATATCTTCTAGAGTTTCTTCTTGCGCCGACGCGGGGACGCGTCGCTCCCCAATTTGTTGGTCCAATTTGTTGCTCATTTCTTGCTCCATTTTTTTAAAAAAACGATGCGCATCGTAATCGACAATAAAATCCCCTTTATCAAAGGCTATGCCGAGCAGCTAGGCGAAACCGTCTACCTGCCCGGAGCAGAAATCGGCCCCGACGACGTGCGTGAGGCCGATGCCCTCATCATCCGCACCCGCACCCGATGTAATCGCCACTTGCTCGAAGGCAGCCAAGTGAAATTTATCGCCACCGCCACCATCGGTTACGACCATATCGACACAGAATACTTGAAAGAGGCGGGCATAGCGTGGACCAACTGCCCTGGGTGTAACGCTTCGAGCGTGGCGCAATACGTAGAAACCTCGCTGCTGCTGCTCGCCCTGCATGGCTGTTGGGACAGCAGTAGAAGGTTTTCAGCCGCCACCGCACCCGTTCATCCCGAAGACCTCGACCGCAGTGTGTTTCACCGACTCACACTCGGCATTGTGGGCGTGGGCCACGTGGGCAACCAAGTGAAGAAAATGGCGGAACGACTTGGCTTTCAGCGCATCCTACTCTGCGACCCTCCACGGGCAGAGAGGGAGAATAAGCAGAAGGAAAAAGGCGAGGAAGGGAGCGAAACAACGTTTGTAACACTCGACGAAATAGCCCAACAGGCAGACGTTATCACCTTTCACACCCCGCTCACTCACCAACCCACACCCCACCCCACTTTCCACCTTGCGGGCGATGCCTTCTTGCGAAGAGTGAAGCGCTCGGCAGTGATTTTCAACTCAAGCCGAGGCGAGGTGGTGGACACTACAGCCCTGAAACAAGCCCTCAAAGAGGGACGCCTCCGAGCCGCCGTGGTCGACACGTGGGAAAACGAGCCACACATCGACCTGGAACTGCTGCAAGCGGCCTTTATCGCCACGCCACACATAGCTGGCTATAGTGCTGACGGGAAGGCAAACGGCACGAGAATGGCCTTGCAGGCCGTGGCGAAACATTTTGGCCTCGATGTGCAACCGTTTGAGAACGTCGTGCCCCCAACGCTGCCAGAAGGGTTCAGTTATTTGACTGAAGATGACTCCTACAACTTCTGTCCCGAACTGCGCCTCTACAACCCCCTCCGCGATTCGCTCGCACTTAAACAACACCCTTACGCTTTCGAAAAACTGCGGGGCGACTACCCGCTCCGCCGAGAAAGTGAGGACTAACTAGCAGCCAAATTCCTCCTTCAGCATTTGGCCTCTTATATTCATTCGCCTATGGACCGCTCTGATAATCAAAGAAAGACTACGCTGACGCTGATAGGCACTATCCTCGTGATGGTGGCTTTGTTGGTGTATTTCCTACCCCGTGACACGAAATTCGGCTACGAATACGAACAAGGTCGCCCCTGGCGCTACAATTCGCTGATAGCCACCTTCGACTTCCCCATCTACAAAACACAACAGGAGGTGGAGGAAGAACGCGACAGCGCGTTGAGCAAATTCCACCCCTTCTACGTGATGGACGAGCAGATGGCGAAAAAACAAATCGTGGCACTACACTCCGACTACCTGAACGGCGCATTCAACGGGGTGTCGGCCGCTTGTGTGGCTCACTTGGAAGAAATGCTCGACAAGGTATACGCTGCGGGCATCGTGCCAGCAGCCGACCTCTCGCAAATGGCCAAGGATCGCACCCCAGGCATCCGCGTGGTGGAAGGCACGGAGGCCGTGTCGCACAACTTGGCAGAAGTCTACTCCAACCGCTCGGCCTACGAGTATATCATGCTAAGCGATACGCTCCACTTCGCCCGAGAAATGATGGCGCGATGCAACCTCAACAAATACTTGCTGCCCAACTTGCACGTAGACAGTGCGAAAACACGGGCCGCAAAGGAGGATGTGCTCAGTTCGGTATCGCTCGCGTCGGGCATGGTGCAGAGCGGACAACGCATCATCGACCGAGGAGAAATCATCTCGGCCGACCAATACAAAATTCTGCAATCATTCGAACGAGAATCCGTGCGACGCAACGACCCCAACGAGGGCTACTGGCAAGTGATGCTCGGACAGGCCATCTTCGTGACAGGCGTGTTGGTCTGCTTCGTAGTGTTCCTCTACCTCTTCCGCCGCGAATATCTACAATCGCCCCATAGCGTGTGGCTACTTTCCTCATTGATAGCCATTTTCCCCATCATTACCTACTTGATGATGGACAACAAATTCCTTAACGTCTACCTCGTGCCTTATGCCATCGTGCCGATTTTCGTGCGCATCTTCATGGATTCGCGCACGGCCTTTATCACCATGCTTTGCAGCATTGTGCTTTCGTCGCTAGCCATCCACAGCAACTACGAATTTCTGCTGCTACAGATGATTTCGGGCATGACGGCCATCTACGCCCTGCGCGACCTCACGGAACGCTCGCAGTTGCTGCGCATGGTGCTCATCGTGTTCGTGACAAGCACGGTGATGATGCTGGCCTACGACTTGATGCAAGGCATCGACTTCAGACACCTCGACCACACCTTATATATATATAACGCCGTGAACGGCGTGTTGCTGCTCTTCGCCTACCCCTTGCTCTACATGTTTGAAAAACTCTTTGGCTTCACCTCGAGCGTGACGCTCGTGGAACTCTCGAACACGAACCACCCCTTGCTGCGAAAAATGTCGAAGGAGGCGCAGGGCACTTTCGTCCACTCGATGCAAGTGGCAAACCTCGCCACAGAGGTGGCCGACAAGATTGGAGCGAAACCGCAATTGGCACGAACGGGAGCACTCTATCACGACATCGGCAAACTGAAAGACCCCGCTTTTTTCACTGAAAATCAAACGGGTATCAACCCTCACAACGACTTGACGGAGGAGCGTTCGGCGCAGATTATCATCAGCCACGTGACGGAGGGATTGAAGATGGCCGACAAGTACCATCTGCCCAAAGTAATCCGCAACTTTATCAGTACGCATCACGGACAATCGCAGGTGCGCTACTTCTACATACAATGGAAAAACAAGCACCAAGGCGAAGAGCCCGACCCCAAACTCTTCACTTACCCTGGGCCTAACCCCTTCACCCGCGAGCAAGCCATCGTCATGATGTGCGACGCCGTGGAAGCCTCGTCGCGTTCACTCACGGAATTTACCGAGGAAAGCATCCGCTCGCTAGTAGACCGCATCGTTGACGGGCAAGTCAGTGCGGGCTACTTCAAAGAATGCCCCATCACCTTCCGCGACATAGCCGAAGCCAAACGCGTGTTGGTGGATAGCCTGAAAACCATCTACCACACCCGCATCGCCTATCCCGAACTCAACGCTAAAAAGGAGCGCAATGCAACTAACTGCAAGTCCCATCGCCCCTATTTCTTCGGCCGACGATAGCCGAAAGAATGCAGCGAGGGTTGGTGCGAAATTCCCGCCTTTTTCAAGCAATGCAACGGCAGGGATGCGTTGAACAAAACCCCTAATTCGGCTACCGCGAAACGGCAATTTTCCCACCGCTGAAAAGTGTGCCAAATTAAAACACCAAAAATTTGCAAAGCCGAATAAAAACGTTTAATTTTGCACGAAGAATGCTTTTATCCTCATTAATGAGGAGCTCTGGGCCGCTGTAAGAACCTAGCAGCCGCTCAGCCACCCCTCAAAAGCATCCCCTCAAACGAATAAAATTAATAATCTAAAATATCAACTTAATTCAAATCATTTTATGTGGTTAACTAACTCATCCATCGGACGGAAGGTGATCATGTCAGTCACTGGCATCGCGCTCATTCTGTTCCTCACATTTCATGGTTGCATGAACTTGGTAGCCCTCTTCTCAAAAGAAGGTTACAACATGGTTTGCGAAATGTTGGGTGCCAATTGGTATGCCGTAGCAGCAACCGTTGGCCTAGCAGTGCTCGTAGCCATCCACTTCATTTATGCTATCATCCTCACCCTTCAGAACCGCAAAGCACGTGGTAACAACCGCTATGCAGTCACCTCGAAGCCCGAAAAGGTAGAGTGGGCCTCACAAAACATGCTCGTGCTCGGCATCATCGTAGTGCTCGGCCTGTTGCTCCACTTGTTCAACTTCTGGTTCAACATGATGTTCGCCGAACTCGCTAACGCTGGCATGCCCTACGTTAACGAAGTGGCCGACGCTGCCGACGGCTACAGCATGATTGCCTATACTTTCCACAACCCCGTTTACACCGTGCTCTACATCATCTGGTTCGTAGCCCTTTGGTTCCACCTCACTCACGGCTTTTGGAGCGCAATGCAAACCCTGGGTTGGAACGGTAAGATTTGGTTCAACCGCTGGCGTTGCATCGGTAACATCTACGTTACGGTGCTCATGCTCATCTTCCTCGTTGTAGCTCTTAAGTTCGCCTTCTGCGGCGGTGCTTGCTGCGCAGCGTAAACCTTTTTAAGTTATAGGAACAACGCTTTTAAGTTGTAGGAACAACGCCTAGGCCAACGAGGCACACAAGGAGCGCAACGCTCCCACCCCTCAACGCCAACAGTTCGTAAAAAAACAAGCGACTTCCCAACTTAACCCCAACAAAACAATCAAAATCATGGCTAACATCGATTCTAAAATACCTGAAGGTCCTATTTCTGAAAAGTGGACCAACTATAAAGCTCACCAAAAATTGGTGAACCCCGCCAACAAGCGTAAGCTCGACATCATCGTGGTAGGTACTGGCCTAGCAGGTGCTTCTGCTGCCGCCTCTCTCGGCGAAATGGGCTTCAAAGTGCTCAACTTCTGCATCCAAGACTCTCCACGTCGTGCACACTCTATCGCTGCACAGGGCGGTATCAACGCTGCAAAGAACTACCAAAACGATGGCGACTCCGTATATCGCCTCTTCTACGACACCGTGAAGGGTGGTGACTACCGCGCTCGTGAGTCGAACGTATACCGCTTGGCCGAAGTGAGTGCCAACATCATCGACCAGTGCGTAGCTCAGGGCGTTCCCTTCGCTCGTGAATACGGTGGTTTGCTCGCTAACCGTTCGTTCGGTGGTGTGCAGGTAAGCCGTACGTTCTACGCTAAGGGTCAGACTGGTCAGCAGCTCTTGCTCGGTGCTTACTCAGCCCTCATGGCTCAGGTACACGCTGGCACCGTGAAGCTCTACTGCCGCTACGAAATGCAAGACGTTGTGCTCATCGACGGTCGTGCTCGTGGTATCATCGCACGCAACCTCATCAACGGCAAACTCGAACGCTTCGCCGCTCACGCCGTAGTTTTGGCCACTGGTGGTTACGGTAACACCTACTTCCTCTCGACCAACGCAATGGGTTGCAACTGCTCCGCAGCTATCGCAGCTTACCGCAAGGGTGCTTACTTCGCAAACCCCGCCTACGTGCAAATTCACCCCACTTGTATCCCCGTTCACGGCGACAAGCAGTCGAAGTTGACTTTGATGTCAGAATCTCTGCGTAACGACGGCCGTATCTGGGTACCCAAGAACATCGAAGACGCTAAGAAGCTCCAGAAGGGCGAACTCAAGCCTACAGACATCAACGAAGCTGACCGCGACTACTACCTCGAACGCCGCTATCCCGCCTTCGGTAACCTCGTGCCCCGTGACGTGGCTAGCCGTGCCGCTAAGGAACGTTGCGACGCTGGTTACGGCGTGAACAACACTGGCTTGGCCGTTTACCTCGACTTCACTGAAGCCATTGGCCGCCTCGGCATCGACGTAGTGCTCCAGCGCTACGGCAACCTCTTCGACATGT
>CAVFOF010000150.1:0-5756 GCA_963623895.1 bacterium
CGTCACGCTCGGGCTTGTAGGTGCGGTAGTTTATGGTTTCGGGCTTCAACACCTCACCATACGAATTAGCCATTATCTCCTCAGGCGAAGCGAGGCCAATGGTTATCTTCGTAAAGTTAGTCTTTATCTTATTATCTCTTTTAAATGCCATTTTTGTAAGAATGATTGAGAGTGGAAAAGTGGAGATTATTTAAGACTGAAGCTTACCAACCTTTTTAAAAGGTGACACTGTTACGATGCCGCCTAGGATGGTAGGCTCCGTCTGAAATAAAACTTTTTTCTTAATCGAGCGTGATGCTCAAACCTAAGCCGCGAAGTTCGTGTAACAACACGTTAAGCGATTCGGGAAGGCCAGGAGTGGGCATGGGGTCGCCCTTGACGATAGCCTCGTAGGCTTTGGCACGGCCAGTAACGTCGTCGGACTTGATGGTAAGAATTTCTTGAAGTACGTGGGACGCACCGAAGGCCTCGATGGCCCAAACTTCCATCTCACCAAAACGCTGACCACCAAACTGAGCTTTACCTCCAAGGGGCTGCTGAGTGATGAGCGAGTAGGGACCGATGGAACGAGCGTGCATCTTGTCCTCAACCATGTGACCAAGTTTCAACATGTAGGTCACACCCACCGTTGCCTTTTGGTCGAAAGCTTCACCAGTGGCTCCATCATAAAGCTGAGTGGAGCAGTAACGGGGAAGGCCTGCCTTGTCGGTCCATTCGCAAAGGTCCTCAAGCTTGGCACCATCGAAGATGGGAGTGGCAAACTTCACACCGAGCTTGCGGCCTGCAGCACCTAACACGGCCTCGAAAATCTGACCAATATTCATACGTGAAGGCACACCCAGAGGGTTCAACACGATATCGACGGGAGTACCATCCTCGAGGAAAGGCATATCTTCTTGACGAACGACCTTCGAAACGATACCCTTGTTACCGTGACGACCAGCCATCTTGTCACCCACACCAATCTTACGCTTCTTGGCAATGTAAACCTTAGCCTGCTGGATGATACCAGAGGGAAGGTCGTCACCAATGGTGATGGAGAACTTCTTGCGCTTCAACACAGCGTCGAGCTGATTGTACTTCTTCAAATAGTTGATAACAAGCTGGCGAATCAACTTATTGGCATGAGCGTCATCAGTCCAGTCGTGAAGTTCTACAGAAGTAAAGTCGAGCGAAGCAAGAACGTTTCTGTTGAACTTCGTGCCCTTGGCAATTACCTCAGAGCCGATGTTGTCCATCACACCCTGTGATTCCTTATCGCTGATGAGCGAAAGGAGTTTGTCAATCATAATTCTCTTCAACTCGGCAGTGTCCTTTGCAAAGTCATCGTCGAGTTTCTGAAGTCTAACCTTATCGGAAGCCTTCTCACTGCGCGTTTTCTGAACACGAGCAAAGAGTCGCTTGTTGATAACGACACCTGCCAACGAAGGATTAGCCTTGAGCGAAGCGTCCTTTACATCGCCAGCCTTGTCGCCGAAGATGGCGCGGAGCAACTTCTCCTCAGGAGTGGGGTCGCTCTCACCCTTCGGCGTAATCTTACCGATAAGAATGTCACCTGGAGCAACACGAGCACCAATGCGGATGATACCCGTTTCGTCCAAATCCTTAGTGGCATCTTCGCTCACATTGGGGATGTCGTTGGTGAACTCTTCCATACCACGCTTCGTTTCGCGAACCTCGAGTGAGTATTCGTCCACGTGAACGGAGGTAAGGATGTCGTCGCGAACCATGCGTTCGTTCAACACGATAGCATCCTCATAGTTGTAACCCTTCCAAGGCATGTAAGCCACAAGAAGGTTGCGACCTAATGCAAGTTCACCATTTTCAGTGGCATAACCCTCGGTGAGAATGTCGCCTTTGTGAACGTGCTGACCCTTGTCGCAAATAGGACGAAGGTCGATGGTCATATTTTGGTTGGTACGACGGAACTTGGGAATGTCGTACTCTTTCACATTCGAATCGAAGCTTACAAATTCTTCGTCCTCGCTGCGCTCGTAAGCGATGCGGATGGTGTTGGCATCAACATATTCTACCACCCCTTCGCCCTCGGCTGTAATCATCGTGCGAGAGTTTTCGCAAACTTGCTTTTCAATACCCGTACCAACGATAGGAGCCTCGCTGCGGATGAGGGGAACTGCCTGACGCATCATGTTAGAACCCATCAACGCACGGTGAGCATCATCGTGTTCCAAGAAGGGGATGAGTGAAGCTGCGATTGAAGCGATCTGCTGAGGAGAAACGTCCATCAGTTCTACCTCTGAAGGAGGAACAACGGGGTAGTCGGCATCCTGACGACACTTAACCTTTGTACGAATGAAGGAACCATCATCATTCAGAGGTGCATTACCCTGACCGATAATCTTGGCTTCTTCTTCTTCAGCCGAGAGGTAAACAATATCTTCGTTGTTGAGGTTTACAATCGAATTTTCAACCTTACGATAGGGAGTTTCGATGAAACCTAAGCGGTCAATCTTTGCATAAACGCAAAGCGAAGAAATCAGACCGATGTTAGGACCTTCAGGCGACTCAATGGGGCAGAGACGACCGTAGTGAGTGTAGTGTACGTCACGAACCTCGAAACCAGCACGCTCACGCGACAGACCGCCAGGACCTAAGGCTGAAAGACGGCGCTTATGGGTAACCTCAGCCAAAGGATTGGTTTGGTCCATGAACTGCGACAAGGCATTCGTTCCGAAGAAGGAGTTGATTACGCTTGAGATGGTCTTAGCGTTAATCAAGTCGGTGGGAGTGAACACTTCATTGTCGCGAACGTTCATGCGCTCACGGATGGTGCGGCTCATACGAGCCAAACCAATAGCGAACTGGTTAGAAAGTTGCTCACCGACGGTACGTACACGACGGTTGCTCAAGTGGTCAATATCATCGACAGTGGCCTTAGAGTTAATCAACTCAACAAGGTACTTAATAATTTCGATGATGTCTTCGCGAGTCAACACGCGAACACCCATGTCCGTGCCCAAGTTGAGCTTTTTGTTGATACGGTAACGACCCACTTCGCCCAAATCATAACGCTTGTCTGAGAAGAAAAGGTTATTGATTACTTCACGAGCGGAAGCGTCGTCGGCAGGGTCAGCGTTACGCAGCTGGCGATAGATGTAGTTGACGGCCTCTTGCTCCGAGTTGGAGGGGTCCTTCATCAAGGTGTTGAAGATGATGGAATAGTCGGTTGACGAGCCTTCTTCGGGGTGAACCAAGATGCTCTGTTCGCCCGACTCGAGAATGATGTCAACAGCCTCCTCGGTGATTTCAGCACCACGTTCGAGCACAACCTCAGTACGCTCAATCGACATTACTTCACCGATATCGCTATCACCAAAGTCTTCGATTGTTGTGCGAAGCACACGAGCTGCGAGCTTGCGGCCGATGAGTTTCTTAAGGTTAGTCTTATTTACCTTAAATTCTTCGGCCAGGTTGAAAATCTGAAGAATGTCCTTATCACGCTCAAAACCAATAGCACGAAGCAAGGTTGTTACGGGCAACTTTTTCTTACGATCGATGTAAGCATACATCACGTTGTTGATGTCCGTGGCAAACTCAATCCATGAGCCCTTAAAAGGAATGATACGGGCTGAGTAAAGCTGAGTGCCGTTAGCATGCACGCTTGAGCCGAAGAATACACCGGGCGAACGATGCAACTGAGAAACTACTACACGCTCAGCACCATTAATGATGAACGTGCCGTTTTCCGACATGTAGGGAATGCTACCCAAGAACACGTCCTGCACTACGGTGTCGAAATCCTCGTGATCAGGGTCGGTACAGTAGAGCTTAAGTTTGGCTTTGAGAGGCACGCTATAGGTGAGTCCACGCTCTAAGCATTCGTTGATGGTGTAACGCGGTTCGTCGATGTAGTAATCGATAAATTCTAAGACAAAGTTGTTGCGAGTGTCAGCAATAGGGAAGTTCTCTGCAAAAACTTTGTATAGTCCGTCGTTCTTACGCAATTCGCTTGGAGTGTCGAGCTGCAAGAAATCTTTGAAAGACTTTAACTGAACGTCCAAGAAATCGGGATAGGGCATCGGATTCTTGATGGACGCAAAGTTTACACGGTTGTTAATTACGGAAGACATTCGTCGATTTATGTTGGAATGAATGAATGTGTTACTGAAAGCTACATGCTTCTAACCTTGTCATAATCAAAGCCTTATGTAAAAACTGAGAGAGAGGGAGGAATTGGAGTGAGAAGAATAAAGCTTAAGCCATTCTTACCTCTGCTCCTTATTCAGAAACATATAGACACAAAAAGGTTATGAACCCTCTACCAGAAGATTCATAACCATAACCCTTAATGGGGGAAATTCTTATTAAGCGAGTTCTACTTCAGCACCAGCTTCTTCGAGAGCCTTCTTGAGTGCTTCAGCTTCTTCCTTAGCAACGCCTTCCTTAACCTTAGAAGGTGCACCGTCTACGAGATCCTTAGCTTCCTTCAAGCCAAGACCGCAGTGTTCCTTAACAGCCTTAACTACTTGGAGCTTAGCAGCACCTGCGCTCTTGAGAACAACGTCGAATGAAGTCTTCTCTTCAGCAGCAGCAGCACCACCAGCTGCAGGACCGGCAGCAACAGCAACAGCTGCAGCAGCGGGTTCAATTCCATACTCATCCTTGAGGATAGTTGCCAACTCGTTAACTTCTTTCACTGTCAAATTTACCAATTCTTCAGCGATAGCTTTGATATCTGCCATTTTCTTAAATGTATTTTTTTGTTTTTATTTCTTGTTTGTTTTGTTTACCCGTAACGTAGTAATTTGTTTGTTCGGGATTTATTCGGGACGTTCGCCCAAAGTTTTAAGCACACCATGAATAGTTTGGCCTGCACCAGAAAGCGCAGAGATAACATTCTTGGCGGGAGACTGCAAGAGGGCAACAACATCGGCGATAACCTCGTTCTTGCTCTTGATTGCGCAGAGGACGTCGAGCTGGTCTGCACCAACATAGAAGCCTTCTTCAGCGTAAGCTCCTTTGAGAGCGGGGATTCCGTCTTTGCCAGTTTCCTTAATCAGTTTGGCAGGAACGTTTGCTGTGTCGCAGAAGAATACTGCAGTAGTACCTTTGAGGCAATCGTAAAGCGGAGTGTAGTCTACGTCAGATGCCTCAAATGCCTTGTGCAAAAGAGTGTTCTTAACTACTACCATCTTGATGTCAGAACCGAAGCACTTGCGACGGAGGGCTGAAGTAGCTTCAGCGTTCATACCAGTCACATCAACGAGGTAGAAGTGTGCGTATTGCTTGATTTGCTCACCGAGCTGGTCGATGATAATTGCTTTATCTTCCTTCTTCATGATTGTAATTCAAATTAGATTTCTTCTACAGTCTTAGGATCAACCTTGATACCCTTGCTCATGGTAGAGGAAAGATAAATACTCTTTACATATGTACCCTTGGCACTTGCGGGCTTGAGCTTAATGATGGTAGCCATAAATTCTTTGGCATTGCCCAAAATTTGCTCAGGAGTGAAAGATACCTTACCGATTGAAGTGTGAACGATACCGCTCTTGTCAACCTTAAAGTCAATCTTACCTTGCTTAACCTCACGAATTGCCTTAGCAACATCCATAGTTACAGTACCGCTCTTGGGGTTAGGCATCAATCCGCGAGGACCGAGTACACGACCGAGGGCACCAATTTTACCCATGATGGCGGGCATAGTGATGATAACATCAATGTCAGTCCAGCCACCCTTGATCTTCTCGATATATTCATCGAGACCTACATAGTCAGCGCCAGCTTCTTTTGCA
>CAVFOF010000151.1:0-5752 GCA_963623895.1 bacterium
CGATCCTGATTCTTTACTACCTTACAATTGCATAGAAAACAAATAAGCCAAAGTCAATCTATCGAGACTTTGGCTTATTTGTTTTTTACACAATACGGCTTGTATGGGATGCTTACGATGGAGGTGAATACATTGACAGTCAAAGTCCCAATGGATGGTCAAAAAATAAATCGGAGGTAAGCATCTAAAAGTAGTGTTTACCTCCGATTATTTGCATTCTGCTTGCTCAGACAAGCATTGCTTCGTTCTTGTTTACTTCATGTCATGGGATGGTTCCATCTCAATCTCTTCTCCTCTATCATCACAGAACTTGTATTGCAAATAAGCTAGTTTCTGATTGGGCAAAACCTTCACACCTAATCCGTATTTCATTTGCCATCTGCGCTTAATGGAAAACAGTCCTTGATTAATGTAGGCTGAAACAAAAGGATGCACATACAAATAGAACTTCTTTATACCAACCTTGTTGACAAGAGTGTCAATTCTTGTTTCCAAAGAATCAGTAAAGAGGATGCTTGGCTTTATCTTTCCAGTTCCACCACAAGTGGGGCAGGTTTCCTCCACAGTAACGTCAGTAACAGGACGAACACGCTGGCGAGTAATCTGCATCAGGCCGAACTTCGACAAGGGCAAAATGTTGTGACGCGCACGATCCTTGCGCATATTCTCAACCATTCGCTCATAGAGTTTCTGGCGATTCTCTGGTAGGTTCATATCAATAAAATCCACCACAATTATACCGCCCATATCCCGCAATCGAAGTTGTCTAGCCAACTCATCTGCTGCACCAAGATTTACGTCGAGTGCGTTCACTTCCTGCCCCTCAGCACTTCGCGAGCGATTACCGCTATTCACATCCACCACATGCAGTGCCTCCGTTTGTTCAATAATCAAGTAAGCACCATGTTTATAAGTGACCGTGCGGCCTAAAGAAGTCTTAATTTGCTTTGTTACAGAGAAATTGTCGAATATGGGTACACTGCCCTTATAAAACTTTACAATATCCTTACATCCAGGGGCTATTAGACTAATATAGCTCCGCACCTCATTGTACACATTCTTGTCGTTGACGTAGATGTTTTCGTACGATGGATTGAAGAGGTCACGCAGCAACGCAACCGTCCGACTAGTTTCTTCATAGACCAATTGAGGCAATTTAAGCACATCTTTGCGTGCCTTTTTCACGCTCTCAAGCATGTGTTCCCATCGGCCATAGAGAATGCGCATCTCATTGTCAAGTTCAGGTGCACGCATGTTCTCTGCAACGGTACGTATAATTATACCAAAGCCCTTGGGCTTGATGCTTTGAATGAGTTGCTTTAGGCGAGTGCGCTCTGCTCCCGATTTAATTTTAGAGGAAACGGAAATCTTGTCGCTAAAGGGCACAAGCACCAAAAAACGACCTGCAAAAGAGAGTTCCGCAGTTAAACGTGGTCCTTTGGTATTAATGGGCTCTTTGGCAATCTGAACGAGTATTTCTTGCCCAACTTTAAGGGTGTTTTGTATACTTCCTTCCTTATCAAGTTCGGGTTGCTTGGCCACCTTGTCTAGCGTAACACTACGGTTACCATCACCGATGAAATGTAGAAACTTTTCCTGAGTTTGGTAACGCGCACCTAGGTCTAAATAATGTAAGAACGCATCCTTTTCGAAGCCCACATTCACGAAGCAAGCATTAAGGCCTGGCATAAGCTTTCTTACCTTGGCCAAGTAGATATTACCTACGGAGAAATGCTCTGAACGTCCTTCACATTGATATTCCACGAGGCGTTTGTCCTCGAGTAAGGCGATAGAGATGTCCTTCTTCGTAACATCTACAATTACTTCACTTGTCATGAATTTAAATAAAATTTATGGGGTTCAAACGATGTAAGTGTTACATCAAAATATAGGGGCTTTCCCTATATAAGAAAACGAGTAAACGAGGAATATTGCCTTAGTAGACAAGGTAAGCTCGTTCACTCGTTTGTTTTGAAGACTCGCTATGGAGTCGTCTGAGCCTTACTTGCTCTTATGACGATTCTTGCGTAGTCTTTTTTTACGTTTGTGAGTAGACATCTTGTGTCTTTTTTTCTTCTTTCCGTTAGGCATACCTATTACGTTTTATGGTTAATTATGTGAATTGTTTTAAGCTTTTTGACTTTTTTCTTTCACAGATACTGCGAATTCCTTTGCAGGTTTGAATGCAGCGATATCATGAGCTGCAATTGTGATGCTTGTGTTTGTTTGCATATTACGTGCGGTTTTCTCCGCACGATGCTTCAAGTAGAAAGTGCCGAAACCACGCATGCTAACATTATTGCCACTAAGCAATGCGCCTTTAATCTCAACAGTGAATGCTTCAAGCACATGGCCAATCACTCCACGATCAATGCCAGTGTTCTTGGAAATTGCCTTGATAATTTCAGATTTAGTCATTCCAGTTTTATAATATATTTAGTTTGTGATTGTATTTCGCTAAAACGGGTGCAAAGATAGCAATTCTTATTGATTTATAACGAGTTGAACATAACTTTTTTGTATCTTTCTGTCCGATACCTACGAAATTTGCTTATTATCGAGCAAAGATGCTATCCTTGACCAACCTATTATGCCTTGCTTGCTTCTACTGGAATTTTATTAATTCTCCCAATGTGACGTCCACCTTCGAATTTCGTGCTTAGGAACTCGTCCATGATATCATGCGCTGTTTGATTATTAATGTATCTTCCAGGCATCACGAGTACGTTGGCATCGTTGTGCATACGTGTCATGTGGGCTATTTCGGGCATCCATACAAGGGCAGCCCTTATACTTTGGTGTTTGTTGAGCGTCATGGAAATGCCCTCACCGCTTCCACAGATGGCAATGCCCTGATTTACTTCACCCTCTTCCATACCACGTGCTAGTGCGTGTGCATAGTCAGGATAGTCGCAACTATCGGTGTCATAAGTACCATAATCTTTATATTCTAATCCCTTCTGGGTGAGATACTCTTTTACGTATTGTTTCAGAGCATAGCCCGCATGGTCGCTTGCTAATCCTATCATTGTGTCTAGTTGATTATTTGTTTAAATAAGCCAACACTTCATTGTGAATGTTCTCAGGAGTAAAGCCTAGCTTTTCATCGAGCACCTTGTAAGGTGCACTAAAGCCAAAGCTCTCCAATCCGTATACTTTGCCATTAGCACCCGCAATACCCTCGAAAGTAACTGGAAGTCCAGCGGTTAATGCAAAGATTTTTCCTCCAGTGGGTAAAAGGGCTTCTTGATATTCTTTGGATTGGCGACGGAATAGTCCCTCACTTGGGCAACTAACAACGCGCGCCTTCACTCCATCGGCCTTTAAGAGTTCAGCCGTATCTACTAAAGTGGCCACTTCGGATCCTGAAGCAACGAGGATTACATCGGGGGTTGCCTCCTTTATTACTTCGTATGCACCATGACTTATACCTGCGTGGTAATCAGTACCTGCGGGTAAATCATTCACGTTTTGTCTACTAAATATAAGTGCGGTGGGGGTGTTCATGTTTTCCATTGCCATGCGCCAGCACTCAGTCACGGCATGAACGTCGCAAGGGCGTAACACTCTGACGCTGTCCAACCCACCATGGTTTTTCAGTTTCTCCATTAAGCGGATTTGAGCTTCCTGTTCCACTGGTTCGTGAGTGGGGCCGTCTTCACCTACACGGAATGCATCATGTGTCCATACGAATTTAACGGGCACTTCCATTAGGGCGGCCATGCGGATGGCGGGCTTCATGTAGTCGGAGAATACAAAGAAGGTGCCCATTGCGGTGATAATACCTCCGTGAAGCATCATACCGATGCACACGCAGGCCATTGACAATTCTGATACACCAGCTTGAAAGAAACCTCCTGCAAAGTTCATCCGAGTGATTTCTGTGGTGTGCTTTAAGAAGCCGTCTGTCTTATCAGAATTACAAAGGTCTGCCGACGAGACAATCATGTTTGGCACGTACTTTGACAGCAAGCTTAGACAAGCTGCAGAGCCGTTTCGGGTGGGTGAATTTGGCTTTTGCTCTATCTCTCCCCATGGGATTTCGGGGAGTTTGCCTGCCATCCAATCATTAAGAAGGGCGGCCTTTTCTGGATTTTCACTTTCCCATTCTGCTTCCTCCGCACGACGTTTCGCTACGATTGTGCGGAGCTCTTCTTTACGTTCTGCGTAAAGAGCCTTCACCTCTTCTCTAATCACAAATGGGTCATCAAGACTACCGCCAAGGTTGAGGATGGTGTTCGTGTATGCTCCATTTCCCAATGGTGCACCATGTGTTTTACAGTTGCGCTCATAAGAAGAGCCATCTGCTTGACGGGCACCTTTCCCCATCACGCAATGTCCTATAATCAGCGTAGGGCGCGCCTCTTCTTGATTTGCGTCCTTTAGGGCTTCTCTGATTTGATCGGAATCATTACCATCTATTTCAAGTACATTCCAATTCCATGCCCGATATTTCATGGCCGTATCCTCTGAAATGACAGCTGAAGTTTCGGTGGACAGTTGGATTTCGTTGGCATCGAAGAACATTATCAAATTGTTCAGACCAAGGTGTCCAGCGATGCGTCCTGCTCCTTGTGAGATTTCTTCTTGAACCCCACCATCAGAGATGTAGGCATAGATTTTCTCCTTAGCGAAACCAGGGTTACCCGTACGTGCATAGAGTGCTTTTGCTGCAATGGCTGCACCTACGGCATAAGTATGTCCTTGTCCCAGAGGTCCGCTTGTGTTCTCGATGCCACGTTTTGGACACACTTCAGGGTGTCCAGGTGTGGGAGAGCCCCATTGGCGGAACTGCTTAAGTTCATCGATGCTATAGTTACCTATCAATGCTAGTTGAGAATATAGCATGGGAGACATGTGACCAGGATCTAAGAAAAAGCGGTCGCGACATCTCCAAGTGGTATCCCCAGGGTCGTAGTTAAGAAATTCAGAATAGAGTACGTTGACGAAATCGGCTCCACCCATGGCACCGCCTGGATGTCCCGATTTTGCTCGTTCCACCATACTTGCGGCCAAGATTCGGATATTGTCAGCCGCAAGATTCATTAATTCTTTTGAATGTTCTTTTGACATTGCTATATTCGTTTGATTTGTAGCAGAAATAACTATTTGCATGCAAAAGTACAAAAAATATCTACAGCCAAGGTGATTTGCCTTTGAAAACTTGCTTGTTAGGCATACGAAATGTAATTTACAAATACTTTGGCCTAGCGGTTACCTTAGCCTGAATAATTCATAGAGGTTCCGCCGTACGCACTTTTGACGGTTTCATCCGAAAGGCGAGCACGCTGACGTTTTGTTTGCGCCAAACAAAGAAGCGAAAATATTAGTTTTTCGGCCGTCAGTACAGTTTTTCGGCCTCGTATATGGAAAAAAGTAAGCGTATGTACACGATGGGGCGCATCCTTTTCTCGAGGATTCACCAATACCATATGTGTACTTTGATATTTGCGTTGCAGCGGTTATGCCACCATTCTCGTAAGTGCGGTTTCCAGTTCCTCCCGATGCCGATGATGCGGCGAGAAACTGATTTTGACATACGTCTTCTTCTCTACGATGTGCACCGCACTGAGCATAATGCGCTTGATAAATGAATCCATCGTAAACCGTTCAATATCCGTTTCTTTGAACACGGTTTGTTTCAACTTGTGCGCCATGACGTATGCAGCGGCATAGAGAAACAGCCGAAAATAGTTCGCACGATAGGAATTGCATGACATGCGGTCTGCCCTGAAGTACTTCAAGTCTTTTA
>CAVFOF010000152.1:0-5749 GCA_963623895.1 bacterium
GTCCGAAGATTCGCTTGAAACCTATATCGGTAAATGGGTTGATGTATTTTGACATAGTCAACTTGTTATTAATGTGGGCAAAGTTACTAAGTTTTTCCGTTTCGCAAGAAAACTCCGTAGCTTTTCAAGCTTTAAGCATAAAAAGTATCCTTGTGGAGCTTTATCGGTTGGGACTTCTTTGGGTTTTCTCTTTTTATTTCAGCAATTGTTCGCTTTGACGTATGCTTTTGAATTTGAAAGCAAACCATAGCGTGCTGATTACTACGACCGCTGCGCCAATGCCGAGACCGATGGGGGCGGGAAGGCCAAGCGTGATGTCGCCCACCATGAGGAAGGTGGTGCACACCATAGTCATGAATAGGGCTGGGATGAGCGAGATGAGGAAGGGCTTGTGTTGCTGCGTGAGGTAGACGGTGATGGCCCAAAGGGTGAACACCGAAAGGGCTTGGTTTGCCCAGCCCACGTAGCACCACAAGGTGTTGAATCCGTTGGGATTGGTGGCTTGCCAAATGAGTAGACTGAAGGTGACGATGAATATGGGCAGACACACGTAGAGGCGGTTGAGCCGGGGGCGTTGGTCGAGGTGGATAGCTTGCGCAATAATCATGCGAGCCGAACGCAAGGAGGTGTCGCCCGTGGTGATAGGCAGGGCGGCCACACCGAGTAGGGCTAGGATGCCGCCAAAGGTGCCGAGCCAGTCCTTGCATACCATGTCGACTACGAGTGGAGCCGAGGTGAGATAGCCCGTGGTTTCAGCTCCAGGGAGGGTGAGGTAGCCAGGTTGTGGCGTGTTGTAGAAGAACCAAATGCCGATAGTGGCCCACACTACGGCCACTAAGCCCTCCGTAATCATGGCTCCATAGAAGATAGGGCGAGCCTTGCGCTCAGAGGCGATGCAGCGAGCCATCATGGGGCTTTGTGTGGCATGAAATCCGCTGATTGCACCACAGGCAATGGTGATGCATAAGGCGGGGAAAATATCCTCTTTAAAACTGTCGGGGTGTAGCTCCTTGCCCATGTTGCCAAAGTTGGTCCATAGTTCGGGCAGGTGGGGAAACTTGACGAACAGCATGACGATGAGCGACACGGTCATGAAGAGCAGCGAGAGGGAGAATAGGGGGTAAATCTTGCCAATCACCTTGTCGATGGGGAGCATGGTGGCTATGAGGTAATAGATGAAAATAATTGCCATCCACCCCATCTTGCTGCCCCAAAGGTGGCTTAGGATTTCGGCTGGGCTATATACAAACACGGCACCCACCATGAGCATCAGTATCACGGCGAACACGAGCAACGACACGGCAGCCGTTTTGCCCAAGAACTTCTGTATGAGCGAGGGCAGGTCGAGGCCGTTGTTGCGCATGGAGAGCATGCCCGAGAGGTAGTCGTGCATCGCCCCGGCAAAGATGCAGCCAAACACAATCCAAAGGTAGGCTATGGGGCCAAACTTTGCTCCCATCACTGCTCCAAAGATGGGACCCGTGCCGGCGATGTTAAGGAATTGGATGGTGAAGATTTTCCAATAAGGCATCTTTACGTAGTCGATGCCATCGGCCTTAGTGAGGGCTGGGGTGGGGCGGTCGTCGGGGCCGAACACCCGTTCAAGGTAACGCCCGTAGACGAAATAGCCTATGATAAGGAGGCATAGGCTAAGGATAAAGGTGTACATGTTTCTATAGATTGATTAAGTTAATTATTAGCTTTGTGAATTTAGGCATTTCTCAGAGCACGCAGGTTCATCAGATGGTAAGCCGAGGCTTACTCCTTAATATATATATATGAGGCTTACTCCTTATATATAAATGGGATATCTAGTAGGTGGTTTATGCAATCAGCTAGAAAGAGTAGGTCGTGTTTCCTTAAGATTTTTCCTAAGAGATGGCTAAATTACGAACAATTTGATAAATGTGGGCTTTTTTCTTGACTTTTTGCAAAATTGCGTGGAAAGTTGTAACTTTGCAGCAGTTTCCAAGCAAGCAGGGCTTGGGCAGTGAGTGTATGCTCAGGCTGACAATGATGTCACCGCCGTCTTTAGGAAACCTTTTTACACCCATGTCTTTTTGCTTACAAGACGTTTTTTTCGAAGTAATGGCTAAGGCTCTAGGTCTTAGCCTAGATGGTATGTATGTAGGTCTAAGCCATACCGTTGCTTCAAACACCGACTTTTTGACGAATAAGTTGCATAAGTTCCACCATTGGGGAGTTTGTGCCCAATTGTAGTAAACTGTAGTTTCTCAAAGGTGGCTCATAAACTGTTCTCCACCTTCTTCTATTTACATTCTCTTTATAATTCCTTTTATTTTTGTTTCAATCGTTTGTGCGTCCTCCCCTTTAGCGGATGATGTGCAAACCAATCCCCCATTTTCATGATGAAGAAAATGAGACTTCTAGCAGTGCTTCTCGGAGGAAGTGCCACCTTGTTGTGTCCTCCGCAGACGGCTCTGGCGCAAACCACCGAATTGCGCACCGCACTGCAACAACTCTATCAGCAGGCACAGTCGCACAATGCCACCTTACAAAGCATGCAAGCAGCCATCAATCAGGCAGAATCTGGCATCGAAACGGCTCGGATGGACAAGTTGCCCACCATCAATGCCCAAGTGTCGTTCTCTTATCTAGGCAATGCTCGCTTGTGGAATCGAAAGTTCGGCGAGAGCACCTCGGCTCCTATGCCTCACTATGGCAACAATTTCTTGCTCCATGCTGAGCAAGTGCTCTATGCCGGTGGAGCCATAAAGAGTGGCATCGCTCTAGCCCAACAAGGAGCGCAGATGAAGAAACTTGCTGCGCAAGATGAGCAACAACGCATCCGCTTTTCGCTAGCCAGCCTCTACTTTCAGCTCCATGCCTTGCGCAATCAGCAGATGGTGTATGCCACGAACTTGGCCTTGGCTCGTCAGCAAATAGAATTAATGAAGAAGCGGCGGGAACAAGGTGTGTCGCTCAAAAACGACATTACCCGCTACGAACTCCAAATGCAGCAAATGGTTTTGGGCGAAACCTCCGTGACCGACCAACAGAGCATCTTGCGCAAGCAGCTCATGACGGCCATCGGCACGGACAGCATCCAAGTGAGCCTGCTCAACGAAGCAGCCTTCAGCGATGAAACGTTGACCGCTGGTGTAGAGCAAGAGTGGCAGCAGCTAGCCGTGCAGCAACACCTCGGACTGCAACAAGCCGCCTTGGCCATTGACATGAGCCGCAACGAGGAGCGACTGGCACGCGCTGACCGTTTGCCCAAGGTGGCTCTTGTGGCCGAGGACCACTTAGACGGCCCTATCACCATCGAGGTGCCGCCTATCAATAAGAACCTTAATTATTGGTATGTAGGCGTGGGCATTAGCTACAACTTCTCCTCCCTCTACAAGAGCAAGCGCAAGATTCACCAAGCCGAATTGGGCACCACGTTGGCACAAACACAGCGCACAACCGCCCTGCAAGGGGTAAGCGATGCCGTGCATGCAGCCTACGTGAACCTCGGTACGGCTCGCACCGAACTGGCCACCCGAGAGAAGAGCGTGCAGCTTGCCACCGAGAACTATGAGGTGGTGAGCAAACGCTACCAAAACGGTTTGGCTCTGGTAACCGACCTGACCGATGCGGCCAACATGAAACTCGATGCCGAACTGGCCTTAGCCAACGCACGCATCAATCTCGTCTACTGCTACTATAATTTAAAATACACCACACATTCCCTATAACAATGAAACAGAAAAAAATCCTTCGCTCTATTTATAACCTCATCGTCTTCTTACTGCTCGTAGGCGGTGCTTACCTCGTAGTTGACCACTTCGTACACTTTGGTGAGGGCGAGTTTACCGACAATGCCACCGTGCAGCAACACATCACGCCGGTCAACACCCGCGTGCAAGGTTTTATTAAGAAAATCTATTTCGACGAATACCAACAAGTGCATAAGGGTGACACTCTCGTCGTGATAGAAGATAGTGAGTTTCGCTTGCGCTTGGCTCAAGCTGAGGCCGACTTGGCCAATGCGCTTGCGGGAAAGAATGCCACCGCTACGGGCATCCAAACCACGGAACAAAACATCAACGTGACCGACGCTGGCATCGAAGAGGCACGGGTGCAACTAGCCAATGCCGAGCGCGAAGAAAAGCGATATGCTCAGCTCCTTAAGGATGATGCCGTTACACCTCAACAATATGATGGCGTTCACACCGCCTACCTTGCTGCCAAGGCTCGCTACGAACAAGTTAGCCGCACGGTAGGCTCGCTTTCTTCGGCTAAGCGCGAGCAGGGACATCGCTTAACCCAAAGCCAAGCAGGCATCGACGTAGCTCGTTCGGTCGTGAAGTTGGCTCAGCTCAACCTTTCCTACACCGTCATCGTGGCCACAGCCGATGGGGTAGTGGGGAAGAAGAATATTCACGAGGGGCAACTCGTGCAGCCAGGTCAGGCTTTGGTCGATATTGTAGATAACTCCGAACTCTGGGTTGTGGCCAATTATCGTGAAACTCAGTTGCAGCATATCGCCGTAGGCAACAAGGTGAAGGTGGAGGCCGACGCCGTGCCCAACGTGGAGTTTGAGGGGGTGGTAGAGCGCATCAGCGATGCCACGGGCAGTGCCTTCTCGCTCATTCCTCAAGACAATGCTACGGGCAACTTCGTGAAAGTGGAGCAGCGCATCCCCGTGCGCATCCGCTTGCAGAAGCATGCTAGCATTGATAAGCTACGTGCTGGCATGAACGTGGAATGTGTTGTTAATCAGTAAGCAGCTATGAGTGAACAAACAATCTCTTCAAAACCTGAAAAGCCCGAGAAACCAGCAGGAGGACCGCCCATGGTGTTTGCCATGCCGATGTACAATCGCTGGGTGCCCCGTTGGGTGAAGCCTTGGATCTACGTCTTGTTGGCCTTTTGCTTTCAGTTTAGCAACGGCATGTACCTCGGAGCCATGGCCGATGTGGTGGGAGAGTGGGGCGTGATGCGCGAGGACGTGCAGATGTGCCTTTATGCCACTCTCATCGGTATGGCCGTCTATTTCCCCGTGTTGTTTCGCATGAAGTTTCGCTTTAGCAACAAACTCTTGCTGATGGTCTCGGCGGCCGTGATCTTCGTGGGACAGCTTTTAGCTGCTACTCATGCCTTGCCCATGCCCGTGTTGTGGGCGGTGTGTGTGCTCGTAGGCATGGCCAAGATTGAAGGTACGTTTGAGTGCATGTCCACCATCCAGTTGTGGATGACGCCCAAGCGTGACTTTGGCGTGTTCTTCCCCTTGCTCCACATTGTGCTGCTCACCTCCATCGAGTATGTGGGCTACCTTTCAGCTTGGTTTGCCTATTATATGCATTGGACGTACATGCACTGGCTCGTGATGGGCCTCATGCTCCTCGTGCTCCTCGTGATGGCCACGATGACCCACGAAACGCACGTTATGCCCCAGCGAGTGCCTCTTAAAGGAATCGACTGGTTGGGTGCTTTGATTTGGACGGCCTTGTTCCTACAGACGGCTTGGCTCTTGAACTATGGCGACTGGATCGATTGGTGGCACTCTTATCAGTTCCGCCTCGTTTGTGGCACGTCGCTCCTTACTTTCGGAGTGGCTCTGCAGCGTATGTGGAATCACCCTACGCCCTATTACGAACCAGTCATGTGGGGCTATCATAATGTGGTGCCTATCATCTTGCTGATAGGCGTGGTTGAGGCTTTGTTCTCGTGTGAACATGTGCTCGAAACCGTGTTTTACGCTCAAGTGATGCACTACAACGACCTCACCACCGAGGCCCTG
>CAVFOF010000153.1:0-5743 GCA_963623895.1 bacterium
CGTGAATGATAGCGCACCATCGTGAAATTCCTCCACCACCTTGCTCACGTTCAGAACCATTCAAATCCCTCGCGGTACGAGAGCGGTACGGGAAATGACGCAAAAACGGTCACAATCGATAAATATCGAGAGTGACCGCAAAAAAAGAAAAGCACTCTGTGTGAGCGCTTTAACTATAGAATGTGATGTTTTGTGCGAGTTTGTAATCAGCAATTACTTTCCCACGCAAAAGTGCTTAAAGATGTTGCCAAGCACATCGTCGGTGGTCACCTCGCCGACGATGTCGCTGAGATGGTGGATACACTCGCGGAGGTCCTGACTGATGAAGTCGCCAGAGAGGCCAGAGGTGAGGCCGTCTATTACGCGGTCGGTGGCGGTGAGCGCACTGCTAAGGGCTTCATAATGGCGCAGGTTGCTCACGATGGTCTCGGAGGGCGTGGCGGCTTGCAGGGCGTTGAGCTGAGCGGTAAGAAGCGGGGTGAGCGTTTGCAAGGCTTCGGCACTTTGAGCCGAGAGGGCTGAAAGCTGCGTGCCTTGAGGAAGAGCCTGGGTTATAAAAGCTTCGGCTTCGGTCACTACGGCGGGGGGGACGAGGTCTTGCTTATTGAGCATCACCACGAGGTGCTTGCCCTCGCAGAGGGGGAGGATTTGGGGGGAGAGGCTGTCGAACTGCTCGCGCCACTGCGTGAGGTCGATGAGCCAGAGCACGATGTCGGCTTCCTGGATTTTGGCAAAGGTGCGACTGATGCCCATTTGCTCCACGGTGTCAGTGGTGTGGCGAATGCCAGCCGTGTCGATGAAGCGCACGAGGGTGGAGCCGAGGGTGAAGGTTTCCTCAATGGTGTCGCGCGTGGTGCCTTGCACGTCCGACACGAGGGCGCGCTCCTCGCCCAAAAGGGTGTTGAGCAGGGTGCTCTTGCCCGCATTCGTTTCGCCCACAATGGCGATGGGGATGCCTCGCTTGAGGGCGTTGCCAAGTTTGAACGACTGACAGAGCGAGCAGATGTGGACTTGCACCTTTTGCGCTAGTGCGAGGAGTTCGGGGCGCGAGGCAAACTCGAGGTCTTCGTGGTCGGAGAAGTCGAGTTCGAGCTCTAGGAGCGAGGTGATGTGGAGGAGTTGGTCGCGCAAGGTGCGTAGTTCCGCACTGAATGCGCCGCGCATTTGCTGCATGGCCATGCGGTGGTTGGCCTCGGTGGTGGAGGCGATGAGGTCGGCCACGGCTTCGGCTTGGCTCAGGTCCATCTTGCCGTTAAGGAAGGCTCGCTCGGTGTACTCGCCAGGGCGTGCCAAGCGGCAGCCTGCTTGGAGCAGCAGTTGCACCACGCGCTCTAGGATGTAGGCCGAGCCGTGGCAAGATATTTCGCAACTGTCCTCGCCCGTATAGGAGTGGGGCGCACGGAAGAGGCTCACCAGCACCTCATCGACCACCTCGTGGCTCACGGGGTCTACCACGTGACCAAAGCTTAGCGTGCCGCCCTGCTTGCTGCTGAGGCTCTGTTTGCCTTGGGGGCGAAAGATGCTTTCGGTGAGCGTGATGGCCTCGGGGCCTGAGATGCGAATAATGCCGAGCGCACCGCCCGAGGGGGTGGCTATGGCGCAAATGTTGTCCATTGGGATGCGGTTTTTAATAAGGAGGGGGGGGGAGATAACTTGTTATGAGCGGATGCGTTGTGGGGGCAACGTTAGCAAATATAAAGCGGTAAAATGTTGAGCGAGAGCTTTTTTAGGAAGCGAGCATGGCCTCGAGGTGCTCAAGGGCTTGCTTTATTTGCTCATGAAAGAGGGTGTGGGTGCGCAGAAATTGCGCATTGCCTTGCGAGAGGAGTTGATAGAGTTCGGGGCTCATTTCGTCGACGTAGGAGGCGATGGCCTGCTCTATATCGTCGCGTTGCCAGTCGAGAGTGGAGTGAGCGTAGACGCGCTCTTTTTGATGGAAGAAGCAATAGGCACTCTCTATGCTGTGTTTACTGATCATAACCTATGGGGCGAATTTGTCGTTGCGAGGTGCTGTAGGTGTAACCATGCTCGTTTAGACGGGCTAGAAGCTCTTGCTCGTTGCAGTTGTAGGCATGGCATATTTGCGACAGCGTGTCGTACTCCTCGTCGCGCAGGAGCATGTTGACGCTCGAAGCCAAGATGTGAATGTCGTGGGGAAGGTAGTCCATACTTTTTCGTGCTACTTATGCTGCAAAGTTAGCGAAAAGCGGCGAGAGTGGGCGTTTCTGCCCATGAAAAGAGAGAGAGCAGAGGCGGCGGAGGCGTATTAACCCCTCTCCTACCCTACTCTCTCTCAGGTTCTTTTGCTAAAACTGATAGTCCTTTTGCTAAAGCGGAGTTAGAACTCGAATTGTTCGAGTTTCAGCGTACCGAGCGATTCGAGTTGGCCCACATAGAGCTTAAAGTGGTCGGCAGCCATGTGTTTTTTGAGCGAAGCCTCGTCTTGCCAAGTTTCGCAAATCATAAAGATGTCGGGACGGGTGGCACTTTCGAAAGCGTCGTAAGCAATGTTGCCCTCGTCCTTCAAGGAGGCAGCGGTGAGCGCAATGGCAGCCTGCAAGGCTTCGTCGTACTTGCCCTCGTTGGCTTTGAAAAAGCAGTTTAATCTAATCATAATCGTATGGTTTATAACGAAGAAAGAAAAGCTAAGGCGCACACTCGCCATGCAATCAGAATGATTGCCGTGCGCCTTGCTCTTCTCTTATATTTTAGCTATTAAAACATATAGGCTAGCTGCACCTGGAAGGTGTTGGTCTTATATTTCAACTCTTTGTCGGTGCTACCCGCTGACGTGCCCGAGGTCTCCTCCCAGATGGCTTTACCCGCCTTTCCGAGAGCCATGTTGTAGCCTACGCCAATCTCGAGGTGGTTGAGCAAGCGCACGCCAGCACCAATGTTCCACGTGGTGTTCATGTTTTCCTTGCTGAAGTTGGTACCTGAGCCTACGTTGCTCCACTCCATGTTTTGAAGGGCGAAGCCAAACTGCGGACCTGTGGCTACATACACACCGAGTTTCTTGCCAAAGCCGAAATTATAGCGCACGTTGACGGGGATTTCGATAGTGCGGTAGGTTTTAGTCTGCGATGCAGAGCGTTCCAATGTCGCCCCTGTTTCATAGACGTCGCTGGTGATGTTGAGATTGCGCTCAGAGTATTGCAGTGCAGCGTCTACGCCAAGGCCAATCACCGTGTTGAAAGCCACCTTGGGGCCTACATACCAGCCAGCCTTGTTGTCGGACGAGAGGTTCTCCTTAGCCGAGCCAGACAAGTTGAGCTTAGTTAAGTTCATACCAGCCACAATGCCGTAGCTGAACGATTGTGCCTGTGCCGTCAAGCCACCTGCCATAGCTAGCAAAAGGGCTGCACAAAGGGTTTTTGCTTTTTTCATTGTCTAATTGTTGAAGTTTTTCTCTGACAAATGTAAAAGTTTGTTTCAAACTGACCAAGCAAAAGGCAGAATGATTTAACTTTGCATGCCTATTATTAACTTAATCACTCCCCCACCCTATGGCATTGCAACGTAAAAAGAACGAACACAACCCCTTTGCCTTTAAGTCGCAAGCGAAGAAAAAGGCCACGGGCAAGCGCATCGGCAAGTCGAAGCGTGAGAAGGCTAACAACCAGCTTAACCGCCGAGTGAAATAATCTGACTACACACCTCTTTGCTCCTGCTTAAGGAGAGTGCAGTGGGCGGAGAGAATGCCTCAAAATTGGGAGTTTTTTTTACGACAATTACTGACAATAGAAGACAATCTCTTATCTTGACAAGACACACGAGGTTTTTACAAAGCGAAGCCTGTTGTCTCCCATTGTCTACATTGTCGTTCCATTTCTCTCCCATGCGATAGGATTTGTCGTTTCCGATTTCAATTGGAGCCCTTTCAGTAAATACGCTTGTCGAAATAATTCGGCTGAGGATTGCATTTCTCCTACCTAGGCTTCTAACCTTTCGTGCGAGCAAACGAGGGAGGCGCAACTAGCCCAGAGCTGCGAAAAACGATTAGGGGGCTAGTTTTTCCTATTAGGCCACTAGTGACGCACACTTAGGGGGCTAGTTTTTACGATTAGGCCACTAGTAAATAGGAGCAAAAAGTTAGGGGCAACACATCGTTATGTTGCCCCCAATTTTACGTTGAGTATTAAAGATTTACTACTGACCTATTTTAGGATCTTTGACTACAAAGATATCCGTAATTCGTTTGCTCGGAGCCGATTCGCTGAACGACTTGGTGGGCTCAGCATCGTCGGCACCAGTGAAGAAGCGACCTTGCAGTTGCCCCCCCGTGCTATGTCTTACCACGAGGAGATCATCATAGATTTCATCATTTCCACTACCGAAGAGTTTATATTGACCATCATATGGTTTATCGACCACATTCTTCAAGTTCACTTCTTGTCCCTTAGTCCAATTGATGGTGGTTACTTGGGGAGTGCTTCTAAACAAGCCAGGATTAGGAGATTCGGGGGTCATCAATAGATCATAGACCTTGTAGGTGCTTGAAGAGAAAAAGTTAAATTTACTAGTATAGCCATAGTGGAGCACATGGAATTGATAATGTGAAGAACAAACAAAGTTATCAACGAATTCTTCTAATTTGCCTGATTGGAAAGATTTGGGAATAATAAGATTCCAAATCTTTCTGTTTTCCCAAGAATTGTAAAGTTTTCTCACGTCCCCTGACGTAAACTTATCCTTGTTGAATTTGTCTAAACCTTTTGCACTTGAATATAAATCAGGATTTGCAATGATGCGTAGCAGATTGAGGAAATTTGCTACCATCGTCTCGCTCTTAGCCTGGTTTTTTGCCAAACCTGTGGGTACGGTGAGGCCTGTTTCCACATTTTTGAAGTTGCTTTCCTCAAGATGGAAGGTACACCAATGGCTTTGGCCTAGTTTTAGCGACTTGTTGGCGGGACGCACGCAGACCCAATAGGCTCCATTTTGATCCTGAATTACGTCGCCAAATGAGTAGTAATATTCTACATCGCCATCGTTATCGCCTAATGCAGAGGCGGGCACAAAGCGGATTTCTTGCAGCGAGGGGAGCTGCTTGATGTTGACCTTGACAGTAGCATAGAGGGTCGACTCATTGTTGGGGGTGAAGCTGACAGAGCCAATGCCGTCCATCTGCCAAGTGTCGGCTACGGGGACACCATCGGTCGATTTGCCTACGTAGCTACAATATTCGCGGTAGGCTTCCTCCACACTGCTTGTAGCCACAAGGCGTACGGAGTAGGGGTTAGCCTCTTCGAGCGGCTGACCCACGGTGGGGGCGTTGACAACGTAGCTGCTAGAGTTCCAATTGCTAGGCAAGGAGTCTTGATCGGCCAAAGCTCCCAAAAGGCGCTGCAGGCTAATCTGCTTTTCCCACTCGAGGTCGGTTTGCTCGGTGTTGTTGCCATTGTTTCCATTATTGGAGTCAACGTCGCTATCGCTGCACGAAGCGAGCGAGAGGCTTAGGCTGAGACCTAGGCTAAGAGCTAGGCTCACAAGAATACGGGGTGTTTTCATTTTGTTATGTATTTGGTAATAAATGTGTGTTTCTGACTAAGAGGGTTCTACCTTGTCGTAAGGTTTAGATCGGTAAAGGTAGACATTTTTTACTAGAAAATGGAAAATTGGGCAGAGGGAAGCTCTTCTTAATTAGAAAAATGAAGAATTTATCACAAAATTGGGGGCTACCTAACTACAAATTGGGGGCATTCTATGTTAATGGCCAAATTTTGCATGAGATAATTTTATT
>CAVFOF010000154.1:0-5742 GCA_963623895.1 bacterium
ACCCTAAGTCAGAAAGTATGAAAAGCCTCACCTTCCATATCGACTACTACACCCTACCCAACGAACGAGTAGAATTGGCCTACTCCGTGGATGGGGACGACCTACTACACACTCCCCTTGAAAGCAACGATAAGCAGCATTGGCACGCCACCATCCACGTGGCCGACGAGAGTCAAAACTTGCGCCATGCTTATCAGATTACAGACGAAGCGGGGCAAATTCTGCGAACGGAGCAGAACCATTGGCGCTTCTTCGCCTTTAACCACCGCACGAACGTGTGCTTCGTCGACGCATGGGCCGACCATAGCCTCAGCACCATCTATCAACGTTCGGCTTTCAGCCAATGCATTTTCTTGCCTCGAGGAGGAGAAAAGATGCACATGGAGCTGCTTAGTTCCTCATGCCTCATACTGCTACACACTCTACCGCCTACCGACGGAAAGAAATGGGCCATCGTGGGAAACTGCAAGCAATTGGGAGAATGGAACCCAAGCAAAGCCTTGCTGCTACAACGAACAGGTACTTATGAATGGGGTGTGGCCGTAGACCGCAGATGTTTTGAAGAAGGCTTTGAATATAAATACATTCTGATAGATTCAGAACGCCCCCATTGCTGCGAATGGGAGGAAGGCGGAAACCGCATAGTTGAGGGTCACGACATTGACCACAACGTTTCAGCAATTCGACAAGACGAACTACCACGCATCGCCTTGCCCCACTGGCATGGAGCGGGGTGCGTTATTCCCTTGTTCTCATTACGAAGCAAAGGGAGTCTAGGCGTGGGCGACTTTGGCGACCTCCGCACCTTTATTCGATGGAGCGCCGAGGTGGGCATGCGAGCCATTCAATTGCTCCCCATTAATGATACCACTCGCACGGGGTCGTGGCACGACTCCTACCCCTACAACGGCATCTCCGTATTTGCATTACACCCTCTCTATATCGACGCTCGCGAATGGAAGGAATCGAAAGCCTTTAAGCAATGCGAGGCCGAGGGCGAGATAATCAATGCGCTCCCCGAAGTAGATTATGAGCGAGCCTTTGCCTTGAAGATGAAATTTCTTCACACCCTCTACACAGAGATAGGCAAGCACACACTAGAGAGTACCGATTTCAAGAAATTCAGCAAAAGCAATGCGCATTGGCTAAACGCCTACACCGCATTCTGCGCCCTTCGCGACTTTTACCACACGGCCAATTTCCGCAACTGGTCAGCCGAAGCTAATCGGCCTGAGCAGATTGAGGACATTTTACAGAAAAAACCTCAACTCAAACAAGCGAGTTTATTCTATGCCTTTGTGCAATACTTGCTTCACCGACAAATGCAAAAAACGCACCAAGAGGCACAAGAGGCTGGCGTCATTCTGAAAGGTGACATCCCCATCGGAATCAGTCGTGATAGTGTGCCTGCTTGGGTGGACGGACGGTTGTTCCACTTCAACGGGCAGGCTGGTGCTCCCCCCGACGACTTTGCCATTCACGGGCAGAATTGGGGCTTTCCTACCTACAATTGGGAAGAGATGAGCAAGGACAACTATGCTTGGTGGCGAGCACGACTGAAACACATGGAGCAATACTTCAACGCCTACCGCATCGACCACGTATTGGGATTTTTCCGCATTTGGGAAGTTCCCTCCGACCACGTGTACGGACTACTAGGCCACTTCCGCCCCGCTCTGCCTTATACGAAGCAGGAAATACAAAACTTTGGATTCGATGCCGACATCGAGGCTCTATGCATTCCCCAAGTGTCGGCTGAAAGAATGCAACAACTGCAAACAGAAACGGGCAATGCGGAATTGGCTTCGATTTATTTCCAAAAAACAAAAAATGGCTTCTATATATTAAAGGAGTCGTTCCGCAAACAACGCCACATTCTGCAACAACTGCCCGAGGGCAAAACCCGAGACGCACTACTCAACGTGGTGTGCGAAGTGCTATTCATCCACGACACAGAACACCACGAACTCTTCCACCCACGAATATCGGCACAGCTCACACATCTCTTCCCAACGCTATCGGAAAGCAACCAAGAAGCGTTTAACCGCCTCCACAATGACTTCTTCTATCATCGCAACAACCAATTCTGGGCAGATGAGGCGATGAAGAAAATTCCTGTTGTAACACAAAGTGTCGACACACAGAAACCTACGCTCCAACTTTTCTCGCTTCAAGGCGAAGGAATGCTTCCTTGCGCAGAAGACTTAGGCATGGTGCCCGAATCGGTGAAAGGCGTGCTGCAACGACTAAAGATTCTCTCGCTCGAAATTCAAAGAATGCCCAAAGAATATGGCTTGCGTTTTGGCAATCCCGCAAACAACCCCTACCTTTCGGTAGCCACCATTGCCACACACGACATGGAGCCACTACGCTTGTGGTGGCAACAAAACGGCGAACGCTCACAAGCCTTTTGGCACGAAGCCCTTCACCACTCTGGAAGTGCGCCCACCGAAGCAACGCCCGAACTGTGTGAGGAGATTATCGTGCAACACCTACAATCGCCCTCCATGCTCTGCCTACTCGCCCTACAAGATTGGCTCGCACTCTCGCCCAACTTACGAAGCACACAGCCCGAAAAAGAGCAAATCAACGTGCCCGCCAACCCCAACCAATATTGGTGCTATCGAATGCACCTCACCTTAGAGCAACTCATTCAGGCCACCGATTTCAACGAGAAAGTTCGCCTACTCATCGAAAGACGATAAAAGCAAGTATATTCTTCACAAAACAAATCCAATCAACCCCATACTCAACGTGCGCCCCACTCTTCTCTCACTTCCCAAAATAGCCGACGGACGCGGCAACCTTTCCATTATTGAGCAAATGGAGCAAATCCCGTTTGCCATCCAACGCGTATATTGGATTTACGACGTGCCTGGGGGCTACGACCGCGGCGAACATGCCTACAAAAAGAATCAGGAGTTCATCGTGGCACTGTCGGGAAGTTTTGATGTAGAACTAAGTGACGGAAACGAAACGAAAACTTTCTCGCTCAACCGCTCCTACAAAGGGCTCTACGTGCCTCAAGGCACTTGGCGAAGAATGACCAACTTTTCCACCAATTCGCTTGCGCTAGTGCTAGCTTCCGAACGCTTCGACCCCAACGACTATATTCTTGATTTCGAAGAGTTCAAACTTTGGAAGAAGGGAGAAATAAGCGAAACGCATTCACCCAACACGCCCGATGAGCAGAACAAGCAGTTCCTTTTAAGCCAACCTCTGCGTCTGCCCACAACGAATAGCCGCCCTAGTGTGTTCGATTGCTCGCTTTGTCAACTGACCAAGCACCACGACCCAGAAGGCAACCTCACCTACGTTTACGAAAACGAGCACGTTCCCTTCCACATCGACCGTGTGTTCTACAGTTACGACATACCTGGCGGCGAAGACCGGGGAGCGCATGCCCACAAAGAGTGCCACCAACTCATCATTGCCGCCTCTGGAAGTTTTGAAGTAGTGCTCAACGACGGAGTGAACAAGCGCACTATCCTACTCAACCGCCCCTTTTGGGGACTCCACGTTCCGCCCGGCATTTGGGCTTCGGAACAAGGCTTCTCATCGGGCAGCATTTGTCTCGTCTTGGCCTCACACAAGTATGACGAGAACGACTACATCCGCCAATACGACGACTACATCAAGTTTATTGAAAAATGATAAAACTCTTAGACCTTCAAGCCATCACCCAACTTCATGCCGAAGAATACACTGAGGCCGTGAAGCGCATCATCCACTCTGGGTGGTTCTTGCAAGGCAATGAAATAGCACAGTTCGAAGAGAATTACGCACACTACATCGGAACTACCCATTGCGTCAGTGTGGCAAATGGTCTAGATGCGTTATACCTTATTATAAGAGGATATAAGGAATTAGGCATTATGCACGATGGCGACGAAATCATCGTTCCAGCCAACACGTACATCGCCACTATTCTAGCCATCACTCGCAACAACCTGCGCCCCATTCTCGTAGAACCGACCTTTGAACACCTCGAACTTGACATTTCAAAGGTGGAACAAGCCATCACCCCTCACACCAAAGGCATCATGACCGTGCACCTTTACGGACGAATTGCCTACAGCGACGAACTAAAGCACATATGCAATCGCCACCACCTTAAACTTATGGAAGATTGCGCTCAAAGCCATGGTTGCGCTTGGAAAAGTGTCAAGACAGGGGCGTTGGGCGATGCCGCTGCGCATAGTTTTTATCCTGGAAAAAACATGGGAGCTTTTGGCGATGCGGGAGCCGTCACGACCAACGACGAAAAATTGGCCAACATCATTCGTGCTTTGGCAAATTATGGAAGCGAGAAGAAATATGTATTTAAATATGTAGGCATAAATAGCCGAATGAGCGAAATGGATGCCGCTGTGCTCAACGTGAAGTTGAAATACTTAGATCAAGACAATGCACAACGGCAAAAGCTGGCTCACTTCTACTACGAACACATCGACAACCCGCTCATCACTCTGCCCCAATGCCTCCCCGACGAGCAAAACGTGTATCACCAATTCCCCATTTTCTGCGAGCAGCGTGATGCACTGCAAAACTATCTCAACAACAACGGCATTCAAACCCTCATACACTACCCCATTCCTCCCCACAAACAAGCATGCTACAAGGAATGGCACACACTCAGTCTGCCCATCACCGAACGCATTCATGCTCAAGAGCTATCCATCCCGATGAACCAAGTAATCAGCCAGGAGGAAGCAAAAGAAGTGGTGCGAATAATCAATCAATTCGAAAACTAATTACGAACCATGCGACTCACTATTGAAACTAGCAAAGGAAATATCCTTATCCAACTCTACGACGAAACACCGCAACACCGCGACAACTTCATCAAGTTGGTGGAACAACACTACTACGACGGTACGCTCTTTCACCGCGTCATTAAAGATTTCATGATACAAGCGGGTGACCCCGATAGCAAAGGTGCGCCCAAGGGAAAGATGCTTGGCACAGGCGGCCCAGACTACAAAGTGCCAGCAGAGATTGTCTACCCCACTCTATTTCACAAGCGCGGCTCACTCTGCGCTGCCCGTCAAAGCGATGAGGTCAACCCCGAGCGCGAAAGTAGCGGTAGCCAGTTTTACATTGTTTGGGGCAAAGTATACAAGCCCAACGAGCTCAAACAAATGGAGAAGCAACTCGCCATGCAGCAAAAGCAACAAGTGTTCAACGCTTTGGCCTTTGAGCGCAGATCCGACATCATCTCACTAAGACGCAATCGCGACCATGCCGGACTGCAAGCTCTTCAAGACGAACTAGAAAAGCAAGCCATAGAGCGTTGCAATGAAATAGGCAAACCACAATTCACAGCCAAACAAACCGAAGCCTACACCACCCTAGGCGGCACGCCGCATTTGGATGGACAATACACCGTGTTCGGATGCGTAACGAAAGGGCTTGATGTAGTGGAAGAAATCATCAAATCCCCCACCGATCGCAACGACCGTCCTCTAGAGAACATTGAAATCAAGAGCATCTGCCTCGAGTAAAAGAACTACTGTAATCAGTACAGAAAACAGCCACGAATAGCACAAGAGAAGCTCGTTCGCCCCCAACAAACAACTATTTTTGCAAGAAAATAGAGCTAATCACAAGAAAATCAGCTGAAAAATAAACGCAGAGCGAAAAAACTTCGTAACTTTGCGCCCAAGTTATGGCCGAGACTTGAAATGAGAGCCGTCCGAACAACCTCTCCACCCGGGCCGAGCGCCCACCTCGTTCCTACCG
>CAVFOF010000155.1:0-5722 GCA_963623895.1 bacterium
TCTCTGAAGATTCCTTTCTAGCGTTTCTTCTTGTGCCGACGCGGGGACGCGTCGCCCCCAACTTTTAGCTCATTTTTTTCAACTTTATTTAGAGCTACTTACCCCATTCACTGGGGTTGCTGCGCCAATCGTGGAGCATCTCCACGTGCTGCTGCTCGATGTAACCCGTTTGCAGAGCCACTTCTACCACGGCCTCGTAGTTGGTCAGCGTGGTCAATTCCACCTGAGCATCGGCAAAAGCCTTCTCGGCCACGGGGAAGCCATAAGTGTAGCTAGCCACCATACCAATCACCTCACAACCGTGAGCACGGAGTGCCTCTACAGCTTTCAGACTGCTGCCGCCAGTGGAAATCAAGTCTTCTACGACCACTACCTTCATGCCTTTCTGCAAGTCACCTTCAATCAAGTTGGTCATGCCGTGATCCTTTGGTTTCGAACGCACATAGGCAAAGGGCAAACCGAGCGCATCGGCCACCAAAGCACCTTGTGCGATGGCTCCCGTAGCCACACCAGCAATAGCGTCGGCCTCGGGATATTTCTCGGCAATAATGCGGCTCAGCTCCAACTTCACGAAACTGCGCAAAGAGGGGAACGCCAACGTCTTGCGGTTGTCGCAATAGAAGGGCGACTTCCATCCGCTAGCCCATGTGAAGGGCTGTTCGGGTTGCAACTTAATAGCCTTTACGTTTAGCAACTTTTCTGCAAAAATCTTTTCAAGAGTGCTCATAGGGTTATTCATTAAAATAGTGTGCGGGCAGAGGGGGCTACACATTAAGCGAAAGCCTCTTCGCCACAATTATATTAAAAATGTCTACTGCATGCAAATTTACTACTTTCCTGAAATTTGCAGACACATCTTTCCAATATTCCTTAAAGATTTGTCGAGCGTAAGAGTTGAAGCATTGATAGAAGCATGATTACTCATTCACTCCGCCGTAAGACGCTCAGCATGTTGCAAGGTAAACTCTCCTTCTCTGCTAGCAAACTGCTCACCTCGTTATTTCTCATTGCCGCCATGCTCGTAAGTTGTGGCAGCGGTAGCAACGATGATATCACCCCAACCCCATCGCCCACTCCTACCCCCGACCCTACACCGAGCGAAGAGACCACCTTTGCGAAAGGTGCCGACGTGGGATGGCTCACCGAGATGGAAGCCTCCAACCGCAAGTTCTACACCGCTGCGGGCGAGGAGAAAGAATGCATGGCGCTGCTCAAACAACTCGGCATGAACGCTATCCGCCTACGCGTGTGGGTCGACCCCACTGATGGATGGTGCAACAAGGCCGACGTGCTGAAGAAAGCCTTGAGAGCCAAAGCCTTGGGGCTCGACATTATGATCGACTTCCACTACGGCGACTCTTGGTGCGACCCAGGTCAGCAGCCCATCCCCGCGGCTTGGGAGGGACACAGCCTCTCACAACTCAAAACCGACGTGGCCGACCACACGAAGGATGTACTGCAAACGCTTAAGGACAACAACGTGAGCGTGAAGTGGGTGCAAGTGGGCAACGAAACCACAAGCGGCATGCTTTGGCCTACGGGTAAGGCCGAAGGCACTAACTTCTACAACTTCTCACAACTCTTCAAGGCCGGGCGCGATGCCGTGAAGGAGGTTTACTCCGATGCGCAAGTTATCATCCACCTCGACCGTGGCGAAGATCTTGCCCACTTCACATGGATGCTCAATGGTTTGAAGAACTACTCCGTGCAGTGGGACATTATCGGTGTGTCGTTCTACCCCGAAGAGAGCAATTGGGAAAGCTTGACTACCACTTGCCTAGCTAATCTCAAGACGCTGAAGACGACTTACAAATGCCCCGTCATGGTGTGCGAGGTGGGAATGCCGTGGGATGCGGAACATGCCTACGACATGCTCAACAAACTCATCACAGGATGCAAGGCCGACGACCTCTGCCTCGGCGTGTTCTACTGGGAGCCCGAATGCTACAACTGGAAGAACTACTCGAAGGGAGCTTTCAATCTGCAAGGCCGCCCCACCAAGGCCATGAATGCCTTTGCCAACTAACATTGAGAAATAGAAAATAGGTGTTCGGAAGCGCAGAAAAGCAAACTACGCTTCCGAGCACCTACTCATTAATATCTTATTTGGAATTACCCCATGATCAATAAGCACCTACTTTGCGCCCTAGCCTTCGCCTCAACGGTGGCTGGCTCGGCACAAACACAAATACAAAAGTTGCAGTCGTGGCAATTCTCGCGCGACAGCCTCCACTACGAAAACGTAGTCATCCCCCACGACTGGGCTATCAATGGCCCCTTCGACAAGAAGCACGACCTGCAATACGTAGCCATTGAGCAGAATGGCGAAACGGAAAAAACGGAGAAGTCGGGCCGCTCAGGCTCGCTACCTTGGATTGGTCGCGGATTCTACAAAACGAGCGTCAAACTAAGCAAACTCCCCGCTTCGGCCACCCTCTGCTTCGACGGAGCGATGAGCGAGCCACACGTCTACGTCAACGGTCAGTTGGCGGGTTGGTGGGCCTACGGTTACAATGCTTTCCGCATCGACATCACGCCCTACCTCAAGAAGGGCAACAACACCATCGAAGTGAGCCTCAACAACCGCGAGGAGAGTTCGCGATGGTATCCCGGCGGCGGCCTCTTCCGCCCCGTCACCCTGCTCACCACCTCAGCCTCAGCACACATCGACACTTGGGGCTGCTACTTCCGCACCACAACCATCCACGGCGAGGGCGGCGAGGCCACAGCGCAAACACAAGTGAAACTAGCGGGCACGGATTTCAGTCAAATTAAAGTGGAACAAACGCTACTCGACGCCAAGGGGCAGCAAGTGGCCACATGGAGCAGTGCGCAGCTCAACGCTCAGGGCGAGGCTCAAGGCGAGCTGCAAGTGAAGGCGGCTCACCTATGGTCGCCCGAGCAGCCCTACCTCTACACGCTCGTCACCCGAGCCGTAAAAGGCAAGAAGGTGGTCGACGAAACGAGCCAAAAGGTGGGACTCCGCACGGTGAGCGTGGCGCAATACGATGGTTTCCAGCTCAACGGGCAGACGCATAAATTCAAAGGCGTGTGTCTGCACCACGACCTAGGCTCTATCGGCACTGCCGAGAACAAAGCAGCCTTTATTCGCCAAGTGAAAATCATGAAGGAGATGGGTGCTGACGCCATTCGCACGGCTCACAACATGCCCTCGAGCATGGAGATGGCCGTGTGCGACTCACTGGGCATGATGGTGATGGCCGAGAGTTTCGATATGTGGATTTACCCTAAATGCAAGAACGGCTACGCCCGCTTCTTCAACGATTGGGCCGACCGCGACATCACCAACCTCGTACTCAACCACCGCAACCACCCCTCTATCGTGATGTGGAGCATTGGCAACGAAATTCCCGAACAATGGAGCGAGGAGGGCAAGCAAATTTCGGAACGATTGCAAAACCTCTGCCACCAACTCGACCCCACGCGCCCCGTCACGCAGGGAATGGATCGCGCCGAGGACGCGCTCAAGTCGGGCTTTGCTCAAGTGATGGACGTGCCAGGCTTCAACTATCGCGTGTATAAGTACGACAACAACATTAAGCAACTGCCTAAGGGTTTCCTCCTCGGTTCGGAAACGGCCTCCACGGTGAGCTCACGTGGCGTATACAAATTCCCCGTCACCGTGTCAGACCACAACACCTATGCCGACGGTCAATGCTCTAGCTACGACGTGGAATACTGCCCTTGGAGCAACCTGCCCGACGACGATTGGCAAATGCAAGACGACCGCAACTACACGATTGGCGAATTTGTGTGGACGGGCTTCGACTATCTTGGCGAGCCCTCGCCCTACGATGAATACTGGCCCTCGCGCTCTAGCTACTTCGGCATTTGCGACCTAGCTGGCTTGCCCAAGGATCGCTACTACCTCTATCGCTCACACTGGCGCACGGATGCTCCCACACTCCACTTGCTGCCCCACTGGACATGGCCAGGACGTGAAGGCGAAGTGACGCCCGTCTATTGCTACACCAACTCGCCCTCGGCCGAACTCTTCGTAAACGGCAAGAGTCAAGGGCGGCTCACGAAGTGCGACACCACACGCCTCGACCGCTACCGCTTGCGCTGGAACGACGTGCGCTACGAGCCTGGCGAACTCAAAGTGGTGGCCTACGACTACAAGGGCAACGTGGTAGGCACGCAAGTGGTGCGCACAGCAGGCGAGGCCGACCACATTGTGCTCGAGGCCGACCGCTCCACGCTCCAAGCTGGCTGCGGCGATTTGGCCTACATCACGGTGTCGCTAGCCGACAAGGACGGCACATTCTGCCCCACGGCTAGCAACGAAATGAAATTTGAGGTGACGGGCGATGCTGCCAAATTCCGTGCCGCATGCAACGGCGATGCCACCTCGCTCGTGCCGTTCAATTCGCAGCAAATGCCCTTGTTCAGCGGCAAACTCGTCATCACCGTTGAAGCCGTGAAGCGCGGCAAGTCGGCTCTCGTAGTCTACGCTCACGGACTGCCCACCGCCTCAATGATTATTGAAGTGCAATAACTTTTTTGAGGGCAAGCACCCCAAGGCGTGACACAAAAAGACGCAAGAAACTTTCACTGAGAGGACTAATTTCCCTCAGTGAAAGTTTCTTGCGTTGTATGTTTTTTTGCTTAAAAAAAAACCTCTTATAAGTTGTATTAATCAAAAAAACACTACTTTTGCAAAGATTATCAACCATTTAAAAGCACTTTTTATGAAAAAGACTTTTAGACTATTACCCAATGGTAAATTTGCGCTAGCCCTCAGTCTTGGGCTAGGCCTTTCGCTCGCTTCATGCAGCGATACTGACCTCGACTCTAATAATAAGGGGTCGGACAACACGGGAGGCACTGAAACCACCCAAGTAGATAAGTATGATGCCCTGTCGCGCCTTTTGGGAGCCTTGGCTAGTGTTGACTCCTTGCCCAATAATTGGGAGTCGAATAGCTACGTGGTCACTCCAACGGTGGGTGACGAGGTCAGTTCTAACAACCCCCATGTGCGCTATGTAATAGTGCCCAATGCCGACGAGGCCGACCGCACCTATTGTAGCTATGTGGGAACCACGTCAACTGGCTCAGCAAGCAATCACGAGTGGAGCGTTGATGGCATCGGTTCGATTAAATTTGAGGTAAACAATCAGAGCGACTGCTACGCCACGATGAAGGTCAACGTGCAGCAACTCCCCACCCTTGAAGAGGTACGTTTTGTGCCCGCATCGGCTATTGGCGACAATGGCCTCACCCCCTCGGGTTGTTACTACCAGTTTGGCGATGTGATTAAGCAGACCAAAAATGGAGAAGAAACCTACTGGGTATGCGTACGTCCTTGTAGCAAGGATTCAAAACTGCGCAAGACGCACTGGGCAACATTCCAAGTAGGAGATGAAAATTTCAAGAGAATCAACGAAACAACCTACCTTCCCACTAAGCTCTGCACCACGCAAAGTGAGGGCGAACGTATGGTGCAGAATCTCTTCAATGTATTGCGCTTAATACAAGACCCTACACTCTATAAGGAAAGACAAACGCAGATTGACAAAATTTCGTTTGAGGAGTTCACCTCCGAGCAGTTGAGTAAAATCACCGACTTGTGGAATATGGACGACACTTGGAGCAAAGTGAGAAATGCTTCTTGGAAATGCAGAGGAAACTTTGATGAATTAAGACTCTACAATCTTACAGGCGAGAATAGCATTAACGCGTTCTACTATGGTTATAATAC
>CAVFOF010000156.1:0-5650 GCA_963623895.1 bacterium
ATGTATAATGGATAATGTATAATGTACAATGGAGAATGGATAATGTACAATTATAAAATGGGGAATGCTACCTTTGGGATCTTAGGTATTCCACGCCGAAGCGGCAACGTAGGCAGTCCTTGCGGTCGCAATAGCCTTTGCGCAGCTGAATGAGGGCTTGGCTGTCGGCGGCATGGGTCACCTTGAGGCCGGCACGTTCCCAGCAGCGAGTGATATAGTTGCGCTCGGCGGGGAGTTGCTCTAGCAGGTTGAAGGCGAGTTCGGCCATCTCCTCGTTCATGCGCTGACGACCATAGGCAAAGAAAAGGGGCGAGGCGGTGTTGATGACGAGCAAATTGAGCGAGGCCGACTGCAACACTTTGTCGCTCTCGCGACTCTCTTCGCCAAAGGCATAATGGGTGCGCCAATAGTCGGTCACGCCCACTCGGAAGAGCGAGCGCAACGCATCGAGCGAACGGGTTTCGAGCAGACGGGAGAAGTCGGCACGCCGTTCGCAATAAAGGCGGGTGAGCTGGGCCAAGCGCACGTGGGGAAAGTTTTGGGGACGGAGTCGGCCAAACTTCCACAAGGTGGCGGGGATGGGCGTAAGGTTGAATTTATTTTGAAGAAAGCGATACTCGCTCTTGAGCTGCATATAATGGCTATCGCAATGCTCGGGGCGCACCAAGGCATCGTCGAGCAAACCTGCCTGCCCCATAAAGAAGGCCTCCACTTGGAAGGGGTTGTCGCGGTGCTTGCCGATATGCTGCGGATGCAAGGTAAAAGCCCACTGTTCGAAAGCTTCGGCGTTCGTGCCAAAACCAAAGTTGCGGGCGAGGGTGATGAAGAAAGCGCGTTCCCAGTCGCCATCAATGCGCTGTAGATAGTTTTGCACGCGCTTTGTTTTCTCCTCTAGCCGCTCCACCACCAACCGGCTCATCCAGCTATGCACGGTGAGCTGCGATACGTGGGGAATGATGCGATAACAGGGGGGATAGGTTTCTTCGTTGAGCAATTCTTCGTAGTTGGCCAGAAGATATTCGGGCACGGCCAACTGCAACTGGGGCAACCGCTTGCCGCTCTGCGTGAACACCTCGCCATCGATGTGAGCCACCACGTGGAGGGTGACGTTATTGTAGGCGGCATCCGTGTCGTGATGGTGGCGATACCAGTCGGTGGAGCGTTCGTGTATCTCCACATTCCCGGCCCAAAGCATGCCGTTGAGCTTGACCTTGGCATTGAAGAAGTCTGGGCCTGAGTTGAGCAAATTATGCACTCCTGGGTCGATTACTTCCACGCTCTGCCCATCGTCGGTGAGCAAGGGGGCGGTGCCATAAATGCGATGCTGCCACACGTAGTGTACGAGGTATTCCATGTGTCCTTCCATATTGGTTAAAGCTACAAAAGTAGGTCTTTTTTCATTTCCTACAAACTAGGCAACTCGTTAAATCAATAAAAACTCGTAATTTTGTGGCAAATTAGTAATTATAAATGCTTTAATGGAAACTGTATTTCATTATGATGTCATTGTGATTGGGGCTGGCCATGCCGGCTGCGAGGCTGCTAGTGCAGCGGCTCGCATGGGTGCTCGCACCTGCCTAGTCACGATGGACATGAACAAAATAGCGCAGATGAGCTGCAACCCGGCCGTTGGCGGCATTGCCAAAGGGCAGATTGTGCGCGAAATTGATGCGCTAGGCGGACAGATGGGCGAGGTGACGGATGCTACCTCTATTCAGTTTCGCATGCTGAACCGCTCGAAAGGCCCTGCCATGTGGAGCCCACGTGCGCAATGCGACCGCACGCGCTTCATCACGGAGTGGCGTCACCGACTAGAGAATACGCCCAACTTGAACATTTGGCAAGACGAGGCTACGGAAATCCTTACCGAGCATGGCGAGGTGAGCGGTGTGCGCACCATTTGGGGGGCTACGCTGCTGGCTCGTGCGGTGGTGGTTACGGCTGGCACGTTTCTGCGCGGTCTGATGCACATCGGCCGCAAGCAAGTGAGCGGTGGCCGATGCGCCGAACCAGCCGCGGCGTTTCTCACCGAAAGTATCAATAGTCTAGGCATTGAGTCGGCTCGCATGAAGACGGGCACACCCGTGCGCATCGATAAGCGGTCGGTACATCTCGAGGAGATGGAACTGCAGCCGGGCGAAACGGATTTTCATCGTTTCTCCTACATTTCGGAGCGTCGCCCCCTACCCCAACTTCCGTGCTGGACGTGTAACACGAACGCCGAGGTACACGAGGTGCTGCGCTCGGGCTTGGCCGACTCGCCGCTCTACAACGGACAGATTAAAAGCATCGGGCCGCGCTATTGTCCTAGCATCGAAACGAAGCTCGTTACTTTCCCCGACCGCGACCAGCATCCGCTCTTTCTCGAACCCGAGGGAGTGGAAACGAACGAGCTTTACTTGAACGGCTTCTCCTCGAGTCTGCCTATGAACGTGCAGATTGAAGCCTTGAAGCGCATTCCTTGTTTCCGCGACATTGTGGTTTATCGTCCAGGCTACGCTATTGAGTACGATTTCTTCCCTCCTACCCAACTGCACCATTCGCTCGAGGCGAAAGCCGTGCCTGGCCTTTTCTTTGCCGGACAAGTGAACGGCACCACGGGCTACGAAGAGGCAGCGGGACAAGGCCTCATGGCGGGCATCAATGCAGCACTGAAATGTGCGGGCAGTGCGCCCTTCACCTTGCAACGCGACGAAGCCTATATCGGCGTACTCATCGATGATTTGGTCACGAAGGGAGTGGACGAACCCTACCGCATGTTTACCTCACGTGCCGAGTACCGCATCTTGCTGCGTCAAGACAATGCCGACATGCGACTCACTCCGTATGCAGAGGAATACGGCCTAGCCACCGCAAAGCGTTCAGAACTTTTCCACGCTAAGAAACAAAAAATCGGCGAAGTCATCGAGTTTTGCAAAAACTACGCTATCAAGCCCGCTGCGATTAATCCGTTCCTCGAGCAAGTGGGAACAACGCCCTTGCAACGGGGCTGCAAACTTTTCGATCTCATCAATCGTCCGCAATTATCGTTGCAGAATTTGAGCGATGAAATCGGCGATTTTCGAGCGTTCTTGCAGAGCGTCACTAGGCAACCCGAAGAAACCATCGAGGCCGCCGAAATCGAAATGAAGTATCACGGCTACATTGCTCGCGAACGAGCTTTAGCCGACAAAATGCAGCGATTGGAAAATATCAAGATTGCGGGTCACTTCGACTATAACGCTATCACGCAGCTAAGCACCGAGGCGCGACAGAAGCTCTCAACCATTCAGCCCGAAACGCTCGCACAAGCGAGCCGCATCCCCGGTGTGTCGCCAAGCGACATCAGCGTGCTGCTCGTGCTGATGGGACGATAAGTTCAACCGAAACATCACTCCCTAGCATTTACGCTAGAAGCAGCTATTTCACTTAAAGTAAAACTTTAACTCAAATCCCCTCCCGTTTCGCCCAATAGGCCAAAAACCAGATGAAAAGGCCAATTTATTAACGTTCCACGTGAAACAAACATAGATAAAGCATATAAAAACCAAAGCATTCATGAATACAAAATTGTTATTAGACAATCTGCGCACCGTGCGCGACTTCCCCAAGCCAGGCATTCACTTTAAGGACGTCACAACGCTCTTTAAAAACAAAGAATGTCTCGATGAAATGACCAACGAACTGGTACGACTCTACCAAGATAAGGGCATCACCAAGGTAGTAGGCATCGAGAGCCGAGGCTTCGTCATGGGAGCAATCTTGGCACAGAAATTGGGCGCAGGATTCGTCATGGCACGCAAGCCTGGTAAGCTACCCGCAGAAACACGCAAGGCTACCTATTTAAAGGAATACGGCTACGATAGCATCGAGATACACACCGACTCCATCACACCCGACGACGTGGTGCTCATCCACGACGATTTGCTCGCAACGGGTGGCTCAATGCAGGCCGTTTACGACCTCGTACAGGTGTTTAAGCCCAAGAAGACCTACATCAACTTCCTCATCGAATTGCAGATGGAGGGACTTGAAGGACGCAAATTCCTAGGAAAAGATCACGATATTACTACACTGCTGACGATTAAAGAATGAATGAGGTAGAAACCTACTTGAAAGGCATCGTCAACAATCTGCCCGAAACACCGGGGTGCTACCAGTACCTCGATGATTCGGGCATTATTATATACGTTGGCAAGGCCAAAAACCTGAAAAGGCGCGTTAGTTCTTACTTTAATAAGGAGCAACAAACGCGCAAGACGAAACTGCTCGTGGCGCACATTCGCGACATTCGCTACATCGTTGTGAAGACGGAAGAGGACGCACTCTTGCTCGAAAACAACCTTATTAAACGTTACAAGCCGCACTACAACGTGCTGCTGAAAGACGACAAAACCTACCCTTCCATCGCTATTTCCAACGAATATTTGCCCCGAATCTTCCAAACTCGGCAACGGGGTAAACGGGGAGCCACTTACTTTGGCCCTTATAGCCACGTGCCCACACTGCACGCCTTGTTGTCACTCTGCAAAGAGCTTTATCAACCCCGCCCGTGCCACACAGCTATGACGAAAGAGGGCGTTGAAAACGGCAAATACGACATTTGTTTGAACTATCACATCCATCGCTGCAAAGCTCCTTGCGTGGGGAAACAATCGCACGACGATTATTTGCGCTGCATTGAGGCTTGCAAGAACATTTTGCGCGGAAACACCGCAGAAGTGGCCCGAAAAATGCGCGAAGAAATGGTCAGTTTAGCGCAACAATTGCGCTTTGAAGAGGCTCAAGCCATTAAGGAGCGTTACGAACTAATTGAGCGTTATAGAGCCAAGAGCGAAGTGGTGTCGAACGTGCTTCACAACATCGACGTGTTCAACATTGAGAGCGAAGAGCGCGTAGCTTACATCAACTATTTACACGTAGTGAACGGTTGCATTAACCAAGCCTTCACCTTCGAATACAAGAAAAAACTCGATGAAACCGACCAAGAACTGCTCACGCTAGGGATTATCGAGATGCGAGAGCGTTATGAGAGCAACTCGAAGGAGATTGTAGTGCCTTTTCCCGTAGATATTCCCGAAGAAATGGCCGAACAAACCATTCCGCAACGCGGCGACAAGAAAAAACTGCTCGATCTCTCGAAACTCAACGTCAAGCAGTACAAATTCGACCGTCTAAAACAGGCCGAAAAGCTCAATCCCGAACAAAAGCAAACGCGATTGATGAAGGAGATACAGACGCAGCTCGGCATGGAACGGCTCCCCTTGCGCATCGAACTCTTCGACAATTCCAACATCAGCGGTGAAGATGCCGTGGCGGCCTGCGTGGTGTTCGACAAACTGAAACCTAACAAAAAGGAGTACAGGAAATACAACATCAAAACCGTAGTAGGGCCTGACGATTACGCCTCGATGAAGGAGGTGGTGCGCCGCCGCTACAGCCGGCTCAAGGAGGAGCAACTCCCCCTGCCCGACCTCATCATAGCCGACGGTGGAAAAGGACAAATGGAGATAATCCGCGAGGTGGTAGAGGACGAGCTCGCCCTCACCATCCCCATTGCGGGCCTTGCAAAGGACGACAAACACCGCACTCGTGAGCTACTCTACGGCTTTCCGCCCGCCACGGTGAGCCTACAGCCCAATAGCCAACTATTTCATACCCTCACGCAGAT
>CAVFOF010000157.1:0-4025 GCA_963623895.1 bacterium
TGAATGCAGTGGCTGGACTGGGAGCTGCTGCCACCGTGATATTATTAATATTTAAGGATAGCATACTGGGATTAGTGGCTGGCATACAACTCTCTCTGAACAAGATGCTGAAGGTGGGCGACTGGATAACAATTGAAAAACTGAACGTGAACGGTATTGTAAAAGAAATCTCACTTACAACGGTAAAAGTACAAAACTTTGACAACACCACATCAACCATTCCACCCTACACACTTGTGAGTGATACGTTTCAAAACTGGCAGTCGATGGCCGATAACAAAGCCCGACGTGTGAAAAGAGCAATCTTCATCAACATAAATAGTATACGCTTTGTGACAAAAGAAGAAAAAAATGCCCTAAAGAAGAAAGGACTGATAACGGGGAAAGACTACAAGAGCGAATTAGCCCAAACCAATCTTACCATCTTCAGGCACTACGTAGAAGCGAGCTTAAGAGAGGATGAATACGTGACAGACAAGAATCAATTCTTGCTAGTAAGACAACTTCCCCCTACCCCCACAGGGCTTCCACTTGAACTATGGTACTATTACTCCGTCACAAAATTTGAGAACTATGAAGATTTAGCCGCTACACGCATTGAAAACCTCATTGCCTCGCTTAAGAATTTCGACCTCAAACTATTTCAACAACCATCGGGACACGATTGGATACTCGGACTATCGCAATCCGACAATGGCAAATGAAGCAAATTACATGGTCGTGTAACCGCAAAAACATGGAGGCTCGTTTTGTTTTGTTTTCGGTTTGCACTATCTTTGCACATAAACTAATATAGTAATCTTTCATGAACAATCTTCTTACAAAAAAAAAGTGGTTCGCATTGGCCATTGGTTGTCTACTATCAACTAACACGATGCTTGCCGAAATCAACCCTAAACCTTTCGTCATTCCTGAACTAAAAACTTGGACTGGTGCTGAGGGCAACACAACCCTATCAGGACGCATCGTGGTGAAGAGCAAGAAACTGCAAGCCACAGCTGAAGCTTTAGCTGCTGATTATAAGGCTCTATTTGGGAAAAAACTCAACATAACCTATAATAAGCCCGTACAAGGGGATATCGTGCTCACGCTGAAAAACGACAAAAAACTAGGTAAGGAGGGATACATCCTCAATATAGACAGTAAAATCGAACTAACTGCTGCTACAGAGAAAGGTGCTTTTTGGTCGACTAGAACCTTGCTGCAACTCTGCGAACAACATCGCAACGGAAGTTTACCCAAAGGTACATCTACCGACATCCCCGAATACGAATTACGCGGATTCATGATAGACTGTGGGCGCAAATATATTCCGATGAGTTACTTGCGCAATCTCACCAAGATTATGGCTTATTACAAGATGAACACGCTGCAGGTGCATCTCAATGATAATGGATTCCGCCAGTACTTTGGCAACGATTGGAACCAAACACAAGCAGCCTTCAGACTAGAATGTGATACCTACCCAGGACTCACCGCTAAAGATGGTTCGTATACTAAAGAAGAGTTTATCAACTTGCAGAAACTTGCAGAGGCTAACGAGGTAGAGATTATACCCGAGATTGACGCTCCCGCCCACTCACTTGCTTTTACACAATATCGCAATGACTTGGGAAGCAAAGAATATGGAATGGATCACCTCGACTTGTTCAACCCCGAGACGATGCCATTTATGGATGCCCTGTGGAAGGAATATCTCACGGGAAAAGAACCCGTGTTTAGAGGTTCACGCGTACACATCGGAACTGACGAATACTCCAACGCAAAGAAAGAAGTGGTAGAGAAGTTTCGCGAATATACAGACCACTACATCAAACTTGTAGAAGAATATGGCAAGCAAGCCGTGCTTTGGGGAGCACTCACACATGCCAATGGAGACACGCCTGTTAAGAGCAAGAATGTCATTATGGACATTTGGTATAACGGATATGCAAATCCTACTGAAATGAAAAAACAAGGATACAAACTTGTCAGCATCCCCGATGGACTTACCTATATTGTTCCAGCGGCAGGCTACTACTATGACTACCTAAACTGTCAATACCTCTACGAACACTACACCCCCGCCGTGATAGGCAACGTGACGTTCGAAGAGAACGACCCTGACATTCTAGGCGGTATGTTCGCAGTGTGGAACGACCACGCAGGTAACGGCATTTCGACCAAAGACGTGCATCACCGTGTGTTTCCAGCACTACAAACCTTGGCTGTGAAAACATGGACGGGAAGCAAGACGCAGTTGCCCTATGCGGAATTTGAAGCACAACGTAACTCTTTGAGCGAAGCTCCAGGAGTAAACGAACTCGGACGTCTAGGGAAACCAGGTGAGGTTGTTATGCAAAAAGAAACCATTAAAGCAGAAGAAACCCTCGATGCTACAGAAATCGGCTACAACTACGCTGTGAGCTTCACCATTAACGGAGAACAAGAAAAAAAAGGCACAGAACTTTTCCGTTCTCCTAATGCGGTGTTCTACCTAGCAGACCCCGATCAAGGTAAGCTTGGATTTGAACGCGAAGGCTATCGCAACACATTTAATTACCGTATCGCAGCAGGCGAAACACATACCCTATGCATTGAAGGAACAAACAAGGAAACTAGACTAATTGTAGATGGCCAAGTAAAAGAGGTGTTAGGCGCAAAGACACTCTACGTGATGCGAGATCAAGACCATGCTCACTATCAAGTGAAAGGTATCTACACTTACGAGCCGAAGGTATATCAACCTACCGACCAAATATACTATCAACGCACATTGGTCTTTCCCCTACAACAGGCAGGTAAATTTAAAAGCACCATCACCAATTTGAAAGTTCAAGCTAAATAAAATATCAATCACCTACGAGATTTAACAAGTTCCGGTGGCACGAAGAATACCTTTTTTCTTCTGCAACCGGAATTCTTTTTACATGAAAAGGTAGAAGTACCCTAATGTGGGTATTGCTCAGATTGAAAACGCTGAGTAACTTTGCAGATTAAAGAAAACGCATAAAGAATGATATTATCAGATTTACATACAGGAGAACGCGGAATAATTGTGAAAGTATACGGCCACGGCGGCTTCCGCAAACGTATCGTTGAAATGGGATTTGTAAAGGGGAAGGCCGTAAAGGTAATCCTAAATGCTCCCCTACGCGACCCCATCGAATATGAAATAATGGGATACAAAATCTCCTTGCGTCGAGAAGAAGCAAAACTTGTAGAAGTAATCAGCGAGAGCGAAGCAGAGAACGACGTTAGATTACACCCCAACGAAGACCTTGCTGGCATCGTCTCGAGCGAAGACGAAAAGGAAGAGTTGCACATGCAACTGGAACAAAGAATGCGCATCCTTGCCGCCAACAAGCATAGAGTTATTAACGTGGCTCTCGTGGGAAATCCTAACTGTGGAAAGACCTCACTATTTAACATTGCCTCAGGAGGACATGAACATGTGGGTAACTACAGCGGCGTTACAGTTGATGCCAAAGAAGGCTTTTTTACTCTAAAAGTAAAAGTGGCAAAGACCGAAGAAGGAGACTTTAAGATTGTCACGGAGAACGACGAAAACTGCAACTCTTACTCGTGTGACAATTGTGGAACAAACAAACTATGTGGTGGTGAGAAGCTACAATATGAGTACAAGACCTACAACTTCCGCCTCGTAGATTTACCAGGAACTTACTCGCTCTCTGCATATTCGCCCGAAGAACTTTACGTTCGTCGGCATTTAATTGAGGAAACGCCTGATGTGGTGATAAACGTAATAGATAGCTCCAATCTAGAACGAAATCTATATCTCACCACCCAACTCATAGACATGCATCAGCGAATGGTTGTTGCTCTGAACATGTATGACGAGCTACAACGAAGCGGGAACAAACTCAACTACATGCAATTGGGACAACTTTTTGGTGTGCCACTTATACCTACTATTTCTAGAACAGGTTATGGATTAAAAGCACTATTTGAAAAGGTTGTGGAAGTTTATGAAAACCAAAAGGATTCCGAGACTGAAAGGCACATTCACGTAAATCATGGATGGG
>CAVFOF010000157.1:4035-5631 GCA_963623895.1 bacterium
GATGGGAATTGGAACAAAGCATCGACCGCATCAAATTTGTATTCCAGAAAAACAACGAAATTCGATCAAAATACTCCACTAGATACTTGGCCATTAAGTTCTTAGAAGGAGACACTGAGGTACAAAACTTCGTTGAGACGCTACCTCAACATGACGAACTGATTAGCACAAGATATGAAGAAACACAACGTCTTAAGGAAACTCTCAACGAGTCACCAGACAATGCTCTGACTGATGCTAAATATGGCTTCATACAAGGAGCACTAAAAGAAACACTACAATATGCAACACAGCAACACGGACGAACAATAACGGAAAAGATTGATAGCCTAGTAACTAATCGTTTCGCAGGTTTCCCCATCTTCTTTATCCTTTTATTTCTCATCTTCTATATCACCTTCCAATTAGGTTCTTACCCGATGGATTGGATTGATTGGCTTGTGGAAAAATTGTCGGATTTTATTTCTTATACCATGCCCGACGGCATACTAAAAGACATGATTGTAGACGGAGCTATCAGCGGTGTGGGTGCTGTCATTGTATTCCTACCAAATATTCTTATACTCTACTTCTTTATTTCTATACTTGAAGACACAGGGTATATGGCACGTGCTGCTTTTATTATGGATAAACTGATGCACCGCATGGGGCTACATGGCAAATCGTTTATTCCCATGGTGATGGGATTCGGATGCAATGTACCTGCAATCATGGCTACCAGAACCATTGAAAATCCAAAGAGTAGACTAATTACCATGCTTATCACTCCCTTCATGTCATGCTCTGCACGCATTCCAATCTACGTGGTACTCGTTAGTGCTTTCTTCCCTAAGACGGGAGCATATGTCATGCTAGGACTTTACGCTTTAGGAATCGTAATGGCTATACTAATGGCACGCCTCTTCAGCCGTTTTCTTATGCACGGCGAAGACCTTCCTTTCGTTATGGAGTTGCCGCCTTATCGTATTCCTACGAAGAAATCGATATTTCGACATACATGGGAAAAAGGACGACAATATCTTCAAAAGATGGGAGGTATCATACTTGTATTCTCCCTCATTATTTGGGCTCTAAACTATTTTCCAATTCGAGAAGATAGAACCGGTAACGAAACTACGCAAATGAAACAAACGAGTTCAGACAACCTTACATCAAACTCCCCTATTAGCAATATATCTAACGAGGAGGGCAATTCCTCTTATCTTGAAAGAGTTGGTTATGCCATCGCCCCCATCCTATCCCCCATGCATTTCGACTGGAAAATGAGTGTAGGTATTATTTCGGGAGTAGGAGCTAAAGAATTGGTCGTAAGCACATTGGCCGTGATGTATGCAGACGAGGAGGTTGATACCGATAACACATCAACAGACTCGCACCTTTCTCAAGCCCTTCGATCCAACATGAGCCAAACATCGGCGCTAGCCTACTTGGTCTTTATCTTGTTCTACTTCCCATGTATAGCAACCATTACAGCGATAAAAAACGAAAGTGGAGGATGGAAATGGGCAATTTTTACGGCGGTTTACACCACAATCTTTGCCTATCTTGCCTCACTTATCACCTATCATATTGCCTCTTTATTCTAACCTGAATAAT
>CAVFOF010000158.1:0-5550 GCA_963623895.1 bacterium
TCTCGGGGATGTACTGCTTAGTGAGTGTGCCGTTGAGTTGATAAATGAGGTGGCGACCCTTCATCATCACGAAGCTCTTTTGGAAGAGACCGTCGCTCACCATCTGCTTCCAGTTGTCGTCGGTGTTGATACCCTCGCGCGTAGCGTCGAAGTAGCCATCCACCGTGCCGCCCTCGATGTGTACGGGCAGGGTAGCGTAGTCGGCCAGCTTCTTCGAGGTAGAGGTTGTGTCGGTGTCAACGGTGTAGACGAAGTAGAGTGCACCATCCTGACTTACGGTGAAGGAGTTGAGACCCTTCGAAAGCGTGGCCACGGTAGAGCCTTGGCTGTCGGTCTGCGTCACGGAGCGCACGGTGAGCGAAGCCCCTTCGGGCACGTCGTCACCCACGAAGACGTAGTGTACGTCGTTAGCCGTAGCCCAAATACCGGTGGGGTTGCTCAGGCTCGTGTATTCGTTACCAATCTTGAGCAAGCCGTTCCACTTACCAGCGTTAGAGTAAGGCTTCACGTCGCGCACACGGAAGATTTGCTCCCAGTTGGCCCAAGAGTTGTTCTTCACCTTCAAGGCAGCAGCCTGTAGGATTTCAGATTCCACGCCAGCCTCGGTCAGTGCGGCGGTCAGTTCGTCATCGGTCATGGCCTTGTAGGTAGCGGCCAGTTCGCTGCAAGTGGCGTCGGTGAAGAAGGCGGTGTACGTCGTGTTGTAGGTGTCCTTCTTAGCGAGTTCGTTCTGCGTGTTGTTGAACTTCGTGGTGGCCTCGGCAATTTCCTCGTCGGTCATGTCGGTAGCCTTGATGACCCACTTAGAAGCCCCGGCCTCGTTGTCCCAAATGATGAGGTTGCCGTTGCTAGAGTGGAGACCCTTTGAAGTGTTGCTGGGAAGGATGAATTTGTAGATGCTTTCGAAGCGATTCGTACTGATGCGCTGCACGAGGTAGCCGTTGCCGTTATCGTTAGTGGCCTCGTCGTCTTGCGGCCATACCTGTCCGCTGCCGGGGTTGCTGATGTATTTTGCGCTGACCGCATTCTTCAGTTGATAGTAGCCCTCGCTGCCGCTCACGGGGATGAGTTGCCAGAGCTGCGAGCCGTCCTTGCTGCGCACGCCCTGTGTGTTGAGATTGCTTGAGGGGTTGTAGGTGATGGCTGTGCCGTGGTAGGCATTGACCACCTTCACGTAGGTAGGCTCTGTGGGTAGGGTCGACAATTTGCCGCTGAGACTATCGAAAGCCTCGCGCACCTCGTCGTCGGTGATGTCGACGATTTCGAGTAGCCAGTTAGAGCCAGGTGCCCCCGAGGGCGTCCACTGCACGATGGCCGTGCCGTCGCCTTGAGCGTGGAGCGCACCGCCCGAACTGCCCTTACCGTCGCCCGAGAAGTCGCTATTTGTGGAGAGGTTCACGTAGTACTCCGTAGAGCTGTTGCTCGGGTAGTAGCGTAGGTAGAAAGTCTTGGCCGTAGAGTTCGAACTGCCAAAGTCGAGATACTTACCCGTAGCGAGGTTGCGGAACACGTAGCCGTTGCCCTCGCCTGCTTGGATCACCCAAATCTGCTTGTTAGCCTCGTCGCCCGATAGCAAAGTTTGCATTTTCTCAGAGCTACCATTGTCGGTGATGTAATAGGGGTCGTCGGTGTAGACGGTGGCCTTTTCGCCAGCAGGCGTAGTGGAGTTACGCGCTGTGCGGATGCGCACCTTTGCGTTGTTAATCACGTTGGCCAAGTAAATTTCCTTAGCCACAGTGGCCTTAGCCGTTTCCACGGCAGCGAGTTGGTCGGAAGTGAGCGTCACGGCTTGGAAGTTCCATAGGGAGTTGAGGTCGGCCGAACCAGTGTAGAACGTCCAAGAGTAGATGGCCCCTGTGCTAGTGCTGCCGCCCAGGTTGCTGACCCCCTTGCTTTGGTCGGTGCTGTTAAGGCCGAGCGTCTCCGTGTCGCGGATGTCGTAGTTACAGTTTAAGGTGTTAGCGTTGGCTGCAATGGTGAAGCCATAAGGATTCAGACCCATCTGATATTGCGAGCCCTTCGTGCCCAAGAGGCTCTGCACGTAGCGGTCGGTGAGCAAATTCTTCAGTGCCGTGGTGCCGTCGCCTTGGTCGATGAGATACCAGTATTGCGAGTAGTCGGTAGCGTTGTCAGTGGCGGTGTAGTCGGCCGTGGTCAGTCCGCTGCTGCTCTCGGTGAGGGCGTAGGTCGTGTTCTTATGGTTGACTATGCGATAGAGCTGCGTGGTGCTTGCCGTGGGCGTGGCGAAGTTGTTCTCTTTCCTGTATTCGTCAGGAGTGAGAATAAAAGCCCATTCAGAGCCCGAGAGGCCCGAGCTATTGCCGTTGTTCACAGCGTAGCCTGCTATCTTCGATGTGCTATATTGGTTGTAGCTAATCGTGCTCGAAGCGTCGCTCTTGATATTAAACCACGTGGTGGTCTGCCCCGTGTTCGTGTTTTTGGCGATGTACACTTGCGTGCTTTCGCTGCTCAGCGTGGCTTGTTCGCCGTTGCTGCTTACGGGCACGAGATACTTGCCCGTGCTTGCATTCTTCACGGTGTAGTAGCCGTCTTGACCATCCACTGCCGTTACGATCCATTGCGAGGCAGTCGACACGCTGCTAAGAGATTGGGCACAGAGAGCACCCTCATTGTCGTAGAGGTAGGGGCTAGTGTCAGCACCATTAAAAGTGCCGCCACACTTGATGTAGTAGCTCCTTCCACTAACCAGTTCGCTCACCTGCTGCGCAAAAGCCATGGGCGAGACCATCGCTAGGCAGAGCAGGAGCAAACTCCTGAAAACAGAAGTAATTTTGTTTTTCATAAAAAAATTATAATTGGTTAATTGTATGCTTCGTGTGTGTCGGGAAATCGGCTCTCTGAGTGGCTCGATTTTCCGACGGGTGTAGATTTATGGTTATCATGCATCCTTGAGGCAAGGCTGCCCAATCGTGGCGAAGTTATCACATTTCAATGTATTTTGCAAGTTATTTCAGCTTTTTCCTTTTCTTCCCTTATTCTTTTCCTCAAATAGGAAAGGCTTGTAAACAAATCTGTAGCTTTTTTCTTTACACTATTTCGTCAAAAATGCCGTTTCGTTGAACAAATTGGGGCTTTCTTACACTTATTTGCACAAATTACCCCCCCCCAATGTGCAATGTAACTATTTAATCCGTACATTTGCAATGAATTAAGACATAAAGAAGGGCTTGAGAAGATTATTTGAAGAGAAGAATTAGAGCAGAATTTTTGAAAAGACGCATACCATACAGTTGAAACGGGCTGAAAGCTCAACAGCACTTAGCCCAGGGCAACGCCCTGAGTGGATAGGGGTGGGACTTGATGCGCCCTGTAAGGGCAAAAGCGTATCAACCGTAGAGGAGGAAAAAACGACAAAAACTGACTGAGAATATTTACTTTAAAATTACTCTTATATATGACAATTAAACATTTACTTCTCACGGCGGTTGCTGCAACGAGTTTTGCCGCAACGGCCACAGCGCAAATCGGCGAACTTAGTGAACTGAGCACGACGACTACTTACACCATTTCGAACGCCCGTGGTGGCATCACCACAACGGGGTCGACGGCCACCAATTGCGCAAAGTCTACCTCCATTGATGCTACCGACGAAAACCACCAATGGGTGCTTATCCCCTCGACCATCTACACCACCACTCCCTCCTACTATTTCTACAACGTGGGTGCGGGCAAGTTTATGAGCTACAACTCGAGCACCAAGGTGGTCACTCTGACCGATGCCTCGAACCTTAGCCTCAACAACTGCTTCAAGGTGGAAAAGGCTGCACTGACAGAATCGAATGTCACAGCCAACTTCAAAATCAGCTCCGCCACCTCGCCTAGTTGGTTCTTAGCTTTTTCAAACAGCTTCTCAGCAGGCATGGGCTTTACCAACAGTAGCAGTTACAACGACTACGGAGCCCGCGTAAACTTCACCGCCACCACCAACACGAGCTACTCTGATGCAACGGCACAGAACGTTGTCACCACGATGGAAACGGCCGAGATGGAAAAGGTAGACGCTTTCATTAGTGCCGTAGGCAACAACGCTGGCAAAATTGGCTACCCCACTGCCGCAGCCTACGCAGCCGTAAACTCCGCTGCAACCAACGAGGCCAAGTGCACGGCTCTGCAGACGGCTCTGCTCAAAGCCAACATGACGCTCCCCACCGACGGCAAGGCCTACTACATTCGCCCCATAAACAAGGGGGTAGCCACGAGCGCCGCTACCTACTATCTCTACACCAACGACAACGGAAAGCTACACTTCACCACCACCAAGCAGCGCAAAGCCATCTTCTATGCCCACCAGGTGGGAGATAAGTTTATCTTCACTAATAGCACGGGAAAATACCTCACGTTCCGTTCAGAAGGAAAAACCATTGGTGGTCAGGGAAATGGCGTGTTGACCGACTACGCAGCTTGTTGCCAATTCTCGCTACTTCCTTTCAATTTCAGCGGAACAAACGATAATTGCGACATTTCTAGTGTTACGAGCATGTCTACCAGTTACCTCGGCTTGCTGCTCTTGCAAGGTGCAATGACGGGTGAAGCAACCAACTCCACTAGCGACTTGCACTACCTCATGCTCAACACCTCGCAAACAAGTGCTGACAACCCCTTCCACAATGGAGCTAGTGCAGTAAACTATTACACCACTGGAGGTAACACTTGCGCCTACTTCTTTGAGGAAGCCGACCAAGAGAATGCCTTCACCCCCACGCAGATGACCACCTCCGAGGGCGAAACCATCTACCTCGGCTCTTACAGCTCCCCCTTCCCCGCCGTATTGCCCGAGGGACTGACCGCTTACAAGGTGAGCCAGGTGGGCGAAACCGCCACGCTCAGCCCCATCGACGGCCAAGTAATCCCCGCTAGCGAGGGCGTAATCATTAAGGCCACCGAAGCAGGCACCTTCATCCCCACCGCTCGCACCACGGAGACCCTCCCCACCGTTGAGAATAACAAACTTCAGCCCAGCACTGGCTCAGCCATCGACGCCTCGACCAACGCCTACGTGCTTGGCTTCGATAGCAGCAACAATCGGGAGGCCAACTTCTACAGACTCAGCGACACCGACCGCACCATTAAGCTCTTCAAGAGCTACCTCGTGCTCGACGCAGGCAGCGCAGTGAAGATGGTGGTCGACTTCAACGGCAACACCACTGCCATCAACGCCGCCACCGCCACCTCCGACAACGCTCCTAAGGCCGCCTACGACCTCAGCGGACGCAAAGTAAGCAAGCCCGCCCACGGCCTCTACATCATCAACGGCAAGAAGGTGCTCGTGAAGTAAAACTGCTTCCTTTCTCTCTCTCTCTTATTTAAACACAAATAAATATCATCCTGAAATAATAACGAAAATGAAGAATACATATATCCAACCCCAAAGCCTCGCCGTCAAATTCAGCCTCGAAAGCAATATGCTCGCTGCTAGCTTCGGCGTAGGTATGAAACAATCTGACACATGGAATGGCTCAGATGCTTGCTCCAATGGCAAGGAATATAGCGGCAATAGCATGTGGAAAGGCATGGAGGGGGAATAAGCTC
>CAVFOF010000159.1:0-5540 GCA_963623895.1 bacterium
GTGTATAGGTATGTACAAGTGGATAGTGTGGCCACGAGAGGGGCTGCTATCTCACGAATAAGGGTTATTTTGTACTTATCCATTAGGTCTACGGCGACGTTGTAGGCGGTGGGGTCGACGGGGCTTAAGTGTATGGTCGTGGTTGGGGTGGGGGTGCTTTCTTTTGTGCTCATGTTGCGTTATCCCAGAATAAAGTTAATGTCTTCCTCGCTGAGTTGCTTGGTCGATGAGGAGTCGGCTCCTATTAGTCCTTTAAATAGGTCTGCCTTTTGTTGTTGTAATATCTGAATTTTCTCTTCGATTGTGCCTTGCGTAATCATAGAGAAACAAAGCACTTTTGCTTTTTGACCGAAGCGGTGCAAGCGGTTGATAGCCTGTTCCTCTGCAGCTTTATTCCACCAAGGTTCGAAGATAAACACTGTGTCGGCAGCGGTGAGGTTTAAGCCCACGCCACCCGTCTTTAGCGTCATCAGCATCACTTTGCACTGCGGATTGTTTTGGAATCTCTCAACCACACTGCGGCGGTCGTGGGTGGAACCCGTCATACATACATAGTCGATTCCGTTCTTATCGAGTGTCTCGCTGAGTAGCTCTATGCCCGCAATGAAGTTGAAGAACACCACCGTCTTGTGTCCGTTGGCCACGGCCTCAAGTAAAGTGTCGGTAAGTGTGTCGAGCTTGGGGGAGTGAATTTGACCATCGGTGAGGCTTTCGGGGATGGAGGCCACACGGCGTAGCTCGTTAAGGGCTTGGAACATGACAAACTGCGATTTCTGTATGCCCTCTGTGTGGATGGCTAGGTTTACTTGCTCCTTATAATATAGGCGTCGTTGCTCGTAGAAGCGTGCTTGAGCCTCATCCATTTCCACGTAGAGCGTTTGGTCGATGCGGTCGGGCAAGTCCTTGAGTACATCGCGCTTAAGGCGGCGCAGCATGAAGGGGAATATCTTCCGTCGAAGGCTTTGCATGGCCTCCTTATCATCATCCTTTTGAATGGGCGTTGCGTATCGTGAATTGAAATCGTCGAGTGTGCCAAACATGGTGGGGTTGAGAAAACGGAAAAGCGAGTAGAGTTCGCTTAGGTTGTTCTCTATAGGGGTGCCGCTTAGGGCTAGGCGGTGTTCAGCGTTGAGCAAGAACACGGCTTGCGTGCTTTGTGCCGTGATATTCTTGATGTTCTGACTTTCGTCAAGGATAACGTAGTGGAACTTCTGCTCCTTGAACGTTTCAATGTCGTTGCGCACGATGGCATAGGTAGTCAAAATAACCTGATGGCTCATGGCCTCGTTGATGTCGCGCGTGGTGCCATAATAGGTGTAGACCTTGAGTTTGGGCGAGAAGCGAGCAATTTCGCTCTGCCAATTGAAGAGCAAACTGCGTGGCATTACCAGCAGGGTCGGGGTTTTCACCTTCGGGTAGATAAGGTTGAGCATGCCAATGGTTTGCAGCGTCTTACCAAGCCCCATATCGTCGGCCAAACAACCACCCATCTTGTTGTCGTAGAGATACTTTATCCATTTCACGCCTTCGGCTTGATAAGGACGCAAGTTAGCTTTCAGCCCAGGCACTTTAAGGTTGTCCTCCTTCAGTTGGTTGAAACCCTCATAAAATTGTCTGTGATGCTTGAAGGCTTCGCCCTCAATGGGGCCGTTGATGAGCGTTTCCAGTTCGGAAAGGTCGAAGAACGACACCTTCACCTTGTCCTTGTCGCTCTTCTTTACCTTCTTGAAGATGCGCTCTAATCGGCGCATGTAGCCCCCATCGAGGATGGCGCGGTTGCCATCGGATAGTTGGATGTATTTCTTCGAGTTATACTGCGAGATGAGTTGTTGCAAGGTGAAGCTTTCCTCGCCTAGGCTTATCGTGGCACTTCCCTCTAAAAAGTCGATGCCCGAGGTGAGGTTTACCTTAAGGTTCGGTTGCACCGCCTTCACCTTATACTCTTTCAGTTTTTCAGCTCCTACGAGTTGATAGTCGCGGATAAGCGAGGGGAGAGCGTTGAGCAAGAAGGGACCTGCAATGTTTTCGGGGATGATAAAGCTCCCATCCTCAGCATAGATAGTCTTCTTGGCTTGGCGTGAAGGAGCGTATTGTTGAATCTTCTTGAGAAGGTCGTCTTCGAGTAGTTCGTTGGGTTTTCGCTTCAATCGCTTCACTTGTATCTCGTTGGGGGTGGTAGAAATGGCCAGTTTGTTGATATTGAACTGGTCGATAAAGTCAGAGGACATGTCCTTCACGCTTTCCGAAAGTCGCAGATAAAGTGCCTTGTCGGTGTCCACCTTCTCAAAGAATAGTGTAGGCACAGGGGTTACTTCCTGCTCCGAGAACTGGATGTCTACTCCTTCGCAGTTCACCCTCACGTTCTCTACATAAGAGAAGAAAACGGACAAGTACTTGTCGAGCATATCCTCAGAGAACTTGTCCTCAAAAATCGAAAAATAGCGGAAGTTGTTGCCCACGCTGCGCACGTTGTAAAGTTCGGTCTTTACCAGGCAGAAACTGTCGGTCAGCATCACCAATTGTTCACTCTCTTCCGAACCATCAATGCTGAAATGGGGAATGTACGTTTTGCCATCCTTTGTAAGCGTCAAAACGATTTCTTTCTCCTCCTCTAAGGACTTTAGGGCATTCCCCTGATTGTCGATGAGGTTATTGCATCGCACCAATTGATAGCAAAGGTAGGGGTGCTCGTTGAGATTGATGCGCAGGTCGGTCTCCTCCCACACAATTTGAAATCTTTTTTCTCGCATCACGTTCTCAATGCTATGTAGCAGCTGAGCTGTGTTGCTATCATAGTAGCGGTAGTCCACCTCTATGGGCTTCCTTTTCTCGTTGACTACGCTGAGGTAAGTGGCATTTTCGCAAACGTCGAGCATAAAGAATATGTTAGGAGTGTAGTCTTTATGCTTGTTGCCCTGAATGCTTGATGTGGAACTTTTAGCTTGCAACTTTTGCAGTTGCATCAAGAAGTCTGACATACAGTTGATTTATAGGTTAAATTAGAGGAGTATCTAAGAATTATGCAATGACTTGTAAACTAACGACATAGCCAAGATTGATGAGGCTTCCATTGGCCAAGCGAAGGCTGTTGGTAGCTTCATCTATAAGGGAAATCTGCGTGGTTAGGCAGATGTATTCACCGCCCTCCTTTCGCTCGTCGGGTTGAAAGTAGGTGAGTTTAACGGTTGGGGATTGGTCAGTTTGTTGCTTAATGAACGATAGCGTTTCGTCTAGCTGATTTAATGTGTCTGGCTCCAGGCCAACAAAGTGCTCTGTGTGGCGCGCTCTTTCGGCTAAAGCATCGTACTGGCCAGTAAGAGCGGCGAAGGCTCCAAACTGTGCTGCTCGCTGCACGTTGGGCATCCTTGCATAATGCGCAGAGGTGAAGTGAGGCAAGTTGAGAATGTCTCCATAAAGTTTTTCGGCAAGTAGCGAATCCAACTTTGACATGAGGGTTGAGTTTATGATGGTGCAATATTACGCAAAAAATGTGGATTAGCCAAGAATGCGAGTGGCCTAAGCGTTTGGCACGGGGTTTGCATTTAGAGTAAATGATAATTAAAAACAACAAAACAACACATACTACTATGCAAAAAGGTAATATTGGAATAACTACAGAGAATATATTCCCCGTCATCAAGAAGTTTCTTTACAGCGACCACGAAATCTTCCTTCGTGAGATCGTAAGCAATGCCGTTGACGCCACGCAAAAATTGAAAACCTATGCCATGAAGGGCGACTTCAAAGGCGAACTAGGAGATTTGACCGTGCACGTTTCTGTTGATAAAGAGGCCAAGACATTGACCATCAGCGACCGCGGTATTGGTATGACGGCAGAGGAGATTGACAAGTACATCAATCAAATTGCTTTCTCAGGAGCCAACGACTTTTTGGAAAAATATAAGGACGACGCTTCGGCCATTATCGGTCACTTTGGTCTCGGTTTCTATTCCGCCTTTATGGTGGCCGATCGCGTAGATATCATCACCCGCAGTTATCGTGAAGAGGCCAAGGGCGTGAAGTGGACTTGCGACGGTTCGCCCGCCTTCGAAATCGACGAATGCGAGAAGGCCGATCGTGGTACAGACATCGTGTTGCACGTGTCTGATGATTGCGCTGATTTTTTGGAGAAGAATAAAATACAAGAACTCCTCACAAAATATTGCCGCTTCTTGCCTATCGCCATTGCTTTCGGTAAAAAAACGGAATGGAAGGACGGCAAACAGCAGGACACTGAGGAAGATAACGTGGTGAATGACACCACTCCGCTTTGGACTAAGACCCCCTCCACATTGAAGGATGAAGACTATAAGAAGTTCTATCGCGATCTCTATCCCATGTCCGATGAGCCCTTGTTCTGGATTCACTTGAACGTAGACTATCCCTTCCACCTCACGGGCGTGCTCTACTTCCCCAAAATCAAGAGCAATCTCGATGTGCATCGCAACAAGATACAGCTCTACTGCAACCAAGTGTTCGTAACCGATCAGGTGGAGAACATTGTTCCTGACTTTCTCACCTTGCTACACGGCGTAATCGATTCACCCGATATCCCCTTGAACGTGAGCCGTAGCTACTTGCAGAGTGACTCGAATGTGAAGAAAATCTCTTCTTACATCACGAAGAAGGTGAGCGACCGCTTGCAATCTATCTTTAAGAACGACCGCAAGGACTTCGAACAGAAGTGGGACGATTTGAAGCTCTTCATCAACTATGGTATGCTTTCGCAGGAGGATTTCTACGATAAAGCAAAATCTTATGCCTTGTTCAAAGATATTGATGGTAAATACTTTACCTACGAGGAGTATGCCAACCTGATAAAGGACGCTCAAACCGACAAAGACGGCAATCTTATCTACCTTTATGCCACCGACAAGGACGAACAATATAGCTATATTGAGTCGGCCAAGGCAAAGGGTTATAGTGTGCTGCTCTTCGATGGCCAACTAGACACGCCCATGGTCAGCATGCTTGAGCAGAAACTCGAGAAGAGTCGCTTCAGCCGTGTGGATGGCGACGTGATTGATCGCATCATTCAGAAGGAAGATGCTCCTCAGAGCAATTTGAGCGAGGAGGATGCCGCTTCACTTTCGGGTGTATTCACAGCCGAACTTCCCTCAATTAGCAATATGCAGTTCCACGTAGAGTCGGCTGCATTGGGAGAAACAGCAACGCCAGTTATCATCACACAGAGCGAATACATGCGCCGCATGAAGGACGCTAGTCGCTATCAGCAGGGCATGTCGTTCTATGGCGAAATGCCAGACATGTACAATGTAGTGCTTAACTCTGATCACCGATTGGTTAAGTCCATGCTTAGCGACATGACTGCGGCTTTGAAGGATAAGTTGCAGCCCATTGAAGACGAACTGAAATCTTTGCGCGCACATCGTGCTGAAGTTGAAGAAAGTCAGAAGGACAAGAAGTATGACGAACTAACTGAGGAAGACAAGGCCGCCACGAAGAAGTGTGACGACGACATTGCAGCTCAGGAATCGGCTCGCAAGGAAGTTTGGGCTGGCTATGCTAAGCAGAATCCC
>CAVFOF010000160.1:0-5467 GCA_963623895.1 bacterium
GTGCAAAGCAAATGTTATAAAATCTTTTTCCATTCTATTACAATGTGGCCTTTGCTTTTACATTCTTTGCTCTTTCTATACTTTTGAGGAGGATTTGTAACATGCTTTTAGTGTGAGTAGCGGATGGAGTGCTCAGTGGTAGTTAGTCCATACCGAAGGTTGAAATATTAATCTTTGCAACGAAAAGAGCTATCAAATATCAATAGAGACTACGAGAGATAGTTAGTATCAATACGAAATCTATCGGATTTTCATAATTGAAACTAACTATCTCTCGTAGTCCTTGTTGATGTCTATTTATTCCTAATCATTTCTTGCAGAGAGGGAAATGGTTGGGAAAAGGTTTTATTCGGCTTTGCCTTCGGCTACGTCTGCTTTGATGAAGTCGAGCAGCATGTGTACGGCTTCGCTCGTGGCGGCGGCGAGGTTCTTGTCGCGTCCGTGATCCGTCTCAATCATGCGGGTTACGATGTTGTCGCCATTACCTACGGCAATCCAGATGGTGCCTACAATAACGCCCGACTTACCGCCATCGGGACCACCAGGACCAGCATAACCGCTGATGGCTACGGCGTAGTCGGTGCCGAAAAGTTTGTTGGCTCCGTTGACCATTTGGCGTACCACGTCTTCACAAACGGGAGTTTGCTCCTCAATGACTTTAGGGTCTACGCCCAAGAGGTTTTCTTTCACTTCGTTAGCGTAGCACACGAGGCCGCCTTTGTAGTAGTTGGAGCTGCCAGGCACTGCAGTGATGACGCTAGCGATGCGACCAGCGGTGCAACTCTCGGCTGTAGAAAGCGTTTTGCTTTCGCGCCACATGATTTCGTTGATTTCCTTGCTTACAAGTTTGAGGTCTAATTCCATTGTATGTATTCTTTTGTATGTATTCTTTAATGATTAAAGGATGGTTCTTGAATAGGCGGGTTTGTCGATGGGGCAGAAGTCCTTGTCGAGGTATTTATAGTAACCTGTGATGGCTATCATGGCTGCATTGTCAGTGGTGTAGCTGAAGCGGGGGATGTAGATGTTCCATCCCTTCTTTTCTGCTCTTTCCTTGAAGGCATTGCGTAGCCCCGTGTTGGCCGACACTCCGCCCGAGAGAGCTACGTGTTTGATGCCCGTTTCTTTTACCGCCTTGTCGAGTTTTTTCATGAGAATGTCGACAATGGTCTTTTCGAGTGAGGCGGCAAGGTCTTCCTTATGGTGGTCGATGAAGTCGGCATCCTCCTTGATTTGGTCGCGAAGGAAGTAGAGAAAGGAGGTCTTCAATCCCGAGAAACTATAGTTTAGGCCGGCAATGTTGGGCTTAGCAAATTGGTAGGTTTGGGGGTTGCCTTGTCGGGCTAGCTTATCGATGATAGGACCACCTGGATAGCCGAATCCCATCACCTTTGAACATTTGTCCATAGCCTCACCCGCAGCGTCGTCGATAGTTTGTCCCAACACTTCGAGCTGGTTGTAAGCATTGACCTTCACAATCTGCGAGTTGCCTCCGCTCACGAGTAGGCAGAGAAAGGGGTAGGGGGGGAGCTGGTGGTCGTCGTCGGCCGTTCGGATGAAGTGTGCTAGGATGTGTCCCTGTAGGTGGTTGGCTTCGATAAGGGGGATGCCTAGTGAAGTGGCAAGACCTTTGGCAAACGATACTCCCACTAGGAGCGAGCCCATCAAGCCTGGACCTAAAGTAACAGCTATGGCTGATAGCTCCTCCTTGGTCACTTCTGCTTGTTTCAAGGCTTGATCTACTACAGGTACAATGTTCTGCTGGTGGGCACGTGAAGCTAACTCGGGCACTACACCGCCATAGGCCTTGTGTACAGCTTGGCTAGCGGTGACGTTACTCAGCAAGATGCCGTTGCGAATGACGGCGGCTGAAGTGTCATCGCAGCTCGACTCAATGGCCAATATTGTGATAATTTCTTGTTGTTCCATAATTTAATAGGTAAGAATTTCGAGCCCTTCTTCCGTCATTAGGAAGGTGTGCTCCCATTGAGCTGAAGGCAGTTCGTCTTCGGTCACTACGGTCCACCCGTCTTCTTCATCGATAAACACGTGGCGTTGCCCCATGTTAATCATCGGTTCGATGGTGAACACCATACCTGGCACGAGGAGCATGCCGTGGTGATGAGTGTTGTAATGATCCACTTCGGGTTCTTCGTGAAATTCTAGTCCTACACCATGTCCGCATAATTCTCTTACCACGCTAAATCCGTTCTTCTTAGCGTGTTTTTCAATGGCTTTGCCTATATCGCCAATGAAGCCCCAAGGTTTGGCTGCTTCCGCTCCGATGTTGAGGCATTCTTTCGTTACGCGTACGAGTTTTTCCTTCTCGGGCGTGGTCTTACCAATAATGAACATGCGCGAGGCATCGCTATAGTAGCCGTCGAGGATGGTGCTGACATCCACATTGATGATGTCGCCCTCTTCGAGTATTTCATATTCTGAGGGAATGCCGTGACACACCACTTCGTTGATGCTTGTGCATACGCTTTTAGGAAAGCCTTCGTAGTTGAGTGGAGCGGGTATAGCCCCGTGGTCGGTGGTGTAATCATAGACGAGTTTGTCGATTTCAGCGGTGCTCATGCCTTCGTGAATTTCTTTTTCGATGAGGTCGAGCACCCCCGTGTTCACCACGCAAGAGCGTTTGATTCCTTCAATTTGTTCAGGGGTTTTAATGAGGTTGCGGGTGGGTACTAGTTCGCCACGATTTTGGAAACTAAGTATATGCTTGTCGAAATCTGTAGGTTCTTGCCCTTTGGGTACGTACCAATTTCTTTTTACTCTTTTCAACATCTTCCAATTATTTTGGTTCGTGTGAAGTGGTTGCGGAGGGTGGCTCTCGTGTGTTACTTCACAACTATTGCGTTGCAAAGTTAGTGTAAGGTGCTTGAAGCGCAAAATGAAAGTGGAAAAAACTCTAGCTTTTACCTATTTCTTGTGATTGGTTCTTCGCTTTTCTTCTTGCTGTAGTGTGGGTGAGGCGGCAGGTTGACGGTTTCATTGGTCGTTATTTCTGAGGTTCTAGACGAGGATGAATGGGAGGAAAGTGCTCTTTTACAATAGTTGGATTCAATCGTATCCTCATATTGTTGATAGGTATGAAACAACAATACTCGAAGAAAAATCCGCCACGTTTCCCCCGTTGGGGAACGCAGCGGACAGATCAACCAAAATAACATTATATAGTTTAGTCAGGTCTCGTTTGTTCGATGGAGTGGCTCGCAAGGAGCAATTTCTATCTCGTGGCATTAGGGAGGAATGAGGCCCTAACCACGCATAAGGTAAAGGTTTCTGTGTTGTTTTTTCAGTGTAATTGTAAGGTCTAATTCTAGGTTTACAAGGTTGAGATTAGAGGGGGAAGCATTTCTTTGTTAAAGAGAGTAGAGCCAGTGTTCGTGGAGTGCGTGGGCTTTTGCTAGTTCTAAGAGAGAAAAAAACTTCCACCTAAGGTGTGTGTATGTTAGTAAGTGTGTTTGCGTGTTTATTTTCTAATTCAGAGTGGTTAGGATTGCTTATAGGCATCTTCATGAACGCCAGCTACGGCACGTCCGCTAGGGTCGTTTAAGTTTTGAAACGAAGCATCCCAAGCTAAGGCCTCGGCGGTGGAACAAGCCACGCTAGGCACACTGGGCACGCTGCGGGCTGCACTTTCGCTGGGGAAGTATTCTTCGAAGATGCTACGATAGTAGTACTCCTCCTTATTCATTGGGGTGTTGATGGGGAATCGTTCTGCTGCGTGAGCCATCTGCTCGTCGCTCACGGCAGCGGCAGTCACCTCTTTGAGCGTGTCAATCCAGGAGTAGCCTACGCCATCGGAGAATTGCTCCTTTTGACGCCAAGCCACCTCTTCGGGTAGCATGTCGGCAAAGGCTTCGCGTACAATCTTCTTTTCGATGGTAGAGTCTGGGCACATTTTAGCCTCGGGGTTGAGGCGCATGGCTACATCGAGAAATTCTTTGTCGAGGAAGGGCACACGGCCCTCTACGCCCCAAGCTGAGAGGCTCTTGTTAGCTCGCAAGCAGTCGTAGAGGTGTAGCTTCGAGAGTTTGCGTACGGTTTCCTCATGGAAGGCTTTCGCATTGGGGGCTTTGTGGAAGTAGAGGTAGCCACCAAACACCTCATCGGCTCCCTCGCCTGAGAGTACCATCTTGATGCCCATTGACTTGATAACACGAGCTAATAGGTACATCGGGGTTGAGGCACGTACGGTGGTTACGTCGTAGGTTTCAATGAAATAAATCACATCGCGCACGGCATCAAGCCCTTCTTGAATAGTATAGTTGATTTCGTGGTGAACCGTGCCAATATGGTCGGCCACCATTTTAGCTTTCGCTAAATCAGGAGCTCCCTTAAGGCCTACGGCAAAGGAGTGGAGTTGAGGCCACCAAGCGGCCTGTGTACTATTGGTTTCTACACGTTTTGCAGCATATTTCTTGGCTACGGCCGAGATGACCGAACTGTCCAAACCGCCTGAGAGAAGTACACCATAAGGCACGTCGCTCATGAGTTGACGTTTCACTGCTGACTCAAGGGCATCGTGCACGTCCTGCACGGAGGCCGTGTTGTTCTTCACGTTCTCGTAGCTTTCCCAATCGCGTTTGTACCATTTTACCATCTTGCCTTCCGAACCGCGATAGTAGTGGCCGGGGAGAAATGGTTCGTATTCATCGCAGAATCCTTCAAGTGCTTTGAGTTCAGAGGCACAATAAACGGTGCCATCTTTGTCGTGTCCAATGTAGAGGGGAATGACGCCGATAGGGTCACGAGCGATGAGAAAATCATCGTTCGCCTCATCGTAGAGGGCAAAGGCGAAGATGCCGTTTAAGTCCTCAAGAAAATCAATGCCTTTATCTCTATAGAGGGCAAGGATGACTTCGCAGTCAGAACCCGTTTGGAACTCATACTTCTCTGCATAAGCTTGGCGGATGTCTTGATGATTGTAAATCTCACCGTTCACGGCCAATACTTGTTTATTATCGGGGGCAAAGAGTGGCTGCTTACCGCTTTGAGGGTCGACGATGGAGAGACGTTCGTGGCAGAGAATTGCACTTTTGCCACAATAGATGCCGTTCCAATCGGGACCACGGTGACGGATTTTCTTGCTCATCTCTAATGCCTTCTTACGAAGTTCGGGGGTTTGCTCTTTAATGTTGAATATGGAAACTATACCGCACATGGTTCTTGTTGTCTTAGGGGTTTAGGTTTTGTTGTTTTTGGTTGACAAATGTCAAGTAGTAAGGGTTATTTGGTTATCACGCTGCAAAAGTAAGAATAAAAATCATAACAATATGCTTTTATGGGGAGAAAAATAAACAAAAAGCAATATTTTTCGCTTTTGGCTTTACATTTTGCGTTTTCCTGCGGTGAAAAAGTGGAAATTTGAAAGGGGCGGCAGAGCCTAATGATGTCTTTCTTTATGAAGGTCGAAATAGCAGTTCTATCCTTCACTCAAGTTTCTGATTTAGAAAAT
>CAVFOF010000161.1:0-5466 GCA_963623895.1 bacterium
TGTATGAGACAAAGAGTCACACAATATCTTTCTTTGCTACCCTAATTAGAAAATCCTTGATTGCTTTAAAATGCTCATCATAGTTGCCATATTTTTTGAGTTGAATTTGCATTTTTGCTTTCAATTCATCCTGAAGGTTCGTATCTGCAATCAACTTAGCAAACTGTGTTGCCGCATCTTTTGCATTTTTGGGGTCGTAATATAGACAACTATCCGCAAGAACATCCGTATTGAAATCAAAATTTGTTGCCACAATCGGAAGATTAAAGTACATAGCCTCAACCGTACTAGCAGAGAACACCTCCAACAAAGTAGGGAGAAATGAGAGTTGGCAACGCTGATACATAGCTCCCAACTCTTTTTGAGATATACGACCATGATTCACCCAATTCTCTTGCATTCCCATTAGACCAAGTTGGTTACTTAAGATTTTATTTAAAGGATGGTCAAATGGTATCGTTGTGTGAAAACAAACATTATTGACACCCATTTCCCTTAAATGCATTAATACACTAGGAATAATGTCAAAATTCTTATGGGAAACTGGGTTTCCAACACAAGCTACGTTAATCCAATCATCCTCTACGATAGGGGTATTATCCATGTTCTCAAACGCTGATGGTAACACATTGTTTACTACACATACATGATTAGAGGATTCCCCCGTTATACGCAGAATACCTTGTTTTGTGGTTTCTGTCTGCGTGATAAAGAAATGTGCTTTTCTCATTAAGCGTTTCTGATTCCAACAATAAAGAGAAGTTCTCAATTTCTGTTTTCCTGTCAAAGTACTCCTAGAATACTCGTTCGGATGTGTCACCCAAGGATTAGTAAAACGCATCACTTCCACTGTTTTGAACGAGAAATAACTAGGGGCAACCACTGAATAAACCACATTAGGCTTTATCTGTTTTTCTAACTCCCTAACTTGTTTTTCTACCTTTCGATAAGAATGGAAATAGTCAGGTTGTGTTGGAAATACAAAGTAACGTTTGCCACGTAACGATTTAAAACTTTCACCAACCACTTCGTCTAAGTCCTGCGAAGTGATATAATACCATTCCACCTCCTTACATTCCAAAGTCTTTAGTACAAAGTTTTGTGAAATTTGAAAACCTCCTCCTGCGATTTTCTTCGAAGAAATCGTATTTACTAAAATCTTTATCATCAGTATATTTTATTATTCATCCTCTGCAGCGTTACCGTAGATTTTATTTTTTAAACGCATCACAGAGTCAATTTTATTAGAAAATGATGCTTTGTCTCGTTCGGTTTCATACCACACGGGTTGCTCTCTCTTCATCTGAGCTGGAGCACCAACCAACAACACGTTGTCGCCAAATGATTTGTTCACCAAAGAATGTGCTGCTACCGTTACGCCATTGCCTAGTTTCAGTGAGCCTACAATCTGACTTCCCGTTGAAAGGTAAAAGCCATCACCGATTTCTTTGTCACCTCCTGCCACGCAAGTGCAAGTATGCAAGACTGCAAAATTTCCAATCCTAGCTTCTTCATTTACTATAATAGTGCCATAATGCGGAATTACTACTCCATACCCCAACGAATTAGTTCCTATAGTAAAACCGCAACGCATGCCGAGTTTTCCAAGCACATAGTGTTCATAGACCATCATTAAGGTATTAATGCTTAGCAATCGTTTATGTGTATTGCGGTAGTATGCATACCTCCGCAAATGTTTCAGATAGTTTATGACGGCAAAATTACCCCCCCCAATAAAAAGGATTCTTTGATTTTTTCCCTCAAGCCTTGCTCTGCTGGAAAACCATTCATTATGCGATCTGCTGCAATATAAAATTGAAGGTCTGATTTCGATTGTATCATATAAACGTAGAAATTAGGAAGATTGTGATGACGTGTTACGCTAGAATTTTCTTGACAACTCGATTAACTACAATAGCCAAGAATGTCCCCACAACAACAACAATTGCATAGAGGAGATAATTGCCATTATCAGAAATAGCAAGAGCCTCGAGTAAGCTATGAACATATTTGGGCAATGTGGTATTAAACATATACGACTCCAATGTTATTCCTCCCCAAAAGAGGAGCACTGCACGAAACTTAAGCATTTTCAACCTCTCACAAAACGAGGCAAGCACATACAACAAAGGCAGTGTAAAAAAGAAATAACTAGGTAAAGGTTTCCTGATTATAGCTACAATTACTAGACCTATGAACAAGGAAAGCAGTACCCAACCCAAATTCAGCTTATTTTGTTTCTTTATTGAAGGCCCTAACCACATGCCCAATATAAAAACGGGAACACGAATAATGGCAAACTGTACATTAGCGAGAAATGAGTGTGAATCTATGTTCTGAGGTATCAAGGCGACACAATAGCAAACAACAAGAGTAAAAATCATTTTGTATTGTCCATGCACTCGAAGGCATTTATCTAACCAAGGAGCCAACGCATAGAGCGGAACAAGCAAGGCTATAAACCAAGCACTCTCATGCGATATCCAATATTTCAATGTGGTAGCTACAAGCAAAATAGAAGTTAGGCTCTCACCATAAAACACGTAATCAATTACCCCTAGCGGAACTATAATAAGCCAATACGGAATAAATAGTCGTTTGTATCTTTTCTTTAGCCAAGCAAAATTACCCCCCCCTATTACGTTATTTAGAGAATAATGCAAACCCATGCCACTCAAGAATAAAAAAACATCCACCCCTAAGGCTGCTTGTGCAAGCAAATACCTTAAGGATACTGGCATAGAGACATTATTTCCAGACGCATGACAAAGGATAATAAGCAAAGCACTTATCCCCATCAGTTCGCAGCGGAACTGAGACACCAAATTTAAATTAAAAGTTTTCAATGTAGATTTTCTATGAAATTCTGAATAGCCTCCATATAACATTTGTTTCTACAAGAGAAACTCAATCCCATTTCGTTCGTTTGCTGTTTCATCTGTTCAATATCCAAACGTTTCAAATTAACCACCTTATCACGAAGAACATTCAATATGGACTCATAAGTATTCTCACCCACCAAGAATCCCGTTTTTCCCTCTATAAGGTATCGAGAAATATCACTTGTAGAATTACATATCACAGGAACTCCTGCTGTCATCGATTCTGCAAATTTGGTTGGAAAACCAGCCATATTCTTCCGAGTGGGTTCTCGAAGAAGCACCATAAAGTCAGCCTTCTTATAGTAAGCTGGTATCAACTCTTGAGATACGCGTCCTAAAAAAATAATGTTTTCACTTAGCTTTTGCGATAGGAGTTGCTTACCATATCGCTTAAGATAGCTTTCTCGAGTTGTACCTAAAAGAATAAACCGAATACGTTGTCCTTCATTTATCAACACGTTTACCGCATTGATTACCGTGTGTACGCAATCTTTCTTTACTGGGTTACCCGCATAGATTAGGGTTATACCGTCGAATGGCTGCAAGCGGTTATCTTCTAAGACAGCCTTCCATTTTTTATCCGTTTCATCACATAAGGGAGGAAGTTGAATGTTATTGGAAGTGGGATAGTAATTATTTAGGAAATTGCTTATTACTATTTTGTTCCTAATTTTATGCTGCAAGAAGCGCATATTCCATTCATTGGGAAACACATCTGTCAAATGTAATTCCTTCCAATCATACCACTCCGTAATATCATTGGCCAATTTTACTTGGTAGCGATTACAATAAGAGAACATGGTCTTAGTCCAAAAGTATCCTGCATTATACAAAATAATCAAGTCTGGTTTCTCTGTCTGCCCCTCCAACAAGGCAAGGGACGCTCGTCCCCTGGCCATTCGACATCTTAGACGATGAAGGAAACTTCCTTGCGCATCCAATTCGTGAGTAATCACGTACTCAAAACCAGCAAAACGATATTTGCCATCGTCGCACAAGTCTTTTTCATCATATTTACCTCCCCAACTAATAAACTGAACCGTATGCCCTTGTTCTCTAAACAGTTTTGCGTTATTCAATACTCGCTGAGCAGCAGCATCATAAACAGGAAATCGGAAACACCCACAATACACTATGCGCATTGACGTGCCTCCTTTCTTTCTTTGCGAACAATTTGAAAAATTACCCCCCCCCTATAAATTGGACTTCTATCCTTATCCATAGGCAATTCTAAGTAAGTTCCTAATGTATAATCCCATTCCTTTGGTGTAAACTCTCCAAAACCAGAATTGGGATAAAACGTGCATTCTCCAAAATAGATTTGAGAGTTTACATTATAAAGGTCAACCCGTAGAAAAATATGTCCTTCGGCTAATTTTTCCGCTAGCTCAATCATCTTTGAAAGACTGTCAGGTATCGATATTTTGTGATTAAAATCGGGAGGACAAATAGTTTCTCCAAAGGGAAGCAACGCACCTGTTTCATCATAATAGTTGGCATGATGCGTGGTAAAACGACCAAAATCTACTTTAAAACAACGCACCTTACCATTGAAACAGAAAAACTTATAATCCAGCAGTTCTGAATTCTCAGTCGTAGAAAGGAAGCTTTCAGCAATCAACCTTGGCTTAATGTTTTTATACACCCATTCTCCTTGCACCTTACTTGCAGGAGTATTCAATGAAAAGTTCAATAGTTTCTTTGCAGCTTCCTTGTCAATTTTGCTTTTGTCCCTACAAATAACCACCCCAGTACCTCCACCACCATTCGTGCTTTTCAGCACAAACTGATTAGGAAGTTGAGAGAAATCAATCTCATCGAAACTATCCCAAACTCCCAAAGTGGGAATGATATATTGTTTTCCAATGCGATTGGCCACGTATTCCTTCACATCGTATTTGTCTGCCATTAAGCTATAGATAGGCTTTCTGTCATTTAACTTAAGCCACTGTATCTTTTCTGTGAACGTGACGGGAGGTTCCAAATGCAATCGCTTATGCATAAGCAATCGGTATCGGCAACGCAAAAATATCTCATCGGGCAACCAAGTGCAATACCGTCCCATAAAAGCCGCTAACAACCGTGAGGGGTGAAGCAACACATACAGTTTCTTATTCATACTCTGCTAATATTTGATTTAAATAAGCAATCAACACTTCCCGATGAGTTTCGCATCGCACATTGTTGAGTATAGCTGCCTTCTTCCGCTTCGATATCATGTCTGGCAAGATGCCTCTATGATACAAAGCTCTTACATAATGCGACACATAAGGTTGCATAGCTGAAAGTGGCAAAGATTTTGCCACCATCTCCTTATAGGCCAACTCTAGTCGGTTGTCATCAGCTATAATGGCATTTATCCGCTCAACCTCGTTCTTTATGGTTTTGTAAGATTCTATGATGAACTCAGGTTCTTCATCACATTGTTTAATCGGAATGATTTGGAAGTCTATCTTTTCTTCAAAACTCACACTCAGCAATAAACCCGTGTTCCAAAGAGATTCTCGCTTCTTTGAATTATCAAAATAAAGAGGTCGTCTGAACTTATTACGATTTGTTAAAATGGGAGTTTTTTGCTATTTTT
>CAVFOF010000162.1:0-5462 GCA_963623895.1 bacterium
CTTGGCGTTTTGTGGAGTAGGTGTGCAGGAACTGAGAGTTTTTCTTAGTTATTACCCTATTATTTTTTTTATGTATTACCCCAAAATTGGGGGCGACGCGTCCCCGCGTCGGCGCAAGAAGCAATCCTAAAGCAGAAGTATATATACCTTATCTGCTTGAGTTTCCACTAGTGCCGACGCGGGGACGCATCGCCCCCAATTTTGGGGTTATTTTCGTAGTTAGAGTCGATTTATTCCACCTCAAGCACCAATCCTTTGAGGTATTCTCCCTCGGGGTGGTAGATGTTGATGGGGTGGTCGGCGGGTTGGTGTAGCTGATGGAGGATGCGCACGTGGCGTCCGCTTTGTGCGGCAGCGGTGAACACGGCGAGGCGGAATTGATCCTTGTTGACGGCTTGCGAGCAACTGAATGTGAACACGATGCCGCCCTTTTTGATTTTGCGGAAGGCTATAGCGTTGAGTCGCGTGTAGCCTTTCAGCGCACGGGGGAGGGCATCCTTGTGTTTCGCAAAGGCGGGAGGGTCGAGCACGATGAGGTCGTAGTTGCTGCCCGCCGTTTCCAAAAACTTGAAAGCGTCTTCGGCAAAGGCTTCGTGGCGAGTGTCGCCAGGGAAGTTGAGTTCCGCATTGGCTCGAGTCAATTCGATGGCTTTGGCCGAGGAGTCGACGGAGTGAACAAGGTTGGCTTCGCCACGCATAGCGTAGACACTGAAGCCGCCCGTGTAGCAGAACATGTTCAGTACGTTGCGCCCCTTAGCGTAGTGCTCGAGCAGGGAGCGGTTTTCGCGTTGGTCTACGAAGAAGCCCGTTTTCTGTCCGCGCAACCAGTCGATATGGAATTTTAGTCCGTTCTCTGTGGCGATGTTGCCGTCGTCTTCGCCCACGAGGAAGCCGTTCTCTTGATGAAGGTCGGCTTTGTAGGGTAGGGTAGTTTCCGATTTGTAGTAAACGTTTTCAATCAGTCCGTCCGAGGCTTCCACTAGCGCGTGAGCAATTTCCATGCGTGAGCGGTGCATACCCACGGAGTGAGCTTGCATCACGGCCGTTCGGCCGTAAACGTCCACCACGAGCCCCGGCAAGCGGTCGCCTTCGCCATGCACTAGGCGATAGATGTCGTTATCCTCTCGCCCCGTGAGCATCAAGGCGCGTCGCAGGCTGAAGGCTTCGCCCAGTCGGTTCACCCAGAAGGCGGCATCGATGGCCTCCTCGTCGAAGGTGAGCATGCGCACGGCGATAGAGCCTATTTGGTAGTGGCCATAGCCCATGAGTTCGCCTTCGGCCGACACCACGCGCACCACGTCGCCTTCCGTCAGTGCACCATTGGCTCCCGCAATGGCTCCCGAGAATACCCAGGGGTGGAAGCGTTTCAGACTTTCGCTCTTGCCGCGTCGCAGGAAGAGGGTGATGATGTTAGCGTCGTATTCTCCTTCGGGCAGGAAGGTGGGCATTTCTTCGGCGTGGCCCTTACGCTTGGGTTGTTTTTTCATTGTGTGATGGTTGAGGGGCTATTTGTTCAGCTACCAGTTGGTATTGTTTGTTTTCGTTCAGTGTGCTCAGTTCTTTATAGAGCTGTATGCAGGTCACGGCATCGGTGGCGGCATACACCTTTTGAGAGTCGCTCAGCACGTCGGCTTCCCAGTTCGACAGTCGGGCCGCTTTCGAGATGCGGTGGGCAAACACGTTGGCGTAGAGCTTTTGAAGGCTCATGTCCTCAATGCCCATTTTCTTCACATAGTCCTGTAGGTCGATGTAGCCGTCGGGTTTAAAGTTTGCATCCCGAAGGCGCAGCATGCGGAAGTCGTCTTTCAGCGAGAGCCCCACTTTCAGCACGTCGGGGTCGGCTAAGAGGTTCGCCATGCAGGGGAGAAAGCCTAGTTCGTTCATGCGGAAGAGGAAGCACACCTCCTCGTTGGCCACTTGCAGCAGAGCCACTTTGTGGCTTTCGCCCTTTCGGAAGGCGGGCCTGGTTTCGGTGTCGATGCCCAAGATGGGGGAGCGTTGCAAGATGCTCACCGCTCGTTCGGCCTCGTTGGCACTTTGCACCACCACGATTTTCCCGTCGTAGGCATAGCGTGGCAACTGAGCCACATAGTTTTTGTCGGTATGTTTAAATAGCTTTCGCACTTTTTAGATGTTTTGGTAAGTGGTGTCGTGTAGGGCACGCAGCGCGTTCAACAACTTTTGTCCCCATTGCATGCGGAACTCCTCTATCACCTCGCAGAGCTCCACCTCCATTGCGTCCTCGTAGCCATTGCGGAAGGTTTCCACCAGTTCGCGTAGCTGCTGATAGATGTCGGCCAAGTTTTCGCTGATGGTGCAAAGCACGGGTTGTTCAGAATATTTAAAGTCGGCCACGAACACGTCGAGGAAGTCGTCGTTGGCTCCCATCACCTGTGCCACTTTCGAGCGCACGAAGTCGTAGTCGGCTTCGGTGAGTTGCTTTTCGTTCCAGCCTTCGGCTTCGGGCACGTCTTTAATAAGTGAGGCTTTGAGGTAAAGCATAGGGAGCAAGCCGAGCATCACGCGGCAGAAGTCGTGTGGCTCAGTTCCCTCGAGTTGCTCCAAGTATTTGCAATATTCGGTGCTCACGGTGACGAAGTCGAGCACGGGTTGCGAATAGAGAAAGTTGTCGTTGTTCATATTAGTGTGCAAAGTTAGCACATCTACCGCCTTTGACAAAGCGTTGTGCTTTCCTTTTTAGAGAGGCGGATTAAGAACCACTTTTAAGTAGTGGGGATAAAACGAAAAAAGCAGTCATCCTTTGTGAGAATAACTGCTTTGCAATTGCTAGTCGGGAAGACTGGATTCGAACCAGCGACCCCACGCCCCCCAGACGCGTACTCTAACCGGACTGAGCTACATCCCGAATTGCGAGTGCAAAAGTACGGCTTTTTATTTTACCATCCAACTTTTTCGTCATTTTTTTTCTATTTTTCTCTTGAAAAGCGGCATTTTTTTCGAAAAATGCTCACTTTGCACTGTTTTCGCTGTAATTTTGCAGTAGAAAATCAATCAAAATCGCCCCATGCCAATCAGTAACCAACTCAAAGGATACGTTTATGGTTGCATCGCTGCCGTGAGTTACGGTGTCAACCCCATTTGTGCCAAGTCGCTCTATGCCTTGGGCTACAATTCCAACACCGTGTTGTTCTATCGCTTCTTCCTTGGCACGCTGATGCTCGGCCTGCTCCTAGCGGTGCAGAAGCGCAACTTCGCCGTCACGCGCAAGGAGGCTTGCGTGTTGGGCGTGTTGGGTCTCGTGTTTGCCCTCTCCTCCATCACCTATTTCATCAGTTTCCACTACATGTCGGGCGGGGTAGCCGCCACCCTCGTGTTTGCCTACCCCGTGTTTACGGCCTTGCTTATGGCCGTGTTTTTCAAGGAGCGGCTTAAGTGGCCTTCCATCTTGGCCATACTGCTCACCATCGGCGGCATCGGTTTGCTGTATAAAGACGATAGTGGGCGGCCTATAGCCTTGGCGGGCATTGTGCTCATCCTGATTTCGGCCTTAGCCTACGCCTTATATATTATAATAGTCAATCGCAGCGGCATTGTCATGTCGGGCACGAAACTCACCTTCTATGCCATGTTTAGTTGTTTGCTCTGCGTAGTGGTCTACTCACTGCTTTGCCAAAGTCTCACGGGGGAGGGAGCCATCGTGCTGCTTCAGCAGCCCTCGGAGTGGATGGTAGCAGCAGCCTTAGGTCTTGTGCCTACGGTCATCTCCTTAGTGTTTATGGCTATGGCCATCCAGTATATCGGTTCCACTCCCACGGCCATAATGGGGGCACTCGAACCCGTCACGGCCGCCGTGTTGGGCATTGTTTTCATGGGTGAGGTGCTCACGTTGCGCATCTCGTGTGGCATCTTCCTCATTCTCTTCTCCGTCACGCTCATTATTCTCGATTCCAAGTTACGCCGAGCGTTGGCTCACACCCGCGTGGTGAAGCGTGGCCGACTGATAATCAAGAAAATTCGCTGGAAGTAGCGGTGGGCGAATGAGGGGGCTACATCTCGCTCATAGATCATCCTCCGTTCAACTTTTTCGTATGAACATAATCAGCCCGTGAAAATCTCACTCTTAGCAGCCTTCTTTCCTACCAGAGAGTTTACTTGTCGAAATTACTGTTGCTTGCACAAACTGCTTGCATTCCTCTGATAATCAGTTGTTTCAAGAGTGTAAGCAGCAAGGAAACTTGCTTACACTGGCGAGCAGCGTTTCCTAGTGGCCTAATCGTGAAAACTAGCCGCCTAATCGTGCTTCACTAGTGGCCTAATCGTGAAAACTAGCGGCCTAATCGTAAAGCCGTTTAGAAGGGTAGTTTTGCCATTTAGAGAAAGATGCGCCTTGCACACAGTGTAAGCAACCATTTTTGCTGCTTACACTCATGAAACAATTGAATATCAGCGGAGTGTAAGCAGTTAGTGCAAGCAACAGCAATTGCTTGCACAAACTTTCTAGGGAGAGAGCGTGCAACAAAAGTGCAATTTTTTGCAACAAAAGTGCAATTTTGAGCTGCTTGCACAACGCTCCTCTTTGCTTCCCTGCACTAAGCTTTCCCCTTAATTTCTTCCGCTCCCCCAAAAAAAGAATTATCTTTGCAACGTTATGAAGCAAACAGAAAACATCTATCCCATATTCGACCGCATGCTGCAACGCTCCGACAAGGAGGCTCTGCTCCATCAGCAGGGTGTGATGCTTTGGTTCACTGGGCTGAGCGGAAGCGGAAAAAGCACGGTGGCCATCGCCTTGGAGCGTGAGCTGCATAAGCGCGGTTTGCTGTGTCGCATTCTCGACGGCGACAACATTCGCACGGGCATCAACGCCAATCTCGGTTTTTCGGCTGAAGACCGCCTAGAGAATATTCGCCGCGTGGCTGAAGTTTCCAAACTCTTTGTGGACACGGGCATCATCACCATTGCCGCCTTCGTTAGCCCCACCGAGGACCTACGCCAACTCGCCCAAACTATCATTGGCGAAGAGGATTTTAAGGAAATCTACATCTCCACCCCGCTCGAGGAGTGTGAACGTCGCGATGTGAAGGGGCTTTATGCTCGTGCTCGCCGAGGAGAGGTGAAAAACTTCACGGGCATCTCTGCTCCCTTCGAAGCTCCGCAACATCCCGCCCTCAGCCTCGACACGTCGAAACTCTCGCTCGAGGAGAGCGTGAAGCAGTTGCTCGAACTATTACACGTAAAATAATATTTCCCTATTTTTTTAAGATATAATGGAAATCACCATCCCTACGCTCAACGATATGCCCGCTGCAGCCAAAGCTTTCATCGAGGCTATCGACCAAAACACCGTGTTTGCCTTCTACGGCAAGATGGGTGCTGGTAAGACCACATTTATTAAAGCCGTGTGTGAGGCACTCGGCGTGACCGACGTGGTCAACTCGCCCACCTTTAGCATTGTCAACGAATACCGCTCCGACACCACGGGCGAACTCATCTACCATTTC